>JAYRMX010000033.1:0-17017 GCA_041912475.1 Myxococcota bacterium
CTCGGCGTGAGCCCCTACGGCCCCGTGAGCCGGATCTACCGCAACGTCCTCTATCTCGACCTCGAGGCGATTCCCGAGCTCGCGGCGTCGGCCGAGGCGCGGGCGCTGCTCGCCGGCTGCGACGAGCTGCGCGCCCTGCGCGCGGCTCGCCGCATCGATCACGCGCGCGTCTTCGCCTTCGAGCGTCGCGTGCTCGAGGCGCTCTACCGCCAGTTCGCGAACGCACCGAGCGACGGCGAGCGAGCGCGCGAGTTCGCCGCGTACCGCGCGCGCGAGGGCGACGCCCTCGCCGACTTCGCGACGTTCTGCGCGATCGAGGAGCACCTCGAGGCGGGCGGCGAGCACCACGTCCCGTGGAGCGCGTGGCCCGCGGCGCTCCGCGATCCGCGCTCGGAGGAGGTGAGGCGGTTTCGCGAGCGCAACGCCGACGCGATCGCGTTTCACGCCTGGCTCCAGTTCGAGATCGACCGGCAGCTCGCGCTCGCGCGGGAAACCGCGCGCGACGCGGGTCTCGCCGTCGGCGTCTACCAGGACCTCGCCGTCGGCATCGCCCCGGACGGCGCCGACGTATGGGCCTTCCCGGGGCTCTTCGCGCGTGGGGCGAGCACGGGAGCGCCGCCGGACGACTACGCGTCGCAGGGCCAGGACTGGGGGCTTCCGCCGCTCGATCCGATCCGCCTCCGCGCGAGCGGCTACCGCTACTGGATCCGCGTGCTGCGCGCGGGGTTCGCGCACTCGGGCGCGCTTCGAATCGATCACGTGATGGGCCTGTTCCGGCTGTTCTGGATCCCGGCCGGCGCGCCGAGCACGAGCGGCACGTACGTCCGCTACCCGGCCGACGACCTGCTCGGCATCCTCGCGCTCGAGAGCCGCCGGCACGGCGCGCTCGTCGTCGGCGAAGACCTCGGGACGGTTCCCGACGAGGTGCGGCCCGCGCTCGCGTCGTGGGGAATCCTCTCGTCGCGCGTCCTGCTCTTCGAGCGCGAGCCGAACGGAGCGTTCCGGGCGGCAGCGAGCTACCCCGAGCGGGCGATCGTGACTGCGACGACGCACGACCTTCCCACGCTCGCGGCGTTTCGAGACGGCAGCGATCTCGCGCTGCGCGAGCGCCTCGGCCTGCTCGCCGGCGACGCGGCGCTCGCGGCGGAGAAGGACGCGCGCCGCGCCGACCTCGCGGCGCTCGAAGCGCTGCTGCGCGCGGAGGGGCTGCTCGCGGACGGAGCCGCAGAGCCGTCGTTCGCCGAGCTGTGCGCGGCCGTCACCGCCTTCCTGTGTCGCACGCCGTCGGCGCTCGCCGGCCTCTCGCTCGACGACCTCGCCGGAGAGCGGGAGCCGGTGAACGTGCCGGGCGTTCCGCTCGAGCGCTTCGCGAGCTGGTCGCGGCGGATGGAGCGGCCGCTCGAGGCGCTCGCGGCCGATCCCGGGATCGCCGCCCTCCTCACCGCGGCGGCGCGCGCGCGCCCGCGCTAGGGTCGCCGTCGCGCGGACCCCGTGCGAGCGCCGAGGGCTCCGCGGCCGGAGGCTCCCACGTCGCGCCGCCGCCGCAATCACCGCAAGCGAACGCCGCCGCCGGGCGCATACCCCGGCGAGCTCGCGCTGCCCGAAACGCCCCAGCCGCTCCGCATCACGCTCATCGACTACGGGCCGAACCACATCGAGGAGCGCGAGATCACCGACGTCGAGTCGCTCGCGGCCTACCGCGACCGCGACTCGGTCGCCTGGGTGAACGTCCAGGGGCTCGGCGACGAGGCCCGCCTGCGGCGCATCGCCGAGATCTTCTCGATCCATCCGCTCGCGCTCGCCGACGCGGTGAACATCGGACAGCGCCCCAAGTTCGAGAGCTACGAACACCATCACTTCCTGATCGCGCGGATGGCCGAGATGGGCGACGACGGCCGGCTCGGCTTCGAGCAGGTCTCGGTCGTCTTCGCGAAGGGCTACGTCGTCATGTTCCAGGAGGACCCCGGCGACTGCTTCGAACCCGTCCGGGCGCGGATCCGCAGCGGAGCGCCGGTGCGCTTCGCCGGCGCGGACTTCCTCGCGTACGCACTGCTCGACTGCCTGATCGACAACTTCTTCCCGATCCTCGAAGCGCTCGGCGAGAGGCTCGAAGCGCTCGAAGAAGAGGTGATGACCGCGCCGACCCGCCGCACGCTCGGCGAGATCCACACGATCCGGCGTTCGCTCCTGACGCTCCACCGGACTGCATGGCAGCAGCGCGATGCGGCGAACGCCTTCATGCGCGAGGAGAAGAGTCACTTCACGCCGGCGCAGCAGGTCTACCTTCGCGACGCGTACGACCACGCCGCGCAGGTGATCGACACGGTCGAGACCTACCGCGAGCTCACGGTCGGGCTCATGGACATCTACCTCTCGAGCATCAGCAACCGCATGAACGAGGTGATGAAGGTCCTCACGGTGATGTCGTCGATCTTCATCCCGCTGACGTTCGTGGTCGGCGTGTACGGAATGAACTTCGAGGACATGCCGGAGCTGAAGCTTCGCTGGGGCTATCCGGCCGTGTGGATCGTCATGATCGCCATCGCGCTCGTGATGTACCGCTTCTTCTACCGGAAGGGCTGGATCTCGACGAACGAGCTGACGCCTCCGCCCGACGCGGACGCGAGCGGCGGCGACGGAGGCGCGGCGCCCGCGCCGCGACGCTGACCGCCCCGCGCGGACAGGCGTCAGCGAAGGAACGCGACCGTGACGACCGCGAAGATCGGGACGAGGATCACGGCCGCGTACCCGGCGTAGCCGGCGAAGCTCGGCATCGCCACGCCGCTTTGCTCCGCGATCGCCTTCACCATGAAGTTCGGGCCGTTTCCGATGTACGTGTTCGCGCCCATCATGACGGCGCCCATCGAGATCGCTTCGAGGAGCCTCGCCGCTTCGGGGCCGCGCGCGAGAAGGCCTGCGAGGTAGCGGCCGTCGAGCGGGACGCCCTCGAGCCCCGCGGCCACGGCGGCGAACGTGAGGTAGGTCGGCGCGTTGTCGAGGACGCTCGAGAGCGCGCCCGTCACCCAGTAGAAGTGCCACGGCTTCGAGAGGCCGAGGGACGCGGCGTTCGCGTTGAGGGCGAGCAGAACGGGCGCCATCGTCGCGAAGATCCCCGCGAAGAGCACGGCGACCTCGACGATCGGGCCGAACGTGAAGCCATTGCGGTCCCGAACGGCCGCCGGCGTGGTCACGAACGACCCGAGCGCGAGCGCGAGCATGAGACCCTCCTGCATCCCGAAGGGCCAGGGCGCGCCGCCGCTGCCGAGGCCGCGCCCGGACGCGAAGATGCACGCGACGATGCCGAGCAGGAAGGCCGCGTTGTGGAGGCCCTCGACCCGAAGCGGCTCGTGCCGCTGCACCTCCTCGAGCTGCGACCCCGGCCGCTCGCGCTCCTCGCGGCCGAGCACGACCTCGTCCCAGACGTGGAAGATCGCGAGAAGCGCCCCGTTCACGAGCAGCCACGGCTTCCAAAGGCGCAGCGTCCATTCGAACGGAACGCCTTTCAGGAAGCCGAGAAACAGCGGCGGGTCCCCGAGCGGCGTCAGCAGCCCGCCGCAGTTCGAGACCACGAAGATGAAGAAGAGGACGATGTGCGCCTTGCGAACCCGCGCGGCGTTCGCCCGGAGGAGCGGACGGATGAGGAGCACCGAAGCGCCCGTCGTCCCGATGAAGTTCGCGAGGACGGCGCCGAGGCCGAGGGCGGCAGTGTTCGCGAGCGGCGTCCCCGACAGCGATCCGGCGACGCGAATGCCGCCCGTCACCACGAAGAGCGAGCCGAGCAGGCACAGGAACGAGACGTACTCGGCTCCCTTGTCGGCGAGCGCGTGCACGCCGCTGCGACCGAAGGCGAGCGGGAAGTAGAGCAGGATCGGCAGCGAGACGGCCGCAGCGACGGCGGCCTTGTTGCGGTGGCTCTCCCAGAAGTGCGGGGCCGCGAGCGGCAAGAGCGCGATCGCCAGCAGGAGCGCGACGAACGGAAACAGCGTCCAGAGCGGGAGATCGGCCAGCGGATGCATCTCTCGCCCTCCCGCAGTCGAGCCGGCGCGGATTCTGCCAGAACGCCGCCGCGGCGCCCACGCCGCACGGGGCGGGAGCGCCGGCGCCGGGTATCCTCTTCGCCGCATGGACGACCGAACCATCCTCACGCTCATCCGTCACGGCGAGACGCCCGCCAACCTCGAAGGCGTCTGGCACGGCTCGACCGACACGCCGCTCACCGACCGCGGCGTGCAGCAGGCGCTGCGCGTCGCCAAGCACGTCGCCGAGCGTCACGCCGACGCCGCGGCGCTCTACGCGAGCGACCTGCAGCGGGCGCGCGAGACCGCGCGCCCGATCGCGCAGGCGATCGGCCTGCCGCTCCGTCTCGATCCCGCGCTTCGCGAGTACCACCTCGGCGAGTGGGAAGGCAAGAGCTATCTCGAGCTCCACCAGCAGCACCGCCTCTGGCATCACATGAAGCGCGACCCGGACTACGCGCCGCACGGCGGCGAGTCGCCGCGACAGGTGACGCAGCGCTTCACCGACGCGCTGCAGCGCATCGCCCTGCAGCACCCCGGCGAGCGCGTGCTCGTCGTCGCGCACGGCGGCGCGCTCGCGATGGCGCTCGGCGCGCTGCTCGACGGTGACTTCGGCTCGTGGCGGCGCGTGATGGAGAACTGCGCGGTGACCGAGCTCGTGATCGAGCCCGCGCCGGAGCTGCTCAGCTTCAACGTGACCGAGCACCTCGCCGGGGTCTAGCGAGGCCGTGAAGCGCGGGCGAGAGCCGGCGGCGCAGCGCAGGCCCGAACGGCGTGGGCCCGCAGCCGGCCCGGCGATGGCGCCTCACGCCTCCGCGAGCGCGGCGAGCAGCGCGGCGGCCTTGTCCATCGACTCCTCGTACTCGGCGGCCGGATGGGAGTCGGCGACGACGCCGCCGCCGACGTGCAGCGCGGCGCGGCCGCGCGAGACGACGAGCGTCCGGATCACGACCGAGAGGTCGATGCCGCCGCGAACGTCGAAATAGCCGAGCGCGCCGCCGTAGAAGCCGCGGGCGTCGGGCTCGAGCCGGTCGAGAAGCCGCAGCGCAGCGAGCTTCGGTGCGCCGGTCATCGAGCCGGGGGGAAAGGCCGCGCGAACGAGATCGACCGCGTCGCGCCCCGGCGCAAGGCGCCCCGTCACCGTCGACACGAGCTGGAACACCGTCGCGTAGGTCTCGATCGCGCAGATCTCGGGCGCTTCGACGCTGCCCGTCTCGCACACGCGCCCGAGGTCGTTTCGCGCGAGGTCGACGATCATCACGTTCTCGGCGCGGTCCTTGCCCGAGGCGGCGAGCTCCGCGCGCTGCTTCGCGTCGCCTGCGGGGTCGTCGCCGCGGCGTCGCGTTCCCTTGATCGGCCGCGTCTCGGCGCGGCCCGCCGAATCGAGGCGCAGGAAGCGCTCGGGCGAGCTCGAGAGGACGAAGGCGTCGCCGACGTCGAGGAACGCGGCGAACGGCGCCGGAGAGATCCGTCGCAGCCTGGTGTAGATCTCCCAGGGATCGGCGTCGCACTCCGTCTCGAGGCGGTGCGTGAGACAGGCCTGGTAGACGTCGCCCGCTTCGATTCGCGACTTCACCTCGCGCACGCGCGCCGCGTACTGCGCAGCGCTCACGCCGCGAACGCGCGTCGCCTGGGGGGGGGCGTGCGCGAGCGGCGGGGGCCGAGCGGGCGTTGCGAGGCGCCCCAGCAGCTCGTCCATCGCGCCGTGCGCGCAGCGCTCGGCCTCCGCGTCGCCGCACCCGAAGCCGAGCGCGACGGCGAGCACGCGGCCGCTCGCGTGATCGGCGGCGAGCATGCGGTCCGTGAGCAGGAGCGCGAGATCGGGAAGCGCCGCCTCCGGCCGCGGCGCGAGGCGGATCGGCTCGGTCCACTCGCACAGCCCGTGGCCGAGGCAGCCGACCGCTCCGCCGGCGAACGGCAAGGCCTGCGCTCGCGGATCGAGCGCACGCGGCGCGGGCGGCAGCCACGCGCGCAGCCGCGCGAGCGGATCCCCCGTGACGACGACCGAGTGCGGCGGGAGGTCGGGGCGAACGGCGCGCCGCACGTCGAGCGACGTCTCGCCGCCGCGCGAAGTCACGACCAGATACGGATCGGCCCCTGCGAACGAGAAGCGGCCGAGCCGTGCCGAGCGGAGCGCGCTGTCGAGCAGCCACGCGTTGCGGCCGCTGCGGAGCGCCGGAACGTAGTCGGTGAGGTCGCTCCCGCGCGCGACCTCGCGCACGACGCATGCCGTGCGAATCGTCTCGGGCAAGGGGGGCCTCCGCGCGCGAGGCTACCCGCGCGCGCGGACGCAGGCCAGCCGGCGGCAGGCCGCGCAGCGCGCGCTCACACTCCGGCCCGCGGCGAACCGCCGGCGCTCGCGTGCGCGCTCGCCGCCCCGCGCAGCCGCGCGATCACCTCGTGCGCGACGCGGCCCCCCGATTCGATCGCGCCGTCGATGAAGCCGCGCCAGCCGAGTGCGAAGTCGCCGCCGGCGAAGTGGACGAGCCCCGCGGGCTCGCGCAGCTTCGCGAGGTACTTCGTCATCTGGCCCGGCCGCAGGATGCACCAGGTTCCGAGCGAGTACGGGTCGAGGTGCCAGTCGTAGGCGAAGCTCGTCGTCACCTCGGCCCCGGGCAGGAACCTGCGGACGAAGTCCTGCACCGCAGCGGGGCTGTGCGCGTCGATCTTCTCCGGGCTCGTTCCGAACGCGATCAGCACGCCGCCGTCCCTTCCGGCTTCGCTCGTGAACATCACCTGCAGCGGCTCGGACTCCGGAGCGAAGGCGGCGAAGTTCGGCGTCTCGCCGCGAACGCGCGCGTAGAGCTTGACGCCTGCTCCGGCGTGGCGCTCCCTCGACGCGGCGACCTTCGCCGGATCGAGCGGCGGCGAGAACTCGACGTTCGCGAGCACGTTCATCGGAAGCGCCGCGATCACCGCACGCGCGCGGAAGGTCTCGCCCTGCGCCGTCGTGACGCGCACCTCCCCGCCCTGCTGCTCGATTCGCGCGACCGGCGAATCGAGGCGCACCTCGGGCCTGCCGTCGGCGACGATCGCGTCGAGCAGGCTCACCGTTCCGTCGCGGAGCTTGAAGCGCGCGACGCTGTCGCCGTAGCGCTGCATGTCGAGCCCCGCGAGCGCCCACCAGCGCAGCATCTCGACGAAGCCGCACTCGGCGAACGGACCGCAGCAGCTCCCGCCGAGCGTTCCTTCGAGCACGGCGCGACGATCCGCGGACGGCGCGAGCTGCTCGAGACGGTCTCTCACGGAGAGGCCGTCGAACGCCTTCCACGCATCGCCGAAGAACGGGTCCATCGGCCGCGGGAAGGCCTTCGCCGCGCCGTCGTGGAAGCCGCTCATCGCGCTCGCCGTGAGCGCGAGGCCGCCGAGCGTTCGCACGCCGACGTCGGGCGTCTCGCCGCTGCCGCACAGCGCTTCTCCGAGAAGGGGTGCGATCGCGCCGATCCCGGCCTCGTGCACCGCGCCGCCGCTCCACCACAGCGCGCGCTCGGGAGCCGCGCCCGGCGTCTCGGCGACCTCGAGGCCGTAGCGAGAGATCTCGGCCCAGACGTTCGGCTGGAGCCAGTGGACCCACGTTCCGCCGAGGTCGAAGTGCTCGTCGCCGAACTTCGCGGTGAACGTGCGCCCGCCGAGGCGGCCGCGCGCTTCGAGGATCAGCGTTCGAAGTCCCGCGTGCTGCAGCTCGCGCGCGGCGGTGACGCCCGCGAAGCCGCCCCCCACGACGATCACGTCGTGGCCGCCGTCCGGCCCCGGCGCCGGCGAATCGCCCGCGGCCTCCGCGACCCCGGCGCGGAGCGCGGCCACGCCCGCCGCGGCTCCGACTCCCGCGAGAAAGCCTCGACGCGTCGTCCCTCGCCGCCCCTCGCCCTTCGCTTCGCGCTTCCGGCCTCGCTTCCCGTCGCACTCGCGCATCGCTCGCACCTCCGGCCCGTGGTCCCGAGGGCGGGGGTCTCGGGGGCGCGAGGATCGTCCTTGCTGCCGCCCCGCGCGTCAACCACACTCCTGCGCCGTGACGCAGCCCGACGCCCCCTGGTGGAAATCCGCCGTCGTCTATCAGATCTATCCGCGCAGCTTCTGCGACACCAGCGGCGACGGCGTCGGCGATCTCGAAGGCATCCGCCGGCACCTCGATCACCTCGTGTGGCTCGGCGTCGATGCGATCTGGATCTCGCCGTTCTTCCGCTCGCCGATGAAGGACTACGGCTACGACGTCTCGGACTACTGCGACGTCGATCCGCTCTTCGGAACGCTCGCCGACTTCGATCGGCTTCTCGCCGACGCGCACGCGCACGGCCTTCGCGTGCTCATCGACTGGGTCCCGAATCACACCAGCGACCGGCATCCTTGGTTCGTCGAGGCGCGCTCTTCGCGAACCTCGGCGCGCCGGAGCTGGTACGTCTGGCGCGACGGCCCGCCGGACCGGCCGCCGAACAACTGGCGCGCCGCGTTCGCCGACGAGCCCGCATGGACCTTCGACGAGGCGACGGGCCAGTGGTACCTGCGCTGTTTCCTTCGCGAGCAGCCCGACCTCAACTGGGACGAGCCGGCCGTCGAGGCCGCGATGCACGAGACGCTTCGCTTCTGGCTCGCACGCGGCGTCGACGGCTTCCGCATGGACGTGATCCACCTGATCGGCAAGGATCCGGCGCTGCCCGACGTTCCTGCGGAGCGAACGAAGCTCCCCTACTGCATTCTCAACGAGTACCAGACCACGCACGAGCGGCTGCGCAGGATCCGCGCGCTCGTCGACTCGTTTCCGGGCGATCGCGTGAGCGTCGGCGAGGTCGGGCTCATGTGGACGGATGCGGTCGCCCGGCACTACGGCAGAGGCGACGAGCTCCATCTCGCGTTCAACTTCCCGCCGATCTTCGCGCCGTGGGAGGCCGCGGCGTGGCGAGCGCAGATCGACCGCGTCGCGCGCGAGCTCGATCCGATCGCCGCGTGGCCGACGTGGGTGCTCTCGAACCACGACCAGAAGCGGCACCGCACGCGCTACGGCGGAAGCGAGGCGCGCGCGCGCGCCGCCGCCGTGCTGCTGCTCGGCCTTCGCGGAACTCCCTTTCTCTACGCGGGCGAGGAGCTCGGCCTCGAAGACGCGGCGATTGCGCCCGAGCGCGTGCTCGACCCGGGAGGGCGCGACGGCTGCCGCGCGCCGATTCCGTGGGAGGCGGCGCCCGGCCACGGCTGGGGCGCACACGAGCCGTGGCTGCCGTGGCCGCCGGACGCCGCACGGCGAAGCGCCGCGTCGCTGCGCGAGGACCCCGCGTCGATCCTCCAGCTCTATCGCAGGCTCCTCGCTGCGCGCCGCAGCTCGCCCGCGCTCCGGCTCGGCGACTTCCGCTGGCTCCCGGCACCCGAACGCGTGCTCGCGTGGGAGCGGCGCTGTGCAGGCGATCGCCGCGTCGTCGCCGTGAACTTCGGCGGCGAGGCCGTGCGCGCGCCGCTCGGCGACGGACTTCGCGTCGAGGTCGCGAGCGACGGGCGGGGCGAAGGCGCTCCCTACGCCGGCCGCGTCGGCGCCGACCAGGCGCTCGTGCTACGCGCTTCCGTGTAGCCCGCGAACGGGCCGTGCAGCCACGCCGGCTTCGACCGGGCGAAGGCCGCTGCCGCCGAGCGAAGCGAGCCGTGCGGCGACCGCGACCCGGGCCGAAAGCGCAAGGAGCGTCCCCCGTCTGCGGCGCTCCTACTTCTTCTCGTCGTGCCCGCCGAACTGCTTGCGCATCGCCGAGAGCACGCGATCGGCGAAGCCGCCCTCCCCGCGCGAGCTGAAGCGCTCGAAGAGCGACGCCGCGAGGACGAACGCCGGAACGCCCTCTTCGACCGCCGCGAGCGCCGTCCAGCGGCCTTCTCCCGAGTCGGAGACGCGGCCCGTGAACTCGGCGAGCTCCGGCGAGTCGAGCAGCGCCTTCGCCGTCAAGTCGAGCAGCCACGACCCGATCACGCTCCCGCGCCGCCAGAGCTCGGCCACCTCGGCGACGTCGATGTCGTACTGGTAGAACTCGGGATGCTGCAGCGGCGCCGTCTCGGCGTCCTGCGCCCGCCCCTGCTTGCCGACGTTCGCCTTCTCGAGGATCGCGAGGCCCTCGGCGTACGCGGCCATCACCCCGTACTCGATGCCGTTGTGGACCATCTTCACGAAGTGCCCGGCGCCGTTCGGGCCGCAGTGCAAATAGCCCCGCTCGGCCGTGGTCGCGGGCCCGGCCTCGCGGCCCGGCGTGCGCGGCGCGGCGTCGATTCCGGGCGCGATCGCAGCAAAGATCGGATCGAGGCGCTTCACGACCTCGGCCTCGCCGCCGATCATGAGGCAGAAGCCGCGCTCGAAGCCCCAGACGCCTCCGCTCGTGCCGACGTCGACGTAGTGGACGCCGCGCCCGTGCAGCTCCCGCGCGCGGCGGATGTCGTCGCGGTAATACGAGTTGCCGCCGTCGATGAGCGTGTCTCCCGGCTCCATTCGCGCAGCGAGCTCGCGAACCGTCTTCTCGGTGATCTCGCCGGCGGGCACCATCACCCACGCCGCGCGCGGGCGATCGAGCTTCGCGACGAGATCGTCGAGGCTCGCGGCCCCCACCGCTCCCTCGCGAACGAGAGCGTCGACGGCCGCGCGGCTCACGTCGTAGACGACGCACGAATGTCCGGCGCGCGAGAGGCGCCTCACGAGCCCCGCGCCCATCCGGCCGAGGCCGACCATCCCCAGTTGCATCCGATCTCCTCTCGCCTCCGAGTCTCGCTCTCGAGCCTCGCTCTCGAGTCTCGCGGCGGGAGGAAGCCCGCGAGCCTCAGGACACGTCGTCGGCCCAGCAGCCGTGCATGAGCCAGAGCCAGCCGACCAGATCCTCTCCGGGAAACGACGCCGTGCGGTCGAGCGCCGTCACGGCGACCCGCGTGGAGGCCGGCGCTTCGGCGCAGGCCTCCTCCTCGATTTCCCGGAACAGGGCCTCCCACGCCTCCCTCGGATCGTCCATGTCGATCGAGAAGCTGCCCATGGTGCGTCCCCCTTCTCCAGCATACCCGCGAGAAGCCGACGCAGCGTGTTTCTCGCGCGCTCCCGAACGGGTCTACGACCCGTGGACACCGCGGCAGCGCCCGTCGTGCCCGCCGGCGCCGTGCCGGACGCAGAAGGGTCGCAGCCTCGTCTCGACGAGGATGAGTCGCGACCGCAGAAATGCGAACTGGTGGCTTTTCTACACGCTCGCGCACGCGCGGACGCGAGACCGTGCCAATCTCCCCTCACCCGAGCTGTGGGCCGCAACCCTCAACTCGATGGAAAGCACGGTCTCCGCAGCGAGAACGCGAAATACCTGTTGGTCTCGCGCGAAGAGCGCCCTACACTGCGGAACGCCGGCGGCAGCAGACCGGTAGCTTCGGCGTGCACCGGGGCCGAATCGCAAACAGTCTTGTGCCGTTACACAGTTGTGGGATCATGTTGCTGTTCTCAAGTTCAAGGGAGGGGCTCCGATAGGGGTGGAGCCCAAGGACCCTTGGAGGGTTTCGCAGTTGCTTCCGGCCACCATGAGCGAGTGCTCTCAGGGCCGCTACGAAGCGGGAGGAGCTTTGATGCGTAAGCTTTCGTCGTTCGGTTTCGTGGGCGCGTTCCTGGTGGGATGCGCTAGCGCGCCGCCGCCGGCGCCCGCGCCGTCGGTGTCGAAGTTCTCGGCGCCCGGCTACTGGCGCGCCGTGGATCAGATGGTTCTCGTGACGGATGCGTCGGGCACGATCTACAACCGCGGCAACTTCCCGACGGCGAAGAGCACGTCGCAGGCCATCGTGGCCGGCATGCCCGACGCCAACGTGCAGGCGCCCTTCGAGGGCGGCGCGTACAACGCGGGCTTCGTCGGCTTCGGCGGCGGCGACCGGCTGATCCAGCCGCTCGGCAAGTTCGACCGCAACGCGCTGGCGAGCAAGGTCGCGCAGCTCCAGCCGCTCGGCGACATCAACGGCATGGGCGGCACGACGCCGATGTCGGACGTGCTCGACGAAGTGAACGTGATGCTGAAGAGCTTCCAGGACGACAACATCTGCACGAACGGCGCGCAGGGCCGCTCGGCCGTCGTCGTCGTGAGCGACGGTCTGCCCGAGCCCGAGGCCGCCGAGAAGGCGCTCCTCTCGGCGCGCACGCTCGTCGGCTCGCACGAAGTCGGCAGCCTCTGCATCCACGCGGTGCAGGTCGGCAACGACCCGAAGGGCGTCGAGTTCATGAAGAACCTCGCCGCCACCTCGGCGTGCGGCACTTACACGCAGGCGTCGCAGCTCGCCGACGGCAAGGGCATCGGCGCGTTCGAGACCGCAGTGTTCATGGCGAAGATCCCGGACAACGACGGTGACGGCGTGACCGACGACCGCGATGACTGCCTCAGCACGCCGAAGAGCGCGAAGGTCGACGCGAAGGGCTGCTGGTCGATCCCGAACGTCGAGTTCGACACGGCGAAGTGGAACCTGCGCAAGGAGGCCTCGGCCAACCTCGCGACGGTTTCCTCGGTGCTGAAGTCGAACCCGAGCGCGCGGCTCCAGGTCGACGGCAACGCCGACCGCCGCGGCGGGGTCGAGTACAACCAGCGCCTGTCCGAGAAGCGCACGCGCTCCGTCATGGTCTACCTGACGGAGAACGGCGGGACGAACACGCAGGTGAACGGCGAGTCGTGGTCGAAGCTGCGCCCGCTGGTCAAGGGCAACACCAAGGCCGACCTGCAGATCAACCGCAACGTGCAGCTCCGCGAGCTGATGGAGAAGGACCAGTTCGGTCCGGTCCAGCGGCAGTGCGAGCTCTGGAAGCGGTCGATGAGCATCTCGGCCAAGTAGGCCGAACGGCTTCGGCGGCGCGAGCCGCCGGTTCTCGAGGGGCCAGGCAGCCGAAAGGCTGTCTGGCCCTTCTCTTTTTCGCCTCCCCGGCCCCGGCGGCGCCGATTGAATTTGACACACGTTCTATTTTTCGAGGAAACTGCGCCGATGCGGACCTCGAAGGAGAAGCGTGTGCCGACCTCCGATCGATCGGGCAGGAAGCGGAGCGCCCTTCTGCGGTGGGCGCTGGTCCTGTGCGCGGGTGCGGCCCTGCAGTGCGGCCCCGCTCCGGCCGTGAAGATCACCTCGCCGGCCGACGGCGCGTTCACGAACGCGGCGAGCGTCAGCGTGAGCGGAGACGTCACGGCGGTCGACCCGGCGGCCATCGCGGCGCTCACCGTGAACGGCGCCTCGGCGCTGCCGCTGGAGTCGGGCGGACACTTCACGGCGACCGTCCCCCTGTCTGCGGCCGCGATCTTCAACCCCATCGTCGCCGAGCTGCGCCTCACGGACGGGCGCGTGCTGCGCGACCGAGTAACGCTCGTCGTGGGGGACGGCGTCACGACGGGCTCCGTCGCGGACGGCGCCGCCTCGCCCGACAGCGTCGCGATGCGGTTCGGGGACGCCGGGCTCGCGCAGGTGACTCCGATCGTCGAGCAGCTCTCGGGGGGCGCGCTCGACATCGGCGGGATGATCACGGCGCAGAACCCGATTCTCGATGATGCGTGTGTCGTCGAGTCGCTCGGCAACTGCCTCTATTTCGCGACGGCGAACGTCGTCGAGGTCGGCTTTGGCGACTTCTCGCTCGCAGCCGACGCCATCGGCGCAGGCGCGACGCGAACCACGGTCTCGATCGATGACTTCCACGTCGAGATCGACCTCAACGTGCGGGACCTCGTCGCGCTCGACATCACCTGCGGTCTCGAGATCTCCGCTTCGGCCGCGACGATCACGGGAGACTTCGCGATGGAGCCGAAGGCCGGCGAGCCGTCGAAGGTCGACGTTCGCCAGATCGGCGGCGTCTCGGTCGCGCTCGGCGGCTTCGAGTCGCGCTTCATCTCCGGAACGTGCACCGAGCCGGTGATCGGCGACATCATCCAGCTTCTCGTATCGCCGTCGATGATCGAGGGGATGGTGAAGGGCGGCTTCGAGTCCAACCTCGCCGATCCCGACGGCGCCGGTCCGACCGACTCGCCGATCGCCGCCGCGATCGAGACGGCGCTCGGAGGCGTCTCGATCGCCGGCCCCATCGGCGCGGCGGTCGGCGCCGACTTCGACGCCGAGTTCTCGGCGATCACCGAAGACGCGGACGGCATCACGTTCGCGGCGGGCGCCGCCATCACGAACCCCGCGCCCGCCGCCGGTGCGCCGGACCTCCCCGCGTCGTACACCGTCGCCGAGCCGTTCCCGACGTTCGGCGCGGTCACGCCCGTGAGCAGCGAGCCGTACGGCCTCGCGCTCGCGATCTCGACGTCCGCCTTCAACCAGCTCCTCGAGGCGCAGGTGGAGGGCGGCCTGCTGCGCGCCGACCTCACGAGCTTCGACCTCGGCGGCGGCGCCGTGATTCCGCTCACGGCCGGCGTGCTCGGTCTGTTCATTCCGGAGTTCGCGCGTTACCCCGTGATGGAGCCGATCGTCGTCTCGCTCCGGCCGCAGCTCGCGCCGATCCTCACCGGCGCCCCCGGCCCGGGCGGGGAGCTCGCCGAGATGCGGATCGCGGGTCTGCGCGTCGAGATCCGGATGGTCGCGAACAACGTGCTGCTGCTCGGAACGATCGTCGACGCGGACCTCGGCGTGAATCTCTCGGTGTCGAACGGAGCCCTCGGCTTCTCGCTCGGTGCGGTCGACGCCGGCGACATCCACGTGACGCTCGTCGACAACCCGCAGAACGTGAACGAGTCGAACGTCCTCGCATTTCTGCCCGGGATCTTTCCATTCGTGATGCCGACGCTCGCGGGCGCCCTCGGCTCGTTCCCACTCCCCGAATTCCTCGGCCTCTCGCTCGAGCCGGTCGAGGTCGGGCGTGCCGGCGAGTTCATCGCGCTGTATCTGAACTTCGCGATGAAGCCGGCGACCCACCTCGAGAACTTCGTCCTCACCGACCTCTCGACCGCAGACTTCAAGGTCGACGGCGGCTTCGACCAGAACGAGTGGCGGCATCGCGTGTCGGGCAAAGCGACCGCGACGAGCGTGGCCGCGAACCTGAAGGGCGTCGTCGGCGCGGACGCGTGCTGCACGACGGGCGACAAGACGGGCGCGGCAACGGCGGCGTATCGCGTCGCCTTCGACGTGGTCGGTCTTGCGGGCGAGACGTGGACCCTCGACGTCTCGCACGCGATCGCCGGAGCCTACACGCTGCAGGACGAGCGCGTCGCGCAGCAGGACGCGGGCGGACACGCGAGATTCAACGGCCCGGTGAGCGCCACGTACCGCGTGAACGGCGGCGCGCCCGTCGCGTTCGGCTTCACGCCGAGCCCTTCGTCGGCGACCAACGGAGTCGGCTGTACGCCGGCGATCCTGTTCTGCGGCTCCCCGAATCCCCCATCCGGCGATCGCAACGTTCCGTTCACGGGCAGCGCCGCAACGCAGATCTCGGGGACCGGAAACGCCGCGATCCAGATCGACTTCGGATTCGCGCTCGAGGCGTTCTCGAACTCGAATCTCACCTTCCCGGCCGCGGGCGGCGACGAGGTCGCACTGCGGCTCGGCAAGAACGACACGCTCGGCGACGGCTTCGACGTCGGCGCGTACCCCGGATGGGGCGGGCGCAACATCGCCGACGACGGGCATCGGGTGAGCGTGCAGCTTTCGGTGACGCCGGCGCCGTGACGGGGAGCGTGGGGGGCCGCTCGCGCGCGGCCCCGCACGCACGTCAGTTCTTCGGCGGCGTCGCCGGCGGCGCGGGCGGTGCGGCCGGCGGCTCGATCCCGAGCAGCTCGACCTCGAACACGAGCGTCGCGCCGGGCTTGATCTTCGGCGGCGCGCCGCGATCGCCGTACGCGAGATCGGACGGACAGACGAGCCTCGCCTTCTCGCCGACCTTCATGAGCTGGAGGCCCTCGGTCCAGCACGGGATGACGCCCTTGAGCGCGAAGCTCACCGGCTCGCCGCGCTCGACGGAGCTGTCGAAGACCGTTCCGTCGAGGAGCGTTCCGTGATAGTGGACCTTCACCTTGTCGTCGATCTTCGGCGCCGCGCCAGTGCCGGCCTTGATCTCGGTGAGAATGAGACCCGACTCCGTCTTCTTCGCGCCCTTCTCCGTCGCAGCCTTCGCGAGGAACGGCTCGGCGGCCTTCTTCTCGGCGGCCGCAGCGACGACCGCGCGGCCCTGCGCGAAGGCCTGGATCTTGGGGCGGACCTGCTCCATGTCGACCGCGAGCTTGTGGCCCGACGCCGCGTCGTCGAGGCCCTGGAGCACGTAGGCCATCTCTTCGGGCTTGAGGTTCCAGCCCGCGATGTTCTGGCCGAGGACGGCGCCTGCCGCGTACAGCGTCTTCTGGTCGTCCGTCTGAGGCGCCGGAGTCGATTTCGCGCTCTGCGCCGAAGCTCCGCTCGCGACGAAGACGGCGACCAGAGCGGCGAGGCCTGCTTGCATTCGCATTCGAGTGACTCTCCCTGGTGGAATGAGGACGCCGCAGTCTAGAATGCGCCGGTTCCCGGTGCCTCCTCGTCCGCACCGACCCGTTCGGGGGCCGCGGGCCCTTCGAGCCCGGTCGCCGTCGGGTGCACCGAGCTTCTCCAGCGTGACGCCGTCGTGGACGGGGTGCGGCTTCGGACCGTCGACACCGGTCCCGCCGATGGCCGGGATCCGCGACGATCCCGCGAGCGCCTTCCGTAGCGGCGCGCGGCGGCATCCGGGCGCGCCGCGAGGGGGCTGGGCTACGGTCGCCGCGTGCGGCGCGTCTGCTTCTATCACGCGGGTTGCCCCGACGGCTTCGGCGCCGCCTGGGCGCTGTGGCGCGCGTGGGGAGACCACGCGTCGTACCTGCCGCGGGGCCACGACGACGTGGTCCGTCCCGGACGCCACCGCGGCGCCACCGTCGTCTTCGCCGACATCGCGACCGACAACGAAACGCTGCGCGTCCTCGGCGAGGAGGCCGAGAAGCTGATCGTCCTCGACCACCACGTCTCGGCGCTGCGGCGCTTCGAGGCCGATCCCGCGCTCGCCGCGACGCTTCGCTCGCGCGGACATCTGATCCGGTTCGATCTCTCGCACTCCGGCGCGA
>JAYRMX010000034.1:0-11861 GCA_041912475.1 Myxococcota bacterium
CCGCCGCCGCCCGAGCCGCCGACCAGAGGATCGGGGAAGCCCGCGATCGCGCTCGGCGGAGCGCTCGGCGTGTACTTCGTCGCGGCGAGGCCGCGCGTCGCCATGCCGCCGCCGCTGCCCGAATGGCCCGGTGTGCTCTTGATGCCGCCCGGATGCGCCGGGTCGCCGGCGAGCCCGCCCGCGAGGCCGAGGCCCGGCGTCGCGGCCTTGCACGCCGCCGGGTTCGTCGTGACGCACGTCTCGTCGCCGAGTCCGCCCGCGCCGCCCGCGAAGCCGCCGAGGCCCGGGGCGTTCGACGTGCGCCACTGAGAGACGGCGAGCGTCCCATCGATGTGTACGTCTCCCGTCGCGAGCAGGAACGCCGGCGTGTTCGCTGCGTTCGGCGAGAAGCGAACGGTCACGCCGGCCGGGACGTCGATCGTCGTGAAGTTGAAGACGCCATCGTCCGGCAGCGTGAGCGTGACGTTCCCGCTCGGCGCGAAGGCGCCGTCGGAGCCGTCGCCGGCGGCGTTCGCGGTCGGGGCAGCGAGGCTCGCTGCGGCGGCGAGCAGCGCGGCGAGCCCGCGCGGGGCGCTCGGAACCGAGCGGCGATTCGAGGTGCGGCGGCAGATCGGCATGACTTCCTCCACGACATCCATCCGGGGAAGTGGGCGATCGGCGCCGTTCGTGGCAGTTGCGATGGCTTGCGGCCGGAGGTGCGCTCGGACTGCGTCGTACGGGCGCAGCGGCCGTGACGCGACGCCGCGCAGTGCGAAAACCCGCCTCGCCGGGACGCCGGTGAGGCCGCCCGCGGCGGATCTCGGCCGTCCGGACGTGGCGCCGAGTCCAAAATCGACCCGAGGTCGCGGGTCTGATACGATGGCGGGCCGCCGGAGGGGGGAGAGCAGCCGACGCCGCCGAGGAGATGCCGCAGATGCTGAAGAGGGCCCTTCTCGCCCTTTCCCTGGTCGCAGCCCCGGTGCTCGCCGGCGCTTCGTGCGAGTCGATCTTCTCCGGTCCGCTCGTCGGATCGGGCTTCGTCGACGAAGCCTGGTACCAGTCGCGAATCGACGAGTACCTCGCGGCCGTCGCGCCCGCTTCGAGCACGGGCGATCCGATGACGGCGATCGCCCAGCTCGAGCGCAGCCGGCGCGATCCCGGGTACGCCATGCCGCCTCTCGCGGCCGACGCCTTCGCCTCGCGCTTCGCGCTCATGGCGACGCTCGAGGACACGAGCGACTTCGGCGCGCTCTACCTCCTCAATCTCCTCATGGGCTACCGCGACGATCCCGCGCTCGGCGCCGCGCGCGTCGCGCAGATCGAGAACGCGCTCTTCGCCTACAAGTACTGGTGGGACGAGCCGACGCCCGCCGGCATCACCGACGACAACTACTACTGGTCCGAGAACCACCAGCTCATCTTCCACGCGCTCGAGCTGATCATGGGGCAGGAGTACCCGGCGACGACGTTCACGAACGACGGGAAGACGGGGGCGCAGCACCAGGCGCACGCGCGCCCGCTCATCGTGAAGTGGCTCGACCACCGGCTGCGCTTCGGGTTCTCCGAGTGGCACTCCGACGTCTACTACGCGAAGGACATCGAGCCGCTCATCACGCTCGTCGAGTGGGCGAACGACGACGAGATCCGAACCAAGGCGTCGGCGGTCCTCGATCTCGTGCTCTTCGACATCGGCAGCCACAGCCTTCGCGGCAACATGGGCGTGACGCACGGCCGCACCTACAAGAAGGACACGACGAAGGCGCGCGACCAGGACATCTTCGTCGTGTCGAAGTTTCTCTTCGACGAGACCAGCGAGCCGTACTCGGGCGGTTCGGCGAGCCCGACGCTCCTCGCGCGGTCGACGCGGTATCGGCTTCCCGAGGCGATCCGGCGCATCGCAAAGAGCCGGGAGACGAGCATCGACCGCGAGCGGATGAACCTGCCGATTCCCGAGCTCACGATGACGGCGGAGCAGCTCGCCGCCGCGGGCTCGGGGCACGTGGTCTTCCCCGATCCGGTCCACGGCGTCTCGTTCTCCGACCCCGCCGACTTCGACGTCTGGCTCGGCCAGGCGGCGCTCACGGCGTGGCCCGTCGTGCCGCACACGCTGAACATGATCGAAGGCTACGGCCTCTGGGACTCCGAGCACTTCTCCGACTTCAAGTCACTGCGCGACGTCGTCGCGACGCCGTCGGGGCTGAACCTCCCATTCGCGCAGGTCGTCGCGCTCGGGCTCGCGCGCATGCTCTCGTTCGGTCAGCTCTCCGAGGTCAACACCTACACCTACCGGACGCCCGACTTCATGCTCTCGACCGCGCAGAGCTACCGCCCGGGCAACCGGAGCGACCAGCGCCACATCTGGCAGGCGACGCTCGACGAGCGTGCGGTCGTCTTCACGACGCACCCGGGCCTGCTGCCGCCGGTGACGGGCAACTGGGGCGACGACAACGAGCCCGGGCCGAGCTACTGGACGGGAGAGGCGACGCTCCCGCGCGCCGCGCAGCACCAGAACGTCGCGATCGCGATCTACGCGCCGCAGTACCTCGTTCAGTCCTCGGGCGTGACGCGGCTCATCTCGCGGTACCTCAACTTCACGCACGCTTTCTTCCCGAAGAGCCGCTTCGACGAGGTCGTGCAGGACGGTCACTGGGTCTTCGGTCGGCGCGGCGACGGCTACGTCGCTCTCTACTCGTACCGGCTTCCCGCGTTCAAGGACTACGCGGGGACGGGGTGGGCCACGGACGGGATGACCGAGCCGTTCGACCTCATCGCCGACGGAGGCCCCGACAACGTCTGGATCGCCGAGTGCGGCCGCGCCTCGGACTGGGAGACGAAGGGGGGCTTCGCCGGCTTCCGCGCCGCGCTCGCGGGCGCGCGCGTCGACGTCGCATCGCTCGGCGCTCCGCCGCCCGGCGCGCAGTCGAGCGGCTTCTCGGTTCGATTCGAGTCGCCGAGCCAGGGCGTCGTCCGCTTCGGCTGGAACGAGCCGCTCGAGGTTTCGGGCCAGGTGGTCCCGATCTCGGACTATCCGCGACACGACAGCCCGTGGGCGAAGCAGGAGTTCGGTGACCGGCGCGTCCTGCTGATGGACCGCCCGTCGCTCGCCGACGGTCACGGCGTCTGGATCGACTTCGACGCCGGCACCCGGCGCCCGTTCTGACTTGCCCGTCACCGAGCGTCCGGCTACCCAAGCGGCCATGCACGACGACTTCAAGCGCTTCCGGGGGACCCCCGGCTACATCGCCTCCGGGCCGCTCGTCGACGCGGTCAACTGCGCCATCGCGCTCGAGCGGCCGCTGCTGCTCAAGGGCGAGCCGGGAACGGGCAAGACGGTGCTCGCGCGGCACGTTGCCGAGGGGCTCGGGATGCCGATGCTCTCCTGGCACATCAAGAGCACGACCAAGGCCGCAGACGGCCTCTACGTCTACGACACCGTGCAGCGGCTCAACGACAGCCGCTTCGGGACGGGCAACGTCGCGGACATCGGGCACTACATCCGCCTCGGTCCGCTCGGGCGCGCGTTCGCGGCGGACGAGCGGCAGGTGCTCCTGATCGACGAGATCGACAAGGCCGACCTCGAGTTCCCGAACGACCTCCTGCTCGAGCTCGACGAGATGCGATTCTCGATCGTCGAAACCGGCGAGGAGGTCCGTGCGAAGCACCGGCCCGTCGTGCTGATCACGTCGAACAACGAGAAGGAGCTTCCCGACGCGTTTCTGCGCCGGTGCGTGTTCCACTTCATCGAGTTTCCGGACGTTCCGCTCATGCGCCAGATCGTCGACGTGCACCACCCGAACCTCGACGCGAAGCTCCTCGACCAGGTGCTCATCAAGTTCTACTGGCTGCGCGAGCAGAGCGAGCTGCGCAAGAAGCCGTCGACGTCGGAGCTGGTCGACTGGATCGCCGCGCTGCTTCGGTCGGGAATCACCCAGGACCAGCTCGACGCTCACATCCCGTTTCTCGGCACGCTGCTCAAGAAGGAGCAGGACGCCGATGCGCTGCGGGCCTACGACGAACGCAGCGGGCGCTATCCGACGCGCTGGTCCGACCTCGGTCCGCGCTACAACCAGTAGGGCGCGGGCGTGTTCCTCGACCTCTTCTACGGCCTTCGCGAAGAGGGGGTGCCCGTCTCGCTGCAGGAGTGGCGCGCGCTGCTCACCGCGCTCGAGAAGGGACTGCACGGCACCAGCCTGCTCCGCTTCTACCACCTCGCTCGATCCTGCCTGGTGAAGAGCGAGACCCATTTCGACGCCTTCGACCGCGTCTTCGCGCGCACGATGCGCGGCGTCGAGGGCACGTTCGGCGACGACGTCACCGAGAAGGTGCTCGACTGGCTGCGCGACCCGAAGAACTTCGGCGAGCTGACGCCCGAGCAGCTCGCCGAGCTCGAGCGGCTCTCGTCCGACGAGCTGATGCGCCGCTTCCTCGAGCGCCTCGCCGAGCAGACCGAGCGCCACGACGGCGGCGACCGCTGGGTCGGGACGGGAGGGCGCAGCGCCTTCGGCCACGGCGGGCAGCACCCGACCGGAATCCGCGTCGGCGGCACGGGTGGGCGGCGCTCGGCGATGAAGATCGCCGAGGAGCGCCGCTTCCAGGACTACCGGACCGACCGCACGCTCGATCTGCGCAGCATGCGCGTCGCGCTGCGGAGGCTGCGCCAGCTCACGCGGACGGGGCTCGCGACCGAGCTCGACCTCGACGAGACCATCGACGAGACCTGCCGCAACGCCGGCGAGATCGACCTCGTCTTCCGTCCGCCGCGCAAGAACGACGTGCGGCTGCTCCTGCTGATGGACGTGGGCGGCACCATGGAGCCGTACTACGAGCCCGTGAGCCGCTTGCTCACCGCGCTGCACGAAGAGCGCGGACTGCGCGAGTTCGAGGCGTGGTATTTCCACAATTGCGTGTACGATCACGTCTACACCGGCGCGCGCCTCACCCGGGCCGAGGCCCGCCCGACGGCCGACCTGCTGCGCCGCCTCGACTCGCGCTGGAAGGTCGCGATCGTCGGCGACGCCGCAATGCACCCGAGCGAGCTGCTCGAGCCGCATGGCGGCATCGACCCGCGCCAGACCGCCGCGACTCCCGGCATCGTCTGGCTCCAGCGCGTCGCGACGCACTTCCAGCGCAGCGTCTGGATCAACCCCGACCCTGCCTCGGGCTGGGACGGCACCTACACGACGAAGCTCGTTCGGCGGCTGTTCCCGATGTTCCACCTGAGCGTCGACGGCGTTTCGCAGGCGGTGCAGGCGCTCGTCGGCGCGCGCGCGTAGGCGGCGTCCGGGAGCGCCGCCGGGAAGGCGGGCCATCGGCGTGCTCCGTTGGCCGCCGTGCGCGCATTGTGATTAGCTCCGCCGCGTGGCGGAGCCGCGCGAGCTCTCTTTCCGTCGCGATGAGGCGCAGGCCCTCGAGGTGCGCCTCGCGGGCTCGTGGACGAAGTCCGAAGGGCTTCCGTCCGTCGACGAGCTGCGGCGCGCGATCGAGCTGCCGGCTCCCGCGAGCCGGCTCGCGTTCGATGCGCGCGGCGTGCTGCGCTGGGACTCGGCGCTCGTCGCCGTCGTCGACCGGCTCGTCGAGCTCGCCCGCGAGCGGAGCGTTCCGGTCGCGCTCGATGGCCTTCCGGCGGGCGTCGTTCGACTCGTGGCGCTCGCCGACGCCGTTCCCGAGCGGGCCGGCGCGGCCGCGCCCGTCCGCTCGCCCGGCGTCGTCGCTCGCATCGGCGGGGCCGCCCTCGCGCTCTGGGACGACGTCGCGGAGTTCGTCCCCTTCATCGGCGATTCGGTGCTCGCGGTGTCGGCGCTCGCGACCGGCCGCGCGCGAATGCGAACGACGGACTTCTTCCTCGCCGTTCAGGACTGCGGGGCCTCGGCGCTCGGGATCGTCTCGCTCATCAGCCTGCTCGTCGGCCTCATCCTCGCCTTCGTCGGGGCGGTGCAGCTCCAGCAGTTCGGCGCGACCGTCTACGTCGCGGACCTCGTCGGGATTGCGATGACGCGAGAGATGGGCGCCATGATGACCGGGATCATCATGGCGGGCCGAACGGGCGCGTCCTTCGCAGCGCAGATCGGGAACATGAAGGTGACCGAGGAGATCGACGCGCTGCGCACGTTCGGAATCTCGCCGATGGAGTTTCTCGTGCTGCCCCGCATGGCGGCGCTCTTCCTCATGATGCCGCTGCTGACGCTGTATTCCGACTTCGTCGGAATGGCCGGCGGCATGATCGTCGGCGTCGGGATGCTCGACCTCACGCCGGAGCAGTACGTGAAACACACGATGGACGCCGTGTCGATGACGAACTTCTCGATCGGTGTCGTGAAGGGATCGGCGTTCGGCGTCCTCGTCGCGATGGCCGGCTGCCTGCGCGGCATGCAGTGCGGGAACGACTCCGCGGCCGTCGGCAAGGCGACCACGTCCGCCGTGGTCACCGGGATCGTCCTCATCATCGTCACCGATGCGGTCTTCACGGTGATGTGCAACGTCCTGGGCGTGTGATGGCGGCCGCCGCGAGACCGACCGAGCCCCGTGCGGCGCTCCGAGACGACGCGCACATCGTGATCCGCGACCTCGACATGCAGTTCGGGGACTTCGTCGTGATGCGGGGCCTCTCCTTCACGATCTCGCGCGGCGACATCTTCGTGATCATGGGAGGGAGCGGCTGCGGCAAGAGCACGCTGATGCGGACGATGGTCGGCCTGCTCGAGCCCGCACGCGGGGAAGTCCTGTACGACGGCGTCAGCTTCACGGCGGCGCCGGCCGAGCGCCGCGAGGAGATGCTCCGCAAGATGGGCGTCCTGTTCCAGCAGGGCGCACTCTGGAGCTCTCTCACGCTCGCCGAGAACGTCGCGTTGCCGCTCCAGCAGTACACCCGGCTCGGCGCCGCAGAGATTGCCGAGGTCGTCGACCTCAAGCTCTCGCTCGTCGGCCTGCGCGGCTTCGGCGACTACTACCCCGCCGCGATCAGCGGCGGCATGAGGAAGCGGGCGGGGCTGGCGCGCGCGATGGCGCTCGACCCGGAGATCCTGTTCTTCGACGAGCCGTCGGCCGGCCTCGACCCGATCAGCTCGAAGCTGCTCGACGACCTCATCCTCGAGCTTCGCGACAGTCTCGGCGCGACGATCGTCCTCGTGACCCACGAGCTGCCCAGCATCTTCGCGATCGCGAGCAACGGGGTATTCCTCGACGCGGAATCCCGTACCATGGCGGCCACCGGGAGCCCGAAGCAGATGCTCGCATCGTGTCCCAACCCGAACGTCCAGACCTTCCTGCGCCGGGGCGCTCCGGCCGGGGTGCCGGCCGCTCCCGCCGGGCCGGACGGCCGATGAGCCGGCGCGCCAGCCCGACCGCGATCGGCCTGTTCGTTCTCGGCGCGCTCGCGCTCGCGCTCGCCGGCGTCGCGATGTTCGGCTCGGGCCTCCTCGCCCGGCCGAAGGCGACCTTCATCCTGTACTTCCGGGAGTCGGTGAACGGCCTCGACGTCGGCGCTCCCGTCAAGTTCAAGGGCGTCCAGCTCGGCCGCGTGACCGGGATCATGCTCGGGTACGACCAGAAGCCGGGCACCAGCGACGTCGCAGTGCTGATCGAGATCGACGAGAAGACGTACGCGGAGAAGACGAACCGGATCGTCGACCTCTCGAATCGCGAGGTGATGAAGGAGGCGATCGACCACGGCCTGCGCGCGCGCCTCGAGACGCAGAGCCTCGTGACGGGGCTGCTCTACATCGAGCTCGGTTTCCACCCGGACACCCCCGTGCGCTACATGCAGCTCGGAGATACGTACACCGAGATCCCGACGATCCCGAGCAACCTCGAAGAGATCGTCGACCGAACCATGCGCGCCATCGCGCGAATCGGGCAGATTCCGCTCGAGGACCTCGTGCAGTCGTTCACCAGCCTCGCGAAGAACATGGACGGGCTCGTCCAGGACCCGAAGGTCCGCGAGACGATCGCGTCGATCGACGGCGCTGCGCGTGAGGCCGAGAACCTGATGCGATCGGTCCGCGGAGAGGTGAAGCCGCTCGCGCACGGTGCGAACGTAACGGTCGAAGACGCACGGAAGACGCTCGCCGACCTCCGGCAGCTCGCCGAGTCGATCCAGGGCCTCACGCGGGACGGATCCCCGCTCCGCTATCAGCTCTCGACGGCGCTCAGCGAGCTCACGAACGCGGCCCGCGCGCTGCGTGTGCTCGCCGACTATCTCGAGCGCGACCCGCAGGCGATCCTCACGGGCAAGAACGGAGGGGAGCCGTAGCATGAAGCGACGAACCCGAGCCGCGCTGGCGATCGCGGTCGCGACCGCGCTCCCGGCGTGCACGAGCCTGCTGCCGAAGACGCCTCCGTCGCACTTCTACGTCCTCAGCGCGTCGGAAGACCGCGGCGCCGCGCGCGTCCCGGTGGCGATCGGCGTCGGCCCCGTGCAGCTTCCCGGATACACCGACCGGCCCCAGATCGCGGTTCGGACGGGCCCCAACGCGATCACGTTCGACGAGACGAACCGGTGGGCGACGCCGCTCCAGCAGGCCGTGACCGGCGCGCTGATGATCGACGTCGGCCGCCGGCTCGGGACCGACCGCATCACGGCCTTTCCCTTCGCGCTCGGCCTGCCGCGTGACTACGACGTGAGCGTCGACTTCCTGCATTTCGAGCCCGACTCGAGCGGGGCGGTGCTCGTCGAGGCGTTGTGGCGGATCCAGAAGCCCGCGACCGGGGAGGAGCTCGCCGTGCGGCGCTCCCGCCTCGACCGCAGCGCGGCGCCGGGCGACTTCGCGGCCGCGAGCGCGGCGCTGAGCGACGCTCTCGGCGAGCTCGCGGGCGAGATCGCGACGGCGGTCGAGCAGGTGCACGGCTCGCGCTGAGGCTCCGTCAGCGCGCCTCGCCCGGCTCCCGCAGGTCGTAGAGGTAGAGCGACGCGCCCGGCTCGTGCTGCTCGGCGAGGCGTCGCCCGGAGCGGTCGAGCTCGAAGCGGAAGAAGTCCTCTTCGCTGCGCGGCGTCTGCCTCAGGTGGGCGTGCGAAAAGATCAGCCACACGCGCGGGCGCCCGCGCAGCCGCTCGATGTCCGCGACATCGTCGGTCCACACGCTCTCGGCGGAGGTGCCGATGATCGCGCGCTCGGGGTCGAGCCCGTAGCGCGGTGCGTAGTAGCGCCACGCGAACTGGGCGTCGTAGTAGACGTAGATCGAATCGTCCGGGCGGGCTTCGCGCGAGAGCCGCTCGAGGAGGGGCCGCGGATCCTCGAAGCGCGGCGGCGCGAGCAGCTTCTTCGCCTCGGAGGCGAGCGGGTCGAAGAGCAGCAGCACGAGCAGGAGTGCGGCGAGCGCCGGCGTTCGCTCGGCCGCCCGCCGCACTCCGTCGGCGCCGGCCGCAACGAAGACCACGACGATCGGCAGCAGGAAGACGACGAGCCTGCCGTGCACCGGATAGAGCCGCAGCGCCGACGCCGCGAGCAGGAAGGGGACCGGAGCGAGCAGGAGCAGCGCGGCGTCGCGCCGCTCGCGAAGCAGGAAGACGATTCCCGCGAGGAGCGAGAACGCCGCAGCGCCGGCCGGGAAGAAGGCGCCCGGGTCCTCGAGAACGCCGATGCCGCGGTCGAGGAACCAGCGACGGTCCGCGAGCGACCGGGGGGGAAGGGGCAGGAAGCCCGCCTGCCAGTAGCCGAGCAGGAAGTCGTTGCGCGCCGCTCCGCGGTCGCTCGCCGCGAGGAAGCCGGCGAAGCTCGCTGCGAAGACGACACCGCACGCCGCGAGGCGCGCGAGCCGCCGTGTGTCGCGGCTCGCGAAGGCCAGCGCGGCGAGCGCGCAGCCGGTTCCCGCGACGACGAACGAAGCGGGATGGGAGAGCCAGATCGACGCGGCGCCTGCGATCGCGAAGACGAAGATGGCCGCCCGTCGCTCGTCGAGAACCCGCAGCGCGAGCAGCGCGAGCACGATCGTCGCCAGCGCGTCGGATTCGTACTGCTTCGCGAAGCTCCCGTAGTAGACCAGCAGGGGCGCCGCGGCGAAGATCGCCGTCGCGATCGAGACTCCGGCGGGACGGAGCACGCGCCGAGCGAGCAGGACGAAGAGGGGAAGCGAGACGAGCGACGCGGCGAAGGCCGGCGCACGAAGTGCGAGCTCGCCGGGGCCGAACAGGTCTTTGGCGATGATCAGCAGCGCAACGAAGCCGGCGGGCGCGGCCTGGTCGTAGTGCAAGGGCGCGAGGGCCTCGCCGAGCGTTCGAGGCAGCACGTTGAGCGCGAGCTCGGCCTCCGAGACCTCGAGCGCGTGCTGCGAGAGATAGCGGACGATTCGCAGCAGCGCGCCGAACGCGACCAGCGCCCACGGCAGCCATGGCCGCGCGAGCAGCGCGTCGAGGTGCCGCGCCCAGGCCGGGGGCGCCGGAGCGGGCGCGGAGATGGGAGCGTCCATGCCCGTGCGAAGGTACCACGCCCGGCGACCCCGGACGGTGTCGGAGCGCCGGAAGGCGGCGGAGGCGCGCCTACTGCGAACGGTCCTCGTCGCGCGTCACGGGCCGCATGAGGCCTTCCTGCGCCACCGACGCGACCAGCTCGCCGCTGCGCGCGTAGAGCGTTCCCCGCGCGAGCCCGCGTGCGCCGCGGGCCGCCGGGCTGTCCTGCACGTAGAGCAGCCAGTCGTCGACGCGGAGAGGGCGGTGGAACCAGAGCGCGTGGTCGAGGCTCGCGGTCATGAGCGGCCCGAGCGGGCCGCTTCGCCCGTGCGGCTTCACGATGTTGTCGAGGAGCGACATGTCGCTCGCGTACGTGAGAAGGCACTGGTGCAGGAACGGATCGTCGGGCAGCGGGTGCGAGATGCGCATCCACACGAAGCAGGTTCCGCGCCGCGGCGCGCCACCGAAGAACGTCGGAGGATGAACGAAGCGCATGTCGATCGGCCGCGGCCGCGGCGCCCACGAACGCACCTCGGGCGGGAGGCGGTCGAGCGCCTTCGTCACCATCTCGGTCCACGTCGGAAGGCTCTCGGGCGGCGGCGCGTCGGGCATCTCGAACTGGTGCTCGTACCCCTTCTCCTCGAGATGGAACGAGACCGAGACGTTGAAGATGGCCTTGCCGCGCTGGATCGCGACGACGTGACGCGTGGCGAACGAGCGCCCGTCGCGGATCCGGTCGACGCGGTAGATGACGGGCGTCGACGGGTCTCCGGGCCGGAGGAAGTAGGCGTGGAGCGAATGCGCCGCCTGGCCTTCGACGGTTCGGCCCGCGGCGACGAGCGCCTGCGCGGCGACCTGGCCGCCGAACAGTCGCGGCCCGCGCTGGCGCTCGTTCTGGCCGCGGAAGATGTCGAGGTCGATGGCTTCGAGGTCGAGGCAGGCGAGCAGCTCGTCGAGCTGCTCGCCCGTCGTGGGGCCGGCGTCCGTTGTCATGCGGCGATGTTCGGCCATGGCGCCGCGTTTCGCATCCACGATCGCAGCGTGCGTGCGGGGCCGGCGGCCGAGGCCCGAGGGCGGAAGCGACCGCCTCCTCGCGAGCGGGCGTCACATCGCGCGCCAGCGAGCGGGCGGCGCGAAGACACGCGAACGCGACGAACGTCCCGGTCAGCCGGGAAGATCGATGCGCCGGAAGACGAGGGCGAGCAGAGCGGTGCCGCCTGCGCCCCAGGCGGCGAGCCGTGCGACGACATCGAGCCAGTCGGCGGCGGAGACGCCGTCGGAGAACCAGGGGGCGAGCGCGTAGATGAGTGCCGGTCCGAGCGGCGGCCCGTAGCGCTCGATGCCGCCGAGAAGGCCGCCGCTCACGGTGGCGACGGTGTAGATGCCGTTCGTGAAGACGATCATCTGCAGCGAGAGCACGACGGCGCCGAGCGCGACGACGCGCGGGAGGGCGAGGGCGAGGGTCATCGCGACGGCCGCGACGACCCAGGCGTCCGCCGCG
>JAYRMX010000035.1:0-9677 GCA_041912475.1 Myxococcota bacterium
CGGGCGCTGCGATAATGCAGGGCCTGGGCGACCAGCTCCTTGCCGGTGCCGCTCTCCCCGCGCACCAGCACGGTGAGGTCGGTCTCGGCGACCTTCTTGATCGTCTCGAAGACCTTCTCCATGTCGGGCCCCGAGCCGACGATCGAACCGAAGCCATACTCGCGCTGGATGCGATCCAGGAGTAGGCGGTGCTCGCGCTCGAGGCGCGTTCGATCCAGCGCCCTCCTCAGGACCATGCGGAGCTGATCGTTGTCGAAGGGCTTCGGGACGTAGTCCTCGGCGCCGGCCTTCATCGCCTGCACGGCGAGCTTCTCCGAGCCGTGCGCGGTGATCATCACGACCGCCGTCTCGGGCCGCAGCGACTTCGCGGCCTGCAGGACGTCCATCCCGCTCGGCCCGCGCCCGAGCGAGAGGTCGGTCAGCACGAGATCCCACGGCTCCGTGCGGAGCTGCGCGATCGCCTCGTCGCCGCTGCCCGCGACGCCGACCTCGTGCCCGTCCTTTCGCAGCAGGCCGGAGAGCGCGAGCTGGATCGCGCGCTCGTCCTCGACGACGAGCAGGCGCGCCACGTCAGCGCTCCGCCCGCGGCGCCGCCGCGCTCTCGGGGCCGCGGCGGGGCAGCAGGACGACGAACTCCGTGCCGGCGCCGTCGCTCGTGTGCAGCTCGATCGCCCCGCCGTGCGCCTCGACCAGCTTGCGGACGATCGAAAGGCCGAGGCCCGTTCCGCCGCTCTTCGAGGTGTGGAACGGCTGGAACGCGCGCTCGCGCGCCTCCGGATCCATTCCGGGGCCGTTGTCGCGCACGCGCAGCCAGACCTCGGTGCCGGCGAGGTTCTCTCCGCCCGCGAGACGGATTCGCGGCTCGGTCGTCCGAGCCTCCTCGAGCGCGTCGAGCGCGTTGGCGACCAGATTGACCACGACCCTGCGCAGCTTCTCCGGATCGGCGCGGAGCGTGAGGCCGCTCGCGAGATCGCGCTCGATCACGACACCGAGCCGCGCGGTACGCTCGCGCAGCGATTCGAGCGCGGCGTCGACGATCTCGCCGAGGTTCGCATCGACCGGCCGCAGCTCCTCCTCGCGCGCGTAGCGCAGCAGGTGCGAGATCGAGCGCTCGACGCGGTCGAGCTCCTCGAGGGCGACGCGCGCGTACTCGACGTTCTCGGGCGACGCCGAGTCCTCGCCGAGCTGCTGCACCAGGCTCTTGGCCGCCGTGATCGGGTTGCGAATCTCGTGGGCGATCGAGGCCGAAAGCTGCTCGAGCTCGCGCACGTGCTCGTGGGCGAGGGTCCGGCGCTCCTCGCGCACGGTGCCCTGGAGCTGCCGCTCGACCTCGGCGTCGATCATGCGCTTGCGCAGCGCCGGCGCCACGACCGCGAAGGCGTGGCACGCGACGCCGATCCCCCAGGCGAGGGCCACGGTGAAGGCGACGCGAAAGCCCGCGACCGCCAGCAGAAAGAAGACGGTGAACGCGTAGGGAACGAAGTGGAACAGGAAGCCGATCTTGCGATTCGCGAGACGCCTCGCCTCGCGGTAGGCCTGCTCCTCCGGGGTCGGCATCGGCGCGCCGCGCCCGCGGGCCGCCGCGCGTCGCCGCTCGCGGTCGGACCGGACCTCGCCAGCGTGCGGTCGCCGCTCGCGCTCGCGCGCGGCGAGCTCGTCCGCGCTCGGCAGATCGAAGCCGCTTCGCGATCCCGTCCGGTTGGGTCCGCCCGCCATGAACAGGCTCTCCAGGAGCGGCCACGCTCCTGTCGGATTATGCGCGGAGAAGGCCCGGGATCCCCTCGCCGGTGCGCGGTGGCGGTTCATACCCGCCGGGATAGCAACTGCCGTGCCACGGCCGAGGCCGCGAAAAGACTCGGCTTTTCGCATGCGGCCGGGTGTGCCGCTGCCGTGCCGGCGCTGCACTGCAGCGCGCCCGCTGCAGCCTGCGCCGGCGCGATCAGCGGGGGCCGGCGCTCGTACGCGGGACGAGCCGCAGGACGGTGGGCTCGCGGAAGCGGAACAGGCTCATGGTCCGCTGCGCAAGGCCGTACTTTTCCTTGTACGCCTCCTCGACGCGCTCGCGCGTCGCAGCGTCCTTCACTTCCTCCGCGCGCATCAGGTAGTCGTAGCCTCGGACGCGGACCTGCACTTCCGGATTGCGCTGGATGTTCTCGAGCCAGGTCGATCCGCTGGTTCGCACGTAGCCCGCCCCGTCGACTACGACCGTCCAGACCTTCGTGTCGCGAACCTCGCCGTCCTCGTCGTGCGTGAGGATTCGGATCGTTCCCTCCCGCGCGAACGGAGTCCAGTCGAACGCGCCGGCACGCGGCGCGGCGGCCGCCAGCACGAACCCGAGCACGAGCAGCGGCGCCGCAACGCGCGAGAGTCTTCGAACGCGCACGCTCCCTCCCCGCTCCGTCGCGCCCGTGCGCGGCCGCTCATGCAAAACGCCCCGGGGCTCGCTGCCCCGGGGCGTGCCTGCCAGTTCCCTGCGCTCGCCCGGGCCCCGCCCGCCCTGCTGCCCGTACGATCGTCGGGCTCGCGGGGAGAACTCGGCGTCTGCACGGCGCCCTCGCGCCGGCACGCCCCGGGGCGGACCCGGGAGCGCTCTCGGTGCGGGCGGCAAGCGGCCCGCACCTGCAATCTATCACACGGCGAAGCGCCCACGAGAAGAATCTGCGCCGGCAGCGTCCTGAGCTACGCTGCGCGCCCTTCACTGTGCGGAGATCCGATGCCGCGTGCGCTCCCCCGGCGTGTCACGGTCGCGGCGCTGCGCCTGCTGCCGAGAAACGCTCTGTCGCGAGCCGCGGGACGCCTCGCGGCGCTGCGCCTGCCCGGGCCGCTGCGCGCGGCCGCCTGCCGTGCGTTCGGACGCGCCGTCGGCGTCGACTTTTCCGAGGTGCGAGATCCCCTGGGATCGTTCGAGTCCCTGCAGGCCTTCTTCACCCGGGCGCTGCGCGACGGCGTGCGTCCCGTCGATCCCGCGGCCGATGCGCTCGTCGCGCCCTGCGACGGCCGCTGGGGCGCCGCCGGCGTGGTCGCGCAAGGCACGCTCCTCCAGGTGAAGGGCCGCCCCTATTCGCTCGCTGCGCTCCTCGGCAGCGCGAAGGACGCGGCCGCATTCGAGGACGGGCGCTACGCGACGTTCTATCTCTCACCGCGCGACTATCACCGATTCCACGCGCCGTGCGCCGTGCGCGTCGCGTCGGCGCGGTACCTGCCGGGAACCCTCTTTCCCGTAAATCGCCTCGGGCTCGAGGGCGTCGATGGGCTCTTCGCGCAGAACGAGCGCGTGTGCGCCTTCTTCGAGATCGATCCTCCGGGAGCCGGCTCGCTGTGCATCGTCGCCGTCGGAGCGACGATGGTCGGCAAGGTGCGCGTTCGCTTCGACGAGCTCACGACGAACCTGCGCGGCGCACAGCGCACCGAGCGCGACTACCGGAGCGAAGGAGCGCGCTACGCGCGCGGAGAGGAATGGGGGCGATTCGAGTTCGGCTCGACCCTCGTCGTGCTGCTCCGCCCCGGCGCGGGCGAGCTCGAGATCCGCCCGCCGGGAACCCCGCTGCGACTCGGAGCCCGCATCGGGAGCCTCCTCGCCGCCCGGCCCCCTGGCCAGCTGCTCGTCTGACGCTATCGTCCGTTGCTGACATGTCTGTCAGCAAGACCGAGCCCGACTCGCGGGAGACGGCGGCCGCGCGCAGCCGCGCGGCCACCCGCGAGCGGCTCCTCGAGAGCGCAAGAACGCTCTTCGCGGAGCGGGGACTGCGCGGCGTCACGACGCACGACATCGCGCGCGAGGCCGGCTTCGCCTCCGGCACCTTCTATCTCCACTTTCCCGACAAGCGCGCGCTGTTCCGCGAGATCGTCGCCGAGAGCGTCGCTGCGCTGCGCGATCGCCTCGCGAAGTCCGTGGCCGGAGTGGGCGGCCTCTCCGACGCCGTTCGAGCGCACGCCACGGCGATGATCGAGTTCGCCGAGGAGCAGCGCGACCTCGTTCGCATCCTGTTCAGCGCCGACGTCGACGCCGCCGTCGTGAGCGCGAGCGTCCTCGACGAGCTCGCCGCGGCGATCGCCGCCGGCCGCCGCGAGCGCGAGAGTCACGGCGACGATCCGTCCGGCCTCGACGCGGCCGTCCTCTCGCAGGCGCTCGTCGGGATGTGGGCGCGCGTCATCGCGTGGTGGGCCGAAGACCCCGCGCGCGCCCAGCGCGGCGCCGTAATCGAAACGCTCACCCGCATCCAGCTCGAGGGAACCCGCCCCACACCCGGAGCCTGAAGGAGATCTCCATGTCCGAAACGCACATTACGCACGATCCGATCTACAACACGGTCGACCGCGACGATTTCCTGTCGCTCATCGACGTCGGACGTTACGCCGATCGCACCGGCGCCTTCGACTCGATCATCTCCGCGACCGAGGACCACTTCTGGGATCCGATCGACGCGGCGTACATCGACTTCGCCGCGGCGAAGCCGATCGACCTTCGCGAAGAGACGATCATGCCGCGCGAGTTCGCCGTCGAGCTCTCGTGCGCCGTCGCCGATCGGCTCGACGAGGGCCAGAAGATCCGCCTCGCGAACCAGAGCTCGCGATTCATGATCTCGAGCCTGCTCCACGGCGAGCAGGGCGCGATGTCGCTCTCGGCGAGCCTTTGCCAGATCCTCCGCGACCCGGGCGCGCAGGAGTACGCCGCGAACCAGACGCGCGAAGAGGCGCGACACGTCACCGCGTTCTCGCGATACGTCACGACGCGCTTCGGCACGCCGCTCAAGGCCGGGCCGACGCTCTCGGGGCTCCTCGACGACCTCGTCCGCTCGCCGTACGTCTACCGCAAGCTGGTCGGGATGCAGATGCTGATCGAGGGGCTCGCGATGGGCGCGTTCTCGACGATCCACGCGCGCACGCGCGATCCGCTGCTCCGGCGGCTGGTTCAGCTCGTGATGAGCGACGAGGCCTTCCACCACAAGTTCGGAAAGATCTGGGCCGACCGCACCATGCCCAAGCTCGACGCCGAGGAGCACGCGCGCGTCGAGGACTGGGCGGCGAGCACCTTCCAGAAGCTGCTGTTCAATCTCGTCAACTCCGAACAGAAGCAGGAGATCTACCGCGAGTTCGGGCTCGACTGGCAGTGGGTGCGTTCGGCGATTCTCGAAGCGTTCACCGACGCCGACCGGCGCAAGAGCATGACCGAGAGCACGAACATCTTCCGCGTGCTGATCAAGACCCTGCTCAAGGCCGGGATCATCACGGACCGGACGAAGCCCGTGTACGCCCAGTGGGTCGACATGGAGGAGCTCGCGCTCGAGAACGACGAGGTCGTGGGAACCGATCTCGCCGAAGCCACGACCGAGGAGCTGCGGGCGATCAACAAGACGCGCACGAAGATGGTCCGGCCGCTGCGGGCGAGCTGACGCGGCGGCGGGATCGGGCGCGCCTTCGTCCCGGGCCGGCCGCACGGCAGCCGGGCGGTGCGGGACTGCCGCCGATTCGGGACCGGGGCGTCATTTCTTCTCCCGTTCGCCGCGCCCGGTGTGCGATGCTGCACGCGCCGCGCCGGGTCGCCGGCGAGGCGTCGGAGGGGGTTCCATGCGCGCCGCGCCGCTCTGCCTTGCCGCCTTCCTGCTCGCCGCTCCGCTCGCCGCCCGCGCGGCGGATCCCGCTCCCGACCCGGCTTCGGGCGAAGACCTCTACCGGCGCTTCTGCAGCGCGTGCCACGGCGTGAGCGCCACGGGCGACGGCCCGGTCGCGCCTGCGCTCAAGCAGAGGCCCGCCGACCTCACCCGGATCGCCGAGCGACGCGGCGGCACGTTCCCGACCGCAGCGCTGGTCCGCATCGTCGACGGCCGTGACGTCGCGATCGCGCACGGAACACGCGACATGCCCGTCTGGGGCAAGCGCTTCGGCGAGGCAGTCGAACGCGGGACGGCGGCGGAGACCATCCGCCGCGGCACCGCGCAGCTCATCGTCGACTACCTCGCGACGCTGCAGGTGAAGAGCGCGCCGCCTGCGAAGCCGTAGCGCCGCTTCACCCCGCCGTGAGACGCAGGCTCGGCGTGTCGCGCCGGCTCCACGTCTCTTCGAACACGCGCCGGTAGCCCGTCGACTGGATCTTCCACGCGCCGCCGATCTTCACGTACTCGTCGTGATAGAAGGCGCAGATCCGAAGCCCCTGCTCGGCGCTCTTGTGGATCAGGTAGTTGTAGAGCGCCCACGTCCCGCGCGCGCGCCCCGGCGCCGTGATCTCGATCTCCGGCTGCATGCAGTGGTGAACGCCGACGAGCCCGTCCGGCTGCGCGAGCGGGGTCGCCATGAGGAAGCGCAGGATCTCGTCGCGCCCCTCGAACCGGTACTGCCCATCGGAGTATTCGGTCCTCGCGTCCTCGGCCAGCGTCTCCGCCAGCTCGTCCCACGCCTTCGTGTCGAGCGCTCGCAGGTAGCGAGCCTTGAGCTGCCGGATCGCCTCGAGATCCTCGAGGCGCTGGATCCGGTCCTCGAGCGACGCGTCCGCCATGGGGCCTCCGTCCGGGCTGCGAGATTGCCCGCGGACGGTAGGCGGTCCGTCACCGCCGGCAATCCCGCCCGCAGGGCCTCCTGCGCTCCCTACCACTTGTTCCAGTTGTGATCGAACTTTCCGAGGCCGGCGAGAGCGACTCTCTCGCCGTGCACCCACGCCGCGCCGCTCATCTCGAAGAGCTGCTCGGTGTAATCGATGTCGACGTATGGCACCACCGGCGGGATTCGGATCCGGCTGCGATGCAGGTGGATCGGGCGGATCTCCAGCTCGAGATCGAGCGACCTCACCTTCCACGCCGAATTCGGCCGGCTCGGATCGAAGGTGAACAGCGCCGGGGAGGCCAGGACATGGACTTCGCCCGCGTGCCACAGAACCGTGGTGTGATGCGGGACGCCGCGGTCGTAGTGGCAGCTCATGACCACGCCCGCAGCGTCCGGACCCCAGAAGTGCAGCCAGTGCGCGGTCGAATGGCGCGGCTGCACGCCCCAGGCATGCTCGTGGTAGCCATACCCGCTGAACGCGTGCTCGCGACCGTCGAACGCGAGACGGCCCTCCGTCTTGCCCTGCACGAACTGCTGGAGGGAGTAGTCGATGTGCCGGGTGAGCAGCCGGTTGCGATGGACGTGTGACTCGGCCCGGTGCGTGACGGTCGCGCGGATGCCTGCCGTCGCGGCTTCGAGGCTCCAGCCCGTCTCGGCGCTGCCGCTGAAGCCGAGCTTTCCCCACTTCCCGGCGGCACGGACTTCGACCGCATCGCCGGGCGCCGTGCGAAAGCTCCCCAGATGATCCTCGGCCCACCGGCGAGCATTCTGCAAGTCGATCACCGTCAGCGAGACATAGTCCGAAGGGAACGCCTGTAGCGCCAGGAAGACGTAATAGAGCCTGCGCTCCGGATCGAGCCCCTCGAACGACCACCACTGTTTGCGCCGCAGCGCCGCCAGCCAGCCGAAGCGGCGGCTGTCGATGGCGACATACCCTTCATCGCGCACGGCGGCTCCTCTTCACCGCGTGCAGGAAAGCGAACGTGGCCTGTTCTGGCCAGCAGGCCGCGCGCCGACACGGCGGACGAGGCTCTCGCAGTCCGTGCGGCCGTGCAGCCGATTCGTCCGGACGGACGACCGTGCTGGACGCGCGGCGTCGTAGGATTGAATCGCCCCGGGTTCTCCGGAGGCTCGGTCAGTTGAGTCCGGCCTCCGTGGTCGGGCTCGTCCGTTCTGCATGGTAGGCCGCCTCGAACTCGGCCGGAGGAACATCTCCGATCGAGCCAAGGAGCCGGCGGTGGTTGAACCAGTCGACCCACTCGAGCGTCGCGAACTCGACGTCCTCGAGGTTCTTCCACGGGCCGTTCGGCCGGATGACCTCCGCCTCGTAGAGGCTGTTGATCGTCTCGGCCAGGGCGTTCTCGTACGAGTCACCGATGCTGCCGACGCTGGCGTCGATTCCGGTTTCGGCGAGCCGTTCCGTGTAGCGAATCGATAGATACTGCGCGCCGCGGTCGCTGTAATGGACGAGGTTCTCGAGATCCTTGCGCTCGCGCAGCGCTTGCTCGAGCGCGTCGAGTGCGAGGTCGCTGCGCAGCGAGCTCGACACCCGCCAGCCCACGATCTTCCGCGAGAAGACGTCGGTGACGAAGGCCACGTAGACGAAGCCTCGCCACGTGACGAGGTAGGCGAGGTCGGCCACCCAGAGCTGGTTCGGGCCGTCCGCCCGGGAGCTGCGCTGCACGAAATCCCTCGGCCTCTCCGCGAGGTCGTCCGGAATCGTCGTCCTTGCCTTGCGGCCGCGCACGACGCCGCGCAGCCCCATCGCGCGCATCAGTCGCTCTACCGTACAGCGCGCCACGTCCACCCCTTCCCGGCGCAGATGCCGCCACACGTTGTACGCGCCGTAGACACCGAAGTTCTCCTTCCACACCCGCTCGATCTCCTCGCGCAGCTCGTGGTCGCGCTGCCACCGCGCCGACTGACGCGCAGAATCTCGGTTCCGCGCCTTCTGCTCGTAGTAGACCGACCGAGCGATCGGCACCTGCCTGCAGATCGGCTCGACCCCGTACGTCTCCCGGTGCTCGTCGATCAAGGACACCATTACTTCGGTCGGCGGTCGAGCTCCGCCTGGGCGAAATAGGCGGACGCCTTACGAAGAATCTCGTTCGCGCGACGAAGCTCGAAGTGCTCCCGCTCGAGCGCCTTCACCCGCGCCCGCTCATCGCTCGTAACGCCGTCCTTCTGGCCGCCATCGATCTCGGCCTGCTTCACCCAGTTGCGTAGCGCCTCGGTCGAGCAGCCGAGCTTGCCGGCGGTCGACCGGATCGTCTCCCAACGCGACCCGTACCTGCCCTCGTGCTCGAAGACCATGCGCACCGCGCGCTCCCGGACTTCTCGTGTGTACTTCTTGGCGCCTGCCATCGCTCCATCCACCCAAGAAATGGAGCCTCCGGCAGCCCGGGGCGATTCAGCCAGCCTTCTCGAAGTGCCACGGACATCGCCGTGCAGCCGAACAAGCCGCTGACGCTGCCGGCCGTGGACTTCAGCCGTGCGGTGGCCGTGCTCGACACACGGCGTGGTAGCACGGCGCACGGCCGCGGCTCAGCGGCCAGCGGTTACGCCGCGCGCTTCCCGGGTCATCGCGGTGGTGTGCCTGACAAACTCTTTCTCGTCGTAGGCTCTCTCTTCGAGCGACGGCGGCACCCACATGCTGTGCCCATCGGGGCAGTACAGGTCGACGCCATAAACGTGGATTGAGCACGTCTCGCGGTCGGAGCTCGTCGCGAGATCGTGAATCTCGGTCGACTCGAGCACTACTGCGTCACCTGGGTGAAGTGACTGGCGGGCAACTTCGCGGATGTTTGCGCCATCACGAACGTAGCGGACGTTGTCCTCTCGGCCGCGATACACCGAGACGACAGCCCATGCACCGTGATTGTGCGCAGGTGTTCGGAGAGAACGCGGGTATCGAGTGTGAAGGACGGTCAAGCGAGGCGACCGGAGGAGCTGCCATGCCGTCCGGTCCCCGGCAGGAGGCGGCTCCCTCGGTGAACACCTCAAAACCGGCCTCCATGAGAAGGCCAGCCGTGTCAAGTACCCAGTTCGTTCCGATTCTCCTCCTGGCCGCCTTGGCGGGCTCGGATTCAGACTGCGCAGTGAGACTCGGATCATCCACCAGGCTTCCATTCGCACTCGTC
>JAYRMX010000036.1:0-14816 GCA_041912475.1 Myxococcota bacterium
GACGCAGACCGGGACGATCCCGCCCGCCGACGACTGCGTGGCGAACCCTTCGACGTGCACGCCGAACTTCACGGTGAAGCGCGGCTACAAGTCGTACGGCGGCCCGAACGGCAACGCGCAGACGCTCGGCACGTACTGGAGCTTTCTCCCGCAGTGCAACAACCTCGACAACGCCGTTCGCGACAACATCCCCCGGCCCGGCGTCTCCGGCTGCCCGAGCGCGGGCGCGCCGGCCGCATCGTACCCGGTCGCCACGCTCACGGAGACGGACGACATCTCGAAGGTCGACGCCGACCACTACTACTACGACGCCGCCGCCGGGATCCTGTTCCTGCGGATCGTGCAGGACGTGCCGAACGCGGTCGGCCCGTCGCCGCTCGGAAGCTGCCAGGCGGACAGCCCCCTGCCCTGCCCGCAGACGCAGGCGGAGGGCGAGACCTTCTACTCGTGCCCGCCCGAGGGCTGTGTGCTCTACGGCGTCACGATCGACGCTGCGAGCTACGCGCCGAGCGGCCCCACGGCGTGCGCGCCCTACGGCGGCTCGGGAGCGACCGACGGCAGCGGCGGCTACACGATGGCGTATCCCGAGGGCACCGACCGCCTCGCATACGTGGTGCCGGCGGGCGTGACACCGCCCGATCCGATCACGAACGGCGAGATCGCGAAGAACGCGGCCGTCTCGCCGAACACCGTCCGGGGCAAGGACTATCCGCACAATGCCCCCGCGGCGGGCGGCGCCCCCTACTGCCCGAATCCGGCGCTGTTCGGCGGGTCGAGATTCGACTCCGACGGCGACGGGATCCCGAACGATCTCGACGACTGCCGATTCGACCCGAACCCCGGACAGGCGGACGCCGACGGAGACCTCGTCGGTGACGCGTGCGACGACTGCCGCCTCGTCGCGAACGCCGACCAGCGCGACTCGAACGGAGACGGCTTCGGCAACCGCTGCGACCCCGACCTCGACGGCGACGGGGTCGTCAACTTCCGCGACCTCGCGCGCATGAAGAGCGTCTTCTTCACCGCCGACGCCGACGCCGACCTCGACGGCGACGGCGTGGTGAACTTCTCGGATCTCGCCAGCATGAAGCAGCGCTTCTTCGGCGCTCCGGGGCCCGGCGCGCAGCCGTAGCGTGCGCGCGCCCGCGCGGCGCGCCGCGGCGTCGGGGCGAGCCGCGGCGCGGGCCTCGCCGGCCGGCCTACGCGGCGAACGCGGGCATCACCTCGTTCGCGAGCGTCGCGACCGTCTCGGAGCGGAAGCGCTCGGGGATCCAGACGATGAAGTGTGAGACGCCGAGGCGCTGGTAGCGCCGGACCCGGTCGCAGACCTGCTCCGGCGTTCCGAACAGCGCGTTCGCGCGCAGGTCTCCGAAGAGCGCGAACGCGCCTCCCGCCTCCTGGCGCCGCCGCTCGGCCTCGGCCTCGCTCTCGCAGACGATCGCCGCGGTCTGGAGCGAGATGCGGATCTCGCCCGGGTCGCGCCCGACCGCGGCGCAGTGCCGCGCGAGCGCCTCGCGCTTGCGCTCGATCTGGCCGGCGTGCGGCGCCATCACGTTCCACGTCTGCGCGTGCTCGGCCACGACGCGCAGCGCGAGCTTCTCGCCGCCCGCGCCGACGAGGATCGGCGGGTGCGGCTTCTGCACCGGCGCGGGGCGGCACCAGGAGTCGCGCACGCGGTAGAACTCGCCTTCGTGCGTGACGCGCTCCTCGGTCCAGAGCCTCCGCACGAGACCGAGCGCCTCGCCGAGCCGCCGCAGCCGCTCGGCGGGCGTGCCGAACTCGTAGCCATACGCCGCGTGCTCGCCCGGGTGCCAGCCCGCGCCGATCCCGAAGTCGAGCCGGCCGTTCGAGATGTGGTCGAGCGTCGCGGCCATCTTCGCGAGCAGCGCCGGATTGCGAAACGAGTTGCACAGGACGTGGACGCCGAGACGGATTCGCTGCGTCGCTGCGGCGAGCGCCGAGAGCAGCGTCCACGCCTCGAGGATCGGCGTCTGCGGCGCGGGCAGGCCGAGCAGGTGATCGATCAGCCAGACGGAGTCGAAGCCGAGGCGCTCCGCGTCCTGCGCGGCCGCGCGCGCGGCCTCCCAGGTCGCATCCATCTGCGGCAGGACGATCCCGAACGCGGCGCGGTCCGCGCTCACGCCGAGGCCCCCTCACCGACCCGCGCGCCGACCTCGCGCCGGACCCGCCCGCATCCCGAATCGGTGCGCTGCGTCTCGCGCCGATCCGCTCGCCGGCCCATCACGGCGTCACGATCGGAAAGCTCCCGTCGCCGCGATCGAGGAGCGAGAAGAACGCGAGCAGGTCGAGCCGACTTCCGTCGACGCCGAGGTCGTCCGAGAAGACCATGTCGCGAAGCCCCGCCTCGCCCGTCAGGAGCCGCACGAGCAGCTCGCGCGTGAGGCGCACGGTGACGGTCGCGTCCGGGTCCGGCCGCTCGCGCCGGTGGTGGTGCAGCACGGCGTTCTCGAGCGTGAGGACGTACGTCTCGCCGAGGTCGGTGAAGACGAAGTTGAGCGCCATCGTCTTGCCATCGGCCTTCGGGCCGTCGACGCGCGTCGCCATCGCCAGGAGGAACCGGTCGACCGGTGTGTGCATCAGGAGCCCGCGCGCGGCGGCGAGCTGCAGCGTCGACGGCTGGACGCCGCGTCGCAGCTCGAGCGCGCCCGTGAGGTACTCGTCGCGCCACGGCCCCGATTCGGCGCGGTAGCCGAGCTGGTCGTACGTCGCGGCGAGCAGCTCGCGCGCCTGCGTGTTGCCCGCGTCGGCGAAGACGAGGTGGTTGAGCAGCATCGCGGCCCAGCGGTACTCGCCGCGACCCACGGCCTCCTTCGCCTTGCGAAGCCCTTCGGCGGCGCCGCCCATCAGCTCGACGTACTTGCGGCTCGCCTCGACCGGCGGCAGCGGGTCGAGGTTCGCGGGATTGCCGTCGTACCAGCCGAAGTAGAACTGGTACACCGCCTTCGCATCGTGGCGGACCGTGCCGTAGTAGCCGCGGTTCGCGAAGACCGTCCGCAGGGAAGACGGCAGGTCGATCTGCTCGGCGATCTCCTGCGGCCCGTAGCCGCGGTTCGCGAGCCGGAGCGTCTGGTCGTGCAGGTAGCGGTAGACGTCGCGCTGGCGCTTCAGATACTCGCGGACGCGGGCCTTGTCCCAGACGGGCCAGTGGTGGCTCGCGAACACGACCTCGGCGTCGGGGAAGAGCTCGATCGCCTCGTCGATGTATCCGCTCCACTTGAGCGCGTCGCGCACCTTCGCGCCGCGCAGCGTGTAGAGGTTGTGGAGCGTGTGCGTCACGATCTCGGCGCCGCAGAACGCCCTGGCCTCGGGCAGGTAGAACGTGAGCTCGGCCGGCGCTTCGGACTCGGGCGCGTACTGGAAGACGAACGGAACGCCGTCGATCTGCATCTCCTGCGGCGTGTGGTCGACGAGGTCGGTCGGCTCGGCGATGCCGAGCGTCCCGCGCGCCGGCCCCTTGCCGAGGCCGGAGTCGACGTGGCCGCGCTCGGAGCGCGCGAGCGGCATGCCGTACATGAAGGTGGCGCGGCGGCCCATCGCGACCCCGGCGAGAACGTTCTCGCTGGTCGCCTCTTCCATGAACCGCCTCGGCGCGATGATCCGCACGCCCGCGGCCGTCTCCGGCGTGATCACGGCGCCGATCCCGCCGATGTGGTCGACGTGGCTGTGCGTGAAGATCACGGCGACGACCGGCGCGGCGGGGAGATTTCGCCAGGCGAGCGCGAGCGCGGCCGCGGCCGTCTCCTCCGACGTCAGCGGATCGACGACGATCCATCCGGTGCGGCCGCGGACGAGCGTCATGTTCGAAAGGTCGTAGCCGCGAACCTGGTAGACGCCCTCCGCCACCTGGAACAGGCCGTGGATGCCGTCGAGCTTCGCCTGCCTCCACAGGCTGGGGTTGACGCTCGGCGGCGCGTCGCCCTTCACGAAGGCGTCGGCCGTCGTGTCCCACACGCGCGCGCCGCCGGGGCCGCCAACGACCACCTGCGGATCGCTCGCGACGAGACCGCGCCGCGCGTCCTCGAAGTCCTGCGGATCCTCGAGCGGAAGCTCGCCCGCGACGGCGGCGTTCGCGCGCGCCGTGTCCGGCGCCGCGGCCGTCGCTCCCTGCGCATCCGCTCCCGCTTCGGGCGACGCCTTGCGCTCGGGAGCGCCGCACGCCGCGAGCGCCGTGAGAGCCAGACTTCCGAGCAGCACGGCGCGCGCTCGCATGCATCCCCCTCCGCGCGCCCGCCCGCGCCGCGTCAGCCGATCGGCCCCTGGTAGACCTCGACGAACCGCTGCATCGCATCCGGGGGAACCGCCATGTTCGCGCCGCGGTCCGAGCGCACGCAGACGACGGCGGGGCCGTCGCACTTGCGCGCGCTCTCGAGCGCGGGCGCCACTTCCTCCGGCTTCGCAGCGTAGAAGCCGCGGCAGCCGAGCCCCTCGGCGACGCGGTCCCAGCGCACCTCGCCCATCTCGGTGCCGAAGGTGCGCCCGTAGCCCATCAGCTCGCTCGGCTCCTCCATCGTCCACGAGCCCTCGGCGAGGACGACCGTCGTGATTCGCAGCCGCTCGCGCGCAGCCGACTGCATCTCCATGAAGTTGAAGCCCGCCGCGCCGTCGCCCGTCACGCACACGACGTCGCGCCCGGGCTCGGCGAGCTTCGCGCCGATCGCCGACGGAATCCCGGTTCCGAGCATTCCGAGCTCGAGGATGCTGTGGTACGAGCGCGGCCGCGTCGGCGGCAGGAACCAGTGCGCCCAGAGCGACGTCATTCCGCCGTCGGTGACGTAGACGGCGTCACGGCCGAAGCAGCGGCCCACCGCCTCCATCACCTGCGCCGGATGGATGCCGGGGCCGCTCCACGCCGCGATGCGCGCGCGCTCCACGTCCCACGCGGCGGCGGCGATCTCGCGGTAGCGTGCGAGATCGCCCCCGGCGCGCGGCTGCGTGCCGGCGCCCTCCAGCCGCCGGTCGATCCCTTCGAGCGCCGCCTTCACGTCGGCGACGATGCCGAGATCGACCGGTCGCGTCACACCGATGTGTCGCGGGTCGATGTCGATCTGCACGAGCTTCGCGTGCGCGCCGTCGCCCCAGTACTTGTCGAACGGCGTGTCGAGGTTTCCGGCGCGGGAGCCCGCGACGAGGACGACGTCGGCCTCCTTGCGCGCGGCGTCCGCTCCGGGGCCGTAGCCGTAGAGGTAGCCCGGATGGTCCTGCGGCACGGAGGCTCGCCCCGCCATCGTCGGGATGACCGGGCAGCCGAGCCGCTCGGCGACGCGCAGCAGCGCCGCGTTCGCGCCCGCGCGGTCGACGCCCGACCCCGAGACGACGACGGGCCGCGCCGCGCCCGCGAGCAGCGCGGCGGCCTCGTCCATCTGCTCGTCCGACGGCTGCGGCAGCGGCGGCCGCGTGCGCGCGGGAGGCAGGATCGGCGCCGCAGCGGGATCGCCTTTGCCGTGGAAGACGGGCATCGGCACTTCGACGTGTACGGGGCCGGGACGTCCCGCCCACATTTCGCGGAACGCGATTCGCAGCACCTCGGGAATCCGCTCCCACGCGAGGATCGGGCCGCCCCACTTCACGGCGGGGCGAAAGACGTCGAGCTGATCCTGCCCCTGGAACGTCGACGGCGGCGACGGGTAGACGACGCCGAGGCGGTGCTGCGCGGTGATGACGAGCACCGGCACGCCTTCGTGCCGCGCCGTGATCACGCCCGGCAGCAGGTTCGCCGAGCCCGGGCCCGGGTTGCCGACGACGGCGGCCACGTGCCCCGTCGTCTTGTAGACACCCTCGGCCATGTGCACGGCCGCCGCCTCGTGCCGCACCGGAACGAAGCGGATCGCGTGGCCTTCGAGCGCCGCGAGCAGCGGATCGATCTCGGGGCACGGCAGTCCGAACAGCAGTCGAACGTTCTCGCTGGCGAGGCAGCGCGCGAGCAGCTCGCCGCCGGAGATCTCGGTCATCTTCGTCCCTCCTTACGCCCGCAGAGCCGCGAAGCGTTCCGGCCGGAGCGGGGCCGCCTCCTCCGGAAGTCCCTTGCCGAGCACGACGCCCGCGACGAGCTGCGCGGTGAGCGGCGCGAGCAGGACGCCGCTCCGGTGGTGCCCCGCCGCGATCACGAGGCCGTCGACGCCGGGCCAGGGGCCGACGAGCGGAAGCTGATCGGGCGTCGCGGGGCGAAGACCGGCGAACGCGCCCGCGAAGCCCGCATCGTCGAGCGCGGGAACGAGGCGGATCGCGTCGCCGAGGAGCTGCGCAACACCGGCCGCCGTCGCACGGCGGTCGAAGACCGCGCGCTCTTCGGTGGCGCCCACCGCCACGCTGCCGTCTCGGCGCGGAACGATGTACGTGCTCGCGCCGCGCACGACCGTTCGCGGCGCGCCGGGACGCGGCGCCAGCGAGAGGATCTGCCCGCGGACGGGCGCGATCGGGAGGGCCGGGAGCGGGCTCGTCTCGCCGAGCCACGCCGGGGCGTGCGCGGCTTCGAGACCCGTGCACAGCACGACGGTCGCGCCTTCGATGCGGCCGGAGTCGGTCTCGACGCCGCGCACACGCGCGCCGTCGCGGACGAGGCCGCGAACGGGAACTCCGAGGCGAAGGTCGGCGCCGAGCGACACGGCCGCGGCGGCGAGCGCGCGAGCGAAGAGCGGGCTCCGAACCTGCGATTCGTGCGGGCAGTAGAGCGCGCCGTGGATCCCGGGAGCGAGACACGGCTCGAGCTGCCGCGCCGCCGCGGCGTCGAGCCACTCGAGGTCGAAGCTCGGCAGCGCGCGGTCGCGCGCGCGCAGCGCCCGGGCCTCGTCGTCGGTCGCCGCGACGCGAAGCGATCCCCGCTGCTCGAGCTCGGGATCGATCCCCGATCGCTCGCGCAGCTCCGCGACGAGATCGGGAAAGAGCGCGAGGCTCGCGAGGCCAAGGCGCAGCAGCGGCCCCGGGCTCGCCGCCTCGCTCACCGGCGCGAGCATGCCGGCTGCGACGCCGGAGGCGCCGCTCGCGACGTCGTCGGCCTCGACGAGCACGACCGAGAGCCGCTCGCGCGCAATCGCGTACGCGGCGGCACAGCCGACGACGCCTCCTCCCACCACGATGACGTCGGCTCCGCGCATTGCGGCGCCTCCTTCTCCAGCGCACCCACCCCGCACGGCCCGCTCACGATGCTACTGCGCCGCAGCCGACGAAGGAAGGACAGGGCGAGGAGGGCGTGATCCGGGGCCGTGGGCAACCTTCCAGCCGCCTGCCTCCAGCCAGGCGACGGCGGCGTCCCTCAGCCTCCGATCTCAGGGACGGAGAGGTTGAGACAGATCTTGCGAGCGAGTCGGTTGGAAACTTCAGCGTGACGAGGCACTGCTTCTACCGCGCCCGTCGCAGGGTTGCACCAGAGCGAGTGCGAACGCCCCTCGCGTTTTAGAAAGCAACCGTGCCGACGGAGGTGTCGCAGTAGTGCACCTCGATTCACTCGACAGTGACCGTGTCGCGGTCCGCCTCGGGCGGTACGCCGCGGAGCGCGTCTTCGCGACGATCCGTCAGGATGAGGGCGATCGCCTCGCCGAGGCTGTGACGAGCCTCCTCGCGAGTACGACCCTGGCCGTTGGCTCCGGGAATTTCGGGGCAGTAGGCAATGAACCACTCCCCATCCCGCTCGATGATCGCGGTGAATTCGTTGCGCACGGCGCCTCCGTGGAACCTGGCAGAAGGCCCTATGCCTTCGCGCTCGGACGCGACGAGACCTGCTCGTACCAGCGCTGCAGGCTCTTCTGCTCGGGCGCGATCCGGATGTTGCTCACGCGGCCGAAGTCGATCCCGACGAGCAGCGTGATGTCGGCGATCGTGTAGCGCTCGCCCGCGACGAACGTGCGGCCCGCGAGCTCGCCGTCGATCCAGCGCAGCCGCGACTCGGCGGACTTGCGGCAGACCTCACCGTACTCGGCGACCTGCGGAATCCGGCCCTTGAAGAACGCGTGTGTGTTCCGGAAGACCTGCATGATCGGGAGCGCGATCTCGAGCTCCATCCGCCGCTGCCACATCTCGACGAGGGCACGCTCCTTCGCGCCGGTTCCGAAGAGCGGCGGCTCGGGATTCGTCTCCTCGAAGTAGCGACAGATCGCGACCGACTCGGCGATCACCGTCCCGTCGTCGAGCTCGAGAATCGGAACGCCGCCGAGCGGGTTCTTCGCGACGTACTCGGGCTGCCGGTTCGCGGCCTTGCCGATGTCGACCTGCTCGGTCGGCACCGTGATGCCCTTCTCGGCGAGAAAGATCCGAACGCGGCGCGGATTGGGAGCGAAGGTCGAGTCGTAGAGCTTCACGGGGGGCCTCCGGGCGGGCGGGCGCGGCCCGCCGTCGGAGAATGCCTCCCGGCGGAGCGGCGCGCCACGCGGCGGCGGACGCGGACCGTGAGCCCGGCCATGTGGCGCCGCTCACTCCGCTCGCCCGGATCGCGGGGGCGTCCGACCTCCGCTGCCCGGGCCGCACGGCTCGCTGCGCTCGCCGGCAGCGGCGTTCTCGTGATCCCTTGCTAGTCGAAGTACCCCATCGTGAAGTACTTGAGCGCGAGGCGGCCTGCGGTCTTGAGCGCGGCGTTGAACCAGCGCGTGAAGCTGTCGTCCTCGTTCGCGCAGAGCTCGTTCCAGCGCGCTTCGAGGCGATCGACGTGGGCCACGGTGCTCTGCTCCCAGAGCTCGTCGCCGCGGTCGCTCGCCTGCGCGGCGACGTCGGTGTAGTGGACGATCTTGCGCGCGAGCTTGCGGCACTCGCCGGGCTCGAGCCGCGCGAGCGCAGGATCGTAGGGCTCGGGCGTGACCGCGCCGGGTTCGGGCGCCTCGCTCCTCGCGGACGAATCGGGTGCGCTCGCGGCGACCTCTGCTCGCCGCGGACCTGCCGCGCGCGCAGCCAGGAGCACGATGCCGGGAACGATCGCCGATCGCGGTCGCATGGAACCACCTGCCGGGGGGCAGATCCCCTATCGGCAGACGCGGGCCGGCAGTGAAGGGCGAAAACATGCGGCGGGCCGGGCGGCCGGGGCGACGCCCGCGAGCGGCCTGCCGGCCCGCGAGCCCGGCCTGGGAGCCCGCCCCGATGGCAGCCCCGAGCGGCGGGCCCTTCCGGCCGTGCCGGCGGCGCCAGCGGACCCCGTCCTCGCTCCTCTCAGGTACTCGCGGCGATCGCGCGGGCGGTTCGGTGCGCGAGCGCCATGGTCGTGAACATCGGGTTCACGGAGGGGCTCCTCGGCAGCACGCCAGAGTCGGCGACGTAGAGATTGTCGAAGCCGTGGCAGCGGCCGAGCTCGTCGACGACGCCGCGGCGCGGGTCGCCGTGCATGCGCGTCGTGCTGAACGCGTGGTTCGCCGCGCACACGAGGTCGGTCGGCCCGATGCGCCGCGTGCGCAGCGTCTCGACCTCCTCGGGCACGCAAAACGCGTCGGGAAGTCCGTGGACTCCGTGGATCACCTTCTTCGCGCCTGCGGCGAAGAGCATCTCGACGAGCACACCGAGCGCGCGGACGAGAATCTGGAAGTCATCGGGATGGAAGCGCCAGAACAGTACGGGATCGAGACTCCGGCGGCGCGGGACGACGCGGCCGAGCGAGCGGTTGCAGCTCGCGATCGCGTCCCACTCCGCGCAGAACGGGATCTCGGCGAGCTCCCGCTTGAGCGCGTGACCGAACCCCGGGACGCGCACCGCGAGCAGCCCCGGCGGCGTCCACAGCGTCTCGAGCTTGAAGCCCTCGCCGACGAAGTGCAGCGACTGGTAGCCCTGCGTCGCGCCGAACTGCGGGTGCGTGGGCTCGGGAAACACGCCCATCGCGGCGACGCCCGGATGGAACTGGAGGTTCTCGCCCACCTGCGCCGACGCGTTCGCGAGGTTGCCGCTCCGGCGCAGCAGGACGGGCGTCGCCATGCAGCCCGCCGCGAGCACGACGGCCTTCGCCCGCACGCGGAACGCGTGCGACGGCCGCCCGGAAAAAGGCGCGACGAAGCGCCCGGCGACGCCCGAGGCGCGCGCGCCGTCGGTGAGCACCTGCTGCACCTGCGCCGACGTGAGGACGAGCGCGCCCGCACGGATCGCGGCGGGAACGTACGAGAGGTCCATCGACTGCTTCGCGCGGCTGCGGCAGCCGGTGAAGCACTCGCCGCTCCCGCGGCAGCCGCGCACGTTGCGCGCGATCGGCTCGCTCGAGTAGCCGAGCGCGTCGCACGCCCGCTTGAACAGCAGGTTGCGCGCGCCGAGGACGTTCTCGGGGGTCGGTGCGATCCCGAGAAAGGCCGCGACCGCGTCGTAGTGCGGGTCGAGGTCCGCGCGGCGGGTTCGCTCGAGCTCGTAGTCGGCGCACCAGGCGTCGAGGGTTTTCTCGGGCGATCGGACGCAGATCGCGGAGTTCACGAGCGAGCCGCCGCCGAGGCAGATGGCCTGCATGGTCGGCATCACGGTCCCGCGCGTCGTTCGCAGGCCCGCCTCGCGCATCGTGCGCGTCATCGAGCGCGTTCCCTCGAGCTCGAAGTCGTCCGGCGTGAACGGAGGCCCTTCCTCGAGGAGCACCACACGCCGGCCGGCCTCGGCGAGCTCCTTCGCGACGACCGCGCCGCCGGGGCCCGACCCCACGACGGCGACGTCGCAGCTCTCCTCGACGTCGCGATCGATCTGCGCGAAGACGCGAACGTCGCCGGCGATGCCGCTCGGCGTCACGCGCCCGGCGCCTCCGCGTACGCGGGATGGAGCGGCGCATCGAGCGGGATCGGAGATCCGTCGCTCGGCGGCGTGAGGTCGGCTCGCTTCCAGCGGATCGCCTCCGGCCCCTTGCCGATCGGCGGATAGAGGAGATCCGCTTCCGTCACCGGCGTTGCGATCGCGTAGGGCGCGAGCCGCAGCGTGCGAAGCACCTCGGGCGACGCGAAGTAGCCCATCGTGAGGATCGCGCGCAGGCTGGTGAAGACGAGGCGCATGGGAAACAGGCGTGACCGCTGCCAGCGCTCGAGAACGGCGACGCGCTGCTCGGGCGAGAGCGACGAGAAGCGGCGCATCCCGCCGCGGCCCGGCGCGCGAACGAAGAAGCTCGCGTGCTCGAAGAGCAGGAACAGGCAGCGCATGAGCAGCGAGAGCTTCGCCGGCACCTCGCCGAGGTAGCGGTCGACGTATTCGGGGACGCCGGCGTCGGTGCCCGACGGCTCGATCGGCCCGCCGCGCGGAAAGAGCGCGTCCGCTGCGGCCGAGAGGAACGCCACCTCGCTTCGCCGCAGCCGCGCGACGCGAATCCGGGGCGCCGGATAGCCGAGCGCGATCCGCGCGATCGCGTAGCCGAGAAGAGCGCCCACCACGACCCACGGCAGCATCGGGCGACTCCTAGAGCAGGCCGTCCCAGAACGCGAGCTCGGCGCGGTGCGGCCCCTCCGCGACGCCGCACTCGGCGCCGAAGATCATCGTCGCCGCGCGGTCCGGATCGAACGCGGGCCACGGGCCGAGCTCCGGGCCGCTCGGGTCTCCCGTCCACGCGAACGCGGCCCACGCATCCTGCATCCGCTGCGAGAGGGCCTCGGCCGCGGGTCCGTCGCCGACGAACGCGCGAAGCCCGGGCAGCGTGGCGAGCGTGCCGAAAACGAAGGGGATCTCGAGCGCGTGACACGATCCGAGCGCGCCGTTCATGGCCGGCGACTTCCAGGTGAAGAGATACTTGTAGACGCGGCCGCCTCGCGCGGCCTTGCGCTCGGCGAGCCGCAGCGCGGGAACTCCGAAGAAGCGATCGCCTTCGATCGCGAACCAGAGATCGGACGCGGCCGCCGCGAGCCCGGCCCCGCTGCGCGCGGCACGGTACGTCTCGATCGCCCGCTTCGCGTGCGATCGGCCCTTTGCATCGTGACCCGGGACGTTGCGCTCGACGCGTCGCTCGAGCCCTTCGTCGTCGAGATCGCGCGCCTTCGGGTCCGCGATCCCGAACAGGCGCCACTCGTCGGCGTTCGTCCCGACGAGGACGTCCACGTCGTGAGCGAGGCCGCCGGCGAGCGCATCGAGCGGCGGCGCGGAGAGAACGGCGCCGTCGAGCGTCGGCTGGAAGGGGATGCCGCGGACCTGCTGCGCCATCTGCAAGAGCGCCCGGCCCTGCGCCTCGAGGATCCTCCCGGCCGGGAGCGCGCGCAGCCGCTCGACGGCGTTCGGCTCGAGGCCGAGCTCCTTCATCAGCACTTCGGCGACGCGTGCGCCGGTCTCGAGCGGCGCGACGTTGTGCGACGCGCCGCTCTGGAGGATCGCGCGGCGGAACAGGCCCGCGGCGCGCGGCGTTCCGAGCAGCGTTCCGACGCTCATGCCGCCGGCCGATTCGCCGAAGATCGTCACGTTGTCGGGATCGCCGCCGAAGCGATCGATGCAGTCGCGCACCCATTCGAGCGCCGCGATCTGGTCGAGCAGGCCGAGGTTGCCGACGACGCCGCCCTCCTCGTCGCCGAGCGCGGGAAGCGCGAGCCAGCCGAGGGCGCCGAGCCGGTAGTTGATCGTGACGAGGACGACGTCGCCGCGCACGGCGAGCGCCGGGCTCTCGTAGACCGGCTGCGATCCGGCGCCCATCACGAAGCCGCCGCCGTGGATCCAGAACATCACGGGCCGCCGCGCGCCGTCGCAGGCGGGAGTGGTGACGGCGAGCGTGAGGCAGTCTTCTTCTTGCTGGCCCCCCGGAAGGCCGAGCAGAGCGCCCACCATGCTGGCGTTCTGCGGCGCCGTCGCGCCGTGCTCGAGGGCCGGACGCACGCCGCTCCACGGCTCCTCGCGCACGGGAGGGCGCAGCCGCAGCTCGCCCACCGGCGGCCGCGCGAACGGAATGCCCCGGAAGACCAGCGCCCCCTGCTCTTCCCGGCCCTCGACCTTTCCCGAACGCGTCTCGACGATCGTTCCCACGCGGTGCTCCTGCCCTTCCCCGTCGCCGCTACGCGCAGCGCCGGCGAAGTGTAACAGGACCGGGCCCGCCGAGGCGGAGCGGGAGGGCCGCGAGGCGCAGTCCGCCAGGTGGAGGCGAGGCGTCAGCGCCCGCCGCCCATGCGAATCCGCGCGGCGTCAGGGCCGCGAAGAGACGTCGGGGCCGGGGAGGCTCGCGATCTCGGCCTGGCGCGACGTCACCTTGCGCGCGTACTGGCCCGTCGGACGCTTGCCCGACTCGAGGATTTCCTGCAGCCGGCCCGGGCCCACGTTGTAGGCCGCGAGCGAGAGCTCGAGGTCGCGGAAGGCCTCCTGCATGCGCGCGAGGTAAGCCGCGCCGATGCGGATGTTCTGCTCGGGGTCGAGCAGCGTCGACTTGCCGCGCCACTCGATTCCGAGCTCGCGGGCCATGAGCTGTCCCGAGAACGGCTGCACCTGCATGAGGCCGAGCGCACCCTGCGAGCTGCGCGCACTCGGATTGAAGCCGCTCTCGACCTGCATCAGTGCGAGGAGAAGCGACGGGTCGAGGCCGTGCTCGCGCTGTGCGCTGAAGATGGCGTCGATCACACGCTGGCGATCGCGGTCCTCGATGTTCGGCGCCCGGTCCTCGAGGATCTGGTGGACGCGATCGCGGCTCGCAACGCCGCCCGTCGAGCCGAGGTGCGCATGCGCGCCGTGGCCGATCGGCGTCCCGAGGGTCTGCAGGGTGGAGCAGCCCGTGGTGAGCCAGAGGGCGGCGGCCGCCAGAGCCACGGCTGCGCTCCGCGCGCAGGGATGGATCGGTTGGTCGAGCATGCTTACCCCCCGGAAGCCGGTTCGAGCGGGAGCCTATGTGTAGCCCGCTCGCTCTTCTGTGACCACCGTCACAATTTGCACAGGGATTGCCGGATTCGTCTTCCGGGCAATCCACGAATCGGGGGGCAAATACCACGAAATGCCGTCTCGCGGCCCCAACTTGCGTGCGATCTGCACATCGGCCGGCGCCGGGCAGAACCAAAGGGCCGCGCAGGGGGCGCCGGTGGGCCCCCGCCTTCTCTACTCGCGGAAGGGCCGATCCTTCCACCACGGGAAGAAGGCGGGCATGTCCTGCGAGACGCGCATCGGAAAGCGCGGCGGCCGCTTCTCGAGGAAGCTCGAGACGCCTTCGTACGCGTCCTTCGAGCGACCCATCGCGAAGATCGCGCGCGAATCGACGCGGTGCGCGTCCATCGGATGCTCGGCGCCGAGCATCCGCCAGAGCATCTGGCGCGAGAGAGCGACCGAGACCGCGCTCGTGTTCTGCGCGATCTCGCGGCCGAGGGCCTGCGCGGCCGGGAGCAGCTCGTCCGGCGCGAGCACGCGCGAGACGAGACGGCCGCCGAGCGCCTCGTCCGCCGAGAAGATCCTGCCCGTCGCCACCCATTCCATCGCCTGGCTGATCCCGACGATCCTCGGCAGGAACCAGCTGCTCGCCGCTTCGGGGACGATGCCGCGGCGCGCGAAGACGAAGCCGATGCGCGCGTCGCGGCTCGCGAGGCGAACGTCCATCGGCAGCGTCATCGTGATCCCGACACCGACCGCCGGCCCGTTGATCGCAGCGATCACCGGCTTTCGGCACTCGAAGATCCGGAGCGCGACGAGGCCGCCGCCGTCGCGGTGCTCGTCGAGGGCCTCGTGCGCGCTGGCGTCGAAGGTGGCGCCGCCGCCCCCGAGGTCGGCCCCGGCGCAGAACGCCCGGCCGGCGCCGGTCACGACCACGGCACGGACGTCGTCGTTCGCGTCGATCTCGTCGAAGGCGGCGAGCAGCTCGGCCTGCATCCGGGTCGTGAAGGCGTTCAGCCGCTCGGGGCGGCTGAGCGTCAGCGTGAGGACGTTGTCTTCGAGGCGGGTGGCGAGCGTTTGGGTGGTCATGCTTGCATCCTACCGTGGACGAA
>JAYRMX010000037.1:0-2161 GCA_041912475.1 Myxococcota bacterium
CCCGAGCGGCGGAAGGCGTCGCACACCTTCAGGCGCTTGGCCGCCTTCTGGCGCTTGATCTGCGACGTCTCGGTCTTCATGATCATGCGCAGCTCTTCGGCCAGCATGTCCACGTCGACCCGCTGCAGGAGCTCCTTGATGGCGCCGGCGCCCATGCGCGCCACGAACACGTCCCCGAGCTCGATGCGCAGCTGGCGGTAGCGCTCCTCGGAGAGGAGCTCCTTCTCCTTGAGCTCCGTCTCGCCCGGGTCCACGACCACGTACGACTCGAAGTAAAGGATCCGCTCGAGGTCCCGCAGGGAGATGTCGAGCAGGTGGCCGATGCGCGACGGCAGGCCCTTGAAGAACCAGACGTGCGACACCGGCGACGCCAGCTCGATGTGGCCCATCCGCTCGCGGCGGACCTTGGACTTGGTCACCTCGACGCCGCACTTGTCGCAGACGACGCCGCGGTGCTTCATCCGCTTGTACTTGCCGCAGAGGCATTCCCAGTCGGTGATCGGGCCGAAGATCTTCGCGCAGAAGAGCCCGTCCCGCTCCGGCTTGAACGTGCGGTAGTTGATGGTCTCCGGCTTCGTGACCTCGCCGAAGGACCACGACCGGATCTTCTCGGGCGAAGCCAGAGAGATCTTGATCGCGTTGAAGTCCTTCAACGTGGTTGGCCGATTTGCAAAAGCGAGCGTTTCCAAGTTATGCGCTCCTTCTTAGTTCCGTGATCCTCACCGCTTGATCAGCTCCACGTCCAGGCAGAGCGACTGCAGCTCCCGGACGAGCACGTTGAACGATTCGGGCAGACCCGGCTCGGCCGGGACCTCGCCCTTGACGATCGCCTCGTACGCCTGCGAACGGCCCTCCACGTCGTCGGACTTGACCGTCAGCAGCTCCTGCAGCGTGTAGGAGGCGCCGTAGGCCTCGAGCGCCCAGACTTCCATCTCGCCGAACCGCTGGCCGCCGAACTGGGCCTTGCCGCCCAGGGGCTGCTGCGTGATCAGCGAGTACGGCCCGATCGAGCGGGCGTGGATCTTGTCGTCGACGAGGTGCGAGAGCTTGAGCATGTAGATGTAGCCGACGGTGACCTGCTGCTCGAAGGGGTCGCCCGTCATGCCGTCGTAGAGCATCGTCTTGCCCGAGTTCGGCAGGTTGGCGTCCTTCAGGAGCTTCTTGATCTCCCCTTCCGTGGCGCCGTCGAACACCGGCGTCGCGATCGAATAGCCGAGCACCCGCGCGGCCCACCCGAGGTGGGTCTCGAGGATCTGCCCGACGTTCATGCGCGAGGGGACGCCCAGCGGGTTCAAGACGATGTCCACCGGCGTGCCGTCCGGCAGGTAGGGCATGTCGGCCTCGGCCAGGATGCGCGAGATGACGCCCTTGTTGCCGTGGCGGCCGGCCATCTTGTCGCCGACCGAGAGCTTGCGCTTCATGGCGACGTAGACCTTGACCATCTTGATGACGCCGGGCGGCAGCTCGTCGCCCTTCTGGAGCAGCTCGATGCGCTCGGCGTTGACGCGGTTCAGGACCTCGATCTGCGAGTCCTGGCGCCGCAGCACGAGCTGGATCTCGTCGGCGATCTCCTCGTCCTTGAGCTTGAGCTTCTTCAACTGCTGCGGGGTCAGGCGCGCGGCGGCCTCCGCCGTGAACTTGGCGCCCTTCTTGACGATCTCCGAGCCGTCGCGGTCCGAGACGTCCTCGGCGACCGCGCGGCCCACGAGCAGGTCGCGGATCTTCTTGTTGGCTTCCTCGCGGATGATCCGGATCTCGTCCTTGGAGTTCTTCTCGATGCGGGCGATCTGGTCCTGCTCGATGGCGAGCGCCCTCAGGTCCTTGTCGATGCCCTTGCGCGAGAAGATCTTGACGTCCACCACCGTGCCCTCGATCCCCGGCGGGCACTTCAGGGACGCGTCGCGCACGTCGCCGGCCTTCTCGCCGAAGATCGCGCGCAGGAGCTTCTCTTCCGGCGTCAGCTGGGTCTCGCCCTTGGGCGTGACCTTGCCGACCAGGATGTCGCCGGGCTTGACGTTGGCGCCGATGCGGATGATTCCCGACTCGTCGAGGTCGCGCAGCGCGTTCTCCGAGACGTTCGGGATGTCGCGCGTGATCTCCTCGGGCCCGAGCTTGGTGTCGCGGGCCTCGATCTCGAGCTCCTCGATGTGAATCGACGTGA
>JAYRMX010000038.1:0-32952 GCA_041912475.1 Myxococcota bacterium
ACCGGCTCCGCCGGCGGCCTAGCACGTTAGTTGACGCCGCTCGCCTGCGGGAGATTGCCGGCCTCGACCGGCGTCGGCGCCACTTCGTAGATCCCCTCGATCGGGTGGTCGCCCTCGTGGAGGATCTGCCGCACGTCGGGCACGGACAGCGCCTGCGCGAGCACCTCGTCCATGTGTTCGACGAGCACGATCCTGAGGTTCTTCTTGATGTGCGAGGGGATCTCCTTCAGATCCTTCTCGTTCTCCTTCGGGACCAGGATCGTGTCGATGCCGCCGCGGTGCGCCGCGATCATCTTCTCCTTGAGGCCGCCGATCGGGAGCACGCGACCGCGCAGCGTGATCTCGCCCGTCATCGCGACGTTCGACCGCACCGGAACGCGCGTCAGCGCCGACGCGATCGCGGTCGCGATCGTGATCCCGGCCGACGGACCGTCCTTCGGGATCGCGCCTTCCGGCACGTGGATGTGCAGGTCGACCTTCGAGTAGAAGTCCGACGTGAGGCCGAGCTGCTTGGCGCGCGAGCGGACGTACGAAAGCGCGGCGTTCGCCGACTCCTGCATCACCTCGCCGAGGCGCCCCGTCACGATGAGCTTGCCCTTGCCCGGCGTCACTGAAACCTCGGTCTGCAGCAGCTCGCCGCCGACCTCGGTGTACGCGAGCCCGGTGCACACGCCGACGCGGTCTTCCTCCTCGGCCTGCCCGAACCGGTACTTCTGCACGCCGAGGTACTTGCGCACCGACGCCGGCGAGAGCTTCACCGGCTTGAACTTCGCGCCCTGCTTCGCGACCTCGCGCGCGACCTTGCGGCAGATCGACGCCAGCTCGCGCTCGAGGCTGCGCACCCCCGCCTCGCGCGTGTAGTAGCGGATCACCTCGAGGATCGCGGGCTCGGTGAACTCGATCTGCTCGGGCTTCAGGCCGTTCGCCTCGATCTGCTTCTTCGCGAGGAAGTCGCGCGCGATCCTGAGCTTCTCGCTCTCGACGTAGCCCGGGATCTGGATGATCTCCATCCGGTCCTGCAGCGGCCGCGGGATCTGCGAGAGCACGTTCGCCGTACACACGAACATCACCCGCGAGAGGTCGTAGTCGAGATCGAGGTAGTGGTCGTTGAAGCTGTGGTTCTGCTCGGGGTCGAGCACCTCCAGCAGCGCCGCCGACGGGTCGCCGCGGAAGTCCATCGACATCTTGTCGACCTCGTCGAGCAGGAAGACCGGGTTTCCCGACCCCGCCTTCTTGAGGCTCTGGATGATCTTGCCGGGAAGCGCGCCGATGTACGTTCGCCGGTGCCCGCGGATCTCGGCCTCGTCGCGCACGCCGCCGAGCGACACGCGAACGAAGTCGCGCCCCGTGGCGCGGGCGATCGACTTGCCGAGCGAGGTCTTCCCGACGCCCGGCGGCCCGACGAGGCACAGGATCGGGCCCTTCATCTTCTCGACCAGGCTCTGCACCGCGAGGTACTCGAGGATGCGCTCCTTCGGCTTCTCGAGCCCGAAGTGGTCCTCGTCGAGCACGCGCTCGGCCTCGTTGATGTCCTTCTTCTCGTCCTTGTACGACTCCCACGGCACCGAGAGCAGCCAGTCGATGTAGTTGCGGACGACCGTCGCCTCGGCGCTCATCGGCGACATCATCTTGAGCTTGCGGATCTCCTTCTTCGTCCGCTCGAGCGCCTCCTTCGGCATCTTCTTCTTCTTGAGCGCTTCCTCGAGCTCGTGGATCTCGTTCTTGAACTCGTCGCGCTCGCCGAGCTCCTTCTGGATCGCGCGCATCTGCTCGTTGAGGTAGTACTCCTTCTGCGAGCGCTCCATCTGCTTCTTGACGCGGGTGCGGATCTTGCGCTCGACCTCGAGCACCTCGATCTCGGCCTGCATCAGCGCGAGCACCTCTTCGAGGCGCTGCCCGGCGGACGCGAGCTCGAGCAGACGCTGGCGGTCTTCGAGCTTGAGGTTGAGGTGCGCGACGATGGTGTCGGCGAGCCGGGACGGCGCGGTCACCGTCGTCACCGAGTTGAGGATCTCGGGCGGAACCTTGCGGTTCAGCTTGACGTAGGTCTCGAAGGTGGTGTGGATCGTGCGAACGAGCGCCGCCACCTCGACCGAGCGGTCCTCGGTGTCCGGGAGCACCTGGATCTCGCAGGCGTGGAACGGGTCCGACCGGACGAAGCGCTGGATCGTCGCTCGCGCCTTGCCCTCGACGAGCACCTTCACGGTGCCGTCGGGAAGGCGCAGGAGCTGCAGGATCGTCCCGAGCGTGCCGACGCGGTGGATGTCCTGCGCCCGCGGATCGTCGATCTTGTGGTCCTTCTGCGCCGCGAGCAGCAGCTCGCGGTCGCCGGCGACCGCGTCTTCGAGCGCCTTGATCGAGCGCGCCCGCCCGACGAAGAGCGGGACGACCATGTGCGGGAAGACGACGATGTCGCGCAGCGGGAGCAGCGCGACCGTGCGCGTCCCGGGGGCGGGCTTCGGAGCGCCGGACTGCGCGTCGTCGTCTTTGCCAAAAAGCGCCATCTTGCTCCGCTTCTCCCGGGCTACGCGGACTCCGCCTCCCGCTTGTAGACGAGCAGCGGGCTCTGCCCGCCCTCGATCACCTCTTCGGAGACGACGCACTCCTCGATGTCGTCCCGCGAGGGGATGTCGTACATCAGCTCGAGCATCGTGTGCTCGAGAATCGCCCGCAGGCCGCGCGCGCCGGACTTGCGCTTGAGGGCCTGCCGCGCCACGGCGCGCAGCGCCGATTCGGTGAACCGCAGCCGCACGTCCTCGAGCTCGAAGAGCTTCTGGTACTGCTTCGTGAGAGCGTTCTTCGGTTTCGTGAGGATCTCGATCAACGCTTCCTCGTTCAGCTCGTCGAGGGTCGCCACCACGGGCAGCCGGCCAACGAACTCGGGAATCATCCCGAAGCGAAGCAGGTCCTCGCCCTCGACTTCGCGCAGGATCTCGCCGAGCCGCTTGTCCGACCGAACCTGGATATCGGCATTGAAGCCCATTCCCTTCACCCCGATCCGGCGCTCGATGATCCGCTCGAGCCCGCAGAAGGCTCCGCCGCAGATGAAGAGGATGTTGGAGGTATCGATCTGCAGGAACTCCTGCTGGGGGTGCTTGCGGCCGCCCTTGGGCGGGACGCTCGCCATCGTCCCCTCGATGATCTTGAGCAGGGCCTGCTGCACGCCCTCTCCGGAGACGTCGCGCGTGATCGAGGGGTTTTCCCCCTTGCGGGCGATCTTGTCGATCTCGTCGATGTAGATGATCCCCCGCTGCGCGCGCTCGACGTCGTAGTTCGAGGCCTGCAGCAGGTTGAGGATGATGTTCTCGACGTCCTCGCCGACGTAGCCGGCTTCGGTGAGCGTCGTGGCGTCCGCGATCGTGAACGGCACGTCGAGGATCTTGGCGAGCGTCTGCGCGAGCAGCGTCTTGCCGGTTCCCGTCGGGCCGAGCAGCAGGATGTTCGACTTCTGCAGCTCGACGTCGCCGACGAAGCTCTGGCTCTCGATGCGGCGGTAGTGGTTGTGGACCGCGACCGAGAGCGTCTTCTTCGCGCGCTCCTGCCCGACGACGTACTCGTCGAGGATCTTCTTGATTTCGCGCGGCTTGGGGACTCGCGAGGCCTTGGCCGTCACTTCCTCGCGGCCGTACTCCTCGGCGATGATGTCGTTGCACAGCTCGATGCACTCGTCGCAGATGTAGACGGTCGGCCCCGCGATCAGCTTCTTGACTTCCTTCTGGCTCTTGCCGCAGAAGGAGCACGAGAGATTCGCGTTGTCGTCCTTCTTCTTCATCCCCTGGTGCCTCCGCCTCCCGCCGATCCGCCGCCGTTGCCCTTCGGCGCCGCCGCCGGCGAGAGCTCCCGGCGCGCCATGACCCGGTCGATGAGCCCGTAGGACTGCGCGTCCTCACCCGACAGATAGTAGTCCCGCTCCGTGTCCCGCGCGATCTCGCCCGCGCTCTTGCCGGAATGATGCGCAAGGATCTCCGTGATCCGCTGCTTCATCTTCAGGATCTCGCGGGTCTGGATTTCGATGTCCGTCGCCTGGCCCTGGAACCCCCCCCAGGGCTGGTGGATCATGATGCGTGCGTTGGGCAGCGCAAAGCGTTTGCCGGCTGCGCCCGCGGCGAGCAGCACTGCGCCCATCGAGGCGGCCTGTCCGACGCAGAGCGTCGTGATGTCGGGGCGCACGTACTGCATCGTATCGTACATGGCGAGCCCGGCGGTGACCGAGCCGCCCGGCGAATTGATGTAGATGTGGATGTCCTTTTCCGGGTCCTCGGCCTCGAGGAACAGGAGCTGCGCGATCACGAGGTTGGCGACGTCGTCGGTGATCTCGTGCCCGAGGAAGATGATGCGGTCGCGCAACAGGCGGGAGTAGATGTCGTAGGCGCGCTCGCCGCGGTGGTCCTGCTCGACCACGATCGGAACCAGGGGCATTCGGTTCTCCGTGTTTCTCCGGGTGTCTCGGGCTGCAGCCGGCGCTAGACGGCCGGCCGCGCCTCGATCCGGGCCTCGCCAACGAGCAGCGCGAGCGCCTTCTCGTCGAGGATCTGCACGCGCAGCGCCTGGAGAAGGTCCGCCTCCTGGTAGGCCTTGCGCAGCGTCGCGACCTCGACGCCCTGCTCCGCCGCCATCGCTTCGAGTCGCGCGTCGAGCTCGCCGTCGTCGGCCGTGAGCCCTTCCTGCGCCGCGACCGCTTCGAGCAGCAGCGCCTCGCGAACCTCGCGCTCCGCGAGCGGCCGCCACTCGACCGCCCAGCGGTCGAGCTGCTGGTGGAGATCGTCGTGCGCGACGCTCTTCTCGAGCTGCCGGTGGGCCGCCGAGAGCCTGCGCTGCAGGCGCCGGTCGACCATGCCGGGGGGCACGTCGAACGGAGCTCTCGCGATCAGCGCGTCGAGCACCGAGCGGCGGACGGCGGCGTCGGCCTCGCGCTGGCGAGCCGCTTCGAGATCGGAGCGGATCCGCGCCCGGAGGTCGGCGAGCGTCGAGAAGTCGCCCACGTCCTTCGCGAACTCGTCGTCGAGCTCGGGCAGCGCGCGGCGCTTGACGGCCGCGACGTGCACCTGGAAGACGACCTCCTTGCCGGCCAGCTCCGCGTTCCCGTAGCCCTCCGGGAAGCGCACGCGCACCTCGCGGTCGTCACCGGCCCGAGCGCCCTCGAGCTGCTCCTCGAAGCCCGGAATGAAGCGGCCCGTCCCGAGCTCGAGCTCGACGTCCTGCCCCGTCCCGCCCTCGAAGGCCTGGCCGTCGAGGCGCCCGACGTAGTCGATCGCCAGCACGTTGCCGCGCGCGGCCGCGGTGCCCTCGGGCTCCTCGACCAGCGGCGCGTGGCGCTGCCGCAGGCTCTCGAGATGCTCTTCGACCTCTTCGACCCGGACCTCGGTCGGCGGCCGCACGGCGGGAAGGCCTCGCACCGCCGGCAGCGCGAGCGCCGGCTTCACCTCGATGCGGGCGCTGTAGCGGAACGGCGACCCGTCGCCCGGAGGCTGCGCCTCGATCGCCGGCTCGGCCACCGGCTCGATTCCGGCCTGCGCGACGGCCTCGCCGAGAGTCTCTGCGACGAGCCCTCGCTCGAGGTCTTCGAGGATCGACGCGCCGTACAGGCGCTCGAGGACCGCGCGCGGCACCTTCCCGGGACGGAATCCGCGCACGCGGGCCTGGCGGCCGAGCTCGCGGTACGCGCGGTCGAATGCGCGCGTGACGCGCTTCGCACTCACCTCGATCTCGAGTGTGCGCACGACCGGGCTCGTCTCGGTCACGCGAACTTCGAGGTCGGTCTTCGCTTCCTGCGGCGCCGTCGTCGTCATGATTCTTTCCGCGGCGCACCGCCGGACGTGCCGGGGACAGGGCTCGAACCTGCACGTCCTTGCGGACGGTGGCTTCTAAGGCCACCGCGTCTGCCAATTCCGCCACCCCGGCGTGCGACGAAACCCGGCGCCGAAGCCAGCGTAGGCGCAGCGCGATGAAGCGTCAACGCGCGCACGGGCTGCGCGCGAGCGAGAAGGAGGTGGTGAGCGCGGTAGGAATCGAACCTACAACCTAGGGATTAAGAGTCCCTTGCTCTGCCAATTGAGCTACGCGCCCGACCGGGCGTCACCGTAAAGCCGCCGCGGCCCCATCGCAAGGGCCCGCGCCGAACGCGCCGTCAGCGCCTCGCCGCGCCGGCCTCTCCGCGCTCGCCGTACAGCTCCGCGCGAAGGTCGAGCGCGAGCGCCGTTCCGTCGAGCTTCAGCCGTCGCGGATTGAACCCCGACGCCCGAACCGAGACGGCCTGCTCGTGCGGCGCGAGGTCCGACGGCGTCGCGAAGCCGTAGATCCCGCCCGGACCCGTGCGGCCCTGAGCGATGCGACGCGGCGCGGCGCCCGCGACGTGCGCCTCGACGATTACCTCGGCGCCCTCGACGCCCGGGCGCTCGCCGCTCGCGAGCGCGTCGTTCTCGCTCACCACGACGCGCGCCGTCCGCCCGTCCGCAGCGCACTCGACCTCGACCGCGAGGTCGCGGAGCCAGATCATCGGCTCGGCCACCTCCGCCTCGAGTCCGATCCGCGTCACGTGGTGCGCGGGGTTCGCCCGCAGCGAGACGTCCTGCGGCGACATGCCGTGATCGGCCGTCACGATGAAAAGCGTGCCTTCGAGCAGGCCTCGCTGCGCGAGCAGATCGAGGACTCGCCCCACGCGCCGGTCGCTCTCGTCGAGCGCCGCGGCGAGCCCTTCGTGGTGCGGGCCGTAGTCGTGGCCGGCGCCGTCGGTGAGCGTGAGCTCGTGGAAGACGAGGGCGGGAGGCTCGAGGCCGGGGCGCGTGAACAGCTCGACGACCTGCGCCACTCCGCGCGCGTCGAGCGTCGACTCGCGCGCGACGGCGGCCTGCCCGTCGCGCTGCCAGCGCGGGTCGCAGTCGGCGAGCATCTCCTCCGTGAGCGCCTTCACGCGCGGGCGGTCGCACAGGTTTCGCCCCTCGAGAACCGCATGATCGGCGCCGCGACCGAGCGGCTCGTAGACGTTCATCGTGAGCGCGCCGGGCCCGCGGGCGCGGTGGACCGCCTCGTAGAGCGTCTCGACGCGCGGCGAGACGAAGCTCTCGGTCCGCACCTGCTGGCCCTGCGGCGAAACCCGCTCGCGCTTCTCGCGCAGGTAGTAGCTCGGATTCACGACGTCGTGGTGGCCGCACCAGACGCCCGTTCCGAGCGTCGTGTGACTCGGCCACGTGATGCTCGGGAAGTTCACGATCTGCCCGTTCGCGAGCACCGCCGCGCGATCGCGAAGCCTTCGCAGGTTCGGCAGCGCCGCCGGGTCGCGCGCGAGGCGGCTCTCGAGCTCGGTGTGCGAGAGGCCGTCGAGCAGGAAGATGTAGAGGCGCTCGGCCGGCGCCCGGACCTCGTCGAGGATCTCGCGCAGGACGCGGCCGTCCTGCCGCAACAGCAGCACGTCGGGCGAAGCGCCGCGCTCGCTCGACGTGCGGCCGGTCGCATCCTCGCCGTCGATGCACGGACACCCGAGCACCGCGAGCGCCGTGGGCGCGAGGTCGACCTCACGCGCCGCGATCTCGTGGCGGCCCTGCCGCACGCGCGGGCCCGCGAACCAGAGCGGTGCGCGTGCCTGCCGTACGTGCAGCGCGCCGTGCGTTCCGTGCTGGATGCCCTGCGTCCAGTCGCACGGCGAGATCGCGAGGTCGGGCGCGTTCGGCGAATCGAAGAGCTGCGCGATGCGCTCGTACGCGAACGGATAGCTCTGGTGCTCGGCGCGGATGAAGCGGCGTGCGGGGTCATCGGCCGCGAAGCCCGACGCCTCGGCCGCCGCGCGCTCTTCGGCAATGCTTCGCAGCCGGGCGGGATCTTGATCCGCGACCGGGTTCTCGCCGAGGACCTCGACGATCTCGTAGTCGAGCACTCCGTCCGCACGCAGCACGCGCCGAAACCGCACGAGCCCGCGCCGTGACCAGACTTCGTAGGCGCCCGCCGGATCGCCGGCCGCGCCGCGCCACGTGATGACGAGGTCGACCTGGTCGCGAACCTCGGGGTCGGTGAGCAGCGCGAGGATCGCGCGGTTTCCCGACTCCTCCTGCTGCGGATCGAGCCCCTGCCCGCCCGGCCGCTCGGGGCCGAACGGCCGGGCCGCTCCCGGCGCGCGCTGCGACGTCATCGGCCGTGCAGCGTAACACGCCGGCGGCGGGCGGCTCGGGCTCGCCGCGCGGCGCTCGCCGCCCCTCCCGGAGCCGCTACGCTGCGCGCGTGTCCGAGAGCCCTACGTTCGTCTGGATCGACCTCGAGATGACCGGCCTCGACGTCGAGCGCTGCGCGATCGTCGAGATCGGGGTCGTGATCACGAAGGGCGACCTCGTCCCGCTCGCCGAGCTCGAGCGCGTGGTCTGGCAGCCCGACGAGGTGCTCGCGCGGATGGACCCGTTCGTTCGCGAGATGCACGAGAAGTCGGGGCTCCTCGAACGCGTGCGCGCGTCGAAGACCTCGCTCGCCGACGCCGAGCGCGAGGCCCTTGCCCTCGTCCTGCGCCACTGCGGCCCGCGCGAAGGCATCCTCTCCGGGAACTCGGTCCACACCGACCGGCGCTTCCTCGCGCGCTACATGCCGGTGCTCGAGGGCCTGCTCCACTACCGCCAGCTCGACGTGTCGAGCCTCAAGGTGCTCGCCTCGGCCTGGGCTCCGGAGCTGCCCCGCTTCGAGAAGGGCGAGAAGACGCACACGGCGATCGCCGACCTGCGCGGCAGCCTCGCCGAGCTCGCCTACTACCGCGAGAAGCTGTTCCGCGTCTGACGTCGCGTCAGACCCGGGACCGCACGCGGCGAAGCAGCCGCGCGGCGGACGCGCGCAGCGTTTCGCCGCCGAAGAGCGCAGCGCCGGCGCCCGCCACCGCCGCGAAGGCGGCGCCGCCGGCCGCGAGATCGACGATCGCGCCGAGGGTCGTCGCCGGCGCGGGCTGCGGCAGCCACGCGGCGCGCTGCGCCTGCGCGACGAACGCCGCCGCCGCCGCAGGCGCCGCGACGGCGAGCGCCCGCCCCACCGACCCGAGCAGGCGGCCGAGCGGCGGCGCGCCGTGCAGTCGCCTCGCGAGCGCGAGCGTCGCGAGCGCATTGACGCTCATCGCAATCACGCCGGCGAGCGGAAGGCCGATCGCGCCGAGGCTGCGCGAGAGCAGGAGATAGAGGGGAATCGCGGCGAGCGCGACCACCGTCCCGAGCAGCATCGGCCGCCAGGTGTCGGCCCGCGCGTAGAACGCCCGGACCGCGATCTGCTGCGCGACCCAGGCCGGAACGCCGGCCGAGAACAGCGCGAGCAGCGGCGTTACGGCCGCGGTGTCGGCCGGGCCGAACGCGCCGCGCTGATAGACCGCGACCACCAGCGGCCGGGAAAGCGCGAGGCACGCGGCCCCGGCGAGAACGGCGAGCGAGAGCCCGGCTTCGAGCGTCCGCAGCACCGACGCGTCGAGCTCCTTGCGCCTCCCTTCGGCGTAGAGCCGCGCGAGCGCGGGCAGGGCCGCCGCCGCGAGGGCCTGTCCGACGACGGCGACCGGCACCTGCATGAGGCGCCGCGCGAGGCCGAGGTGCGCAACCGTTCCCGTTGCGATCAGCGCGCCGAACCAGCGGTCGTACCACTCGTCGAGCGTCAGCAGCGTCTGCCCGAACATGAGCGGCGCCGCGAGCACGAGGTACACGATGAAGCGGCGGCTCTGCGGCGCGAAGCGCACGCGCAGCGGCGCGACGCCGCGCATCAGCAGCAGCGGTGCGAGGAACGGGCCCGCGATGCTTCCCGCGAGCGCGCCCCACGCGAAGGCCGAGATCCCGAGGGCCGGCGCGAGAAAGATGCCGGCCACGATGATGGCCCCGTTGTAGAACACCGGCGCGAGCGCCGCGGCGAGAAAGCGCTGCTGCGCCAGCAGAACGGCCTGCACGATGCCGCCGGCGATGAAGAACACCTGCGCCGGGAGCACGATGCGCGTGAGGCGGACGGTGAGCGCCTGCGTGGCGGGGTCGAAGCGCGGAAACTGGAGCGCGACCAGCGCCTCGGCATGGAACGAGAGCAGCACGGTCGCGAGCACGGCGAACGCGCCGAGCGTTCCGAGGACGGTCGCGACGAGGTCGTCGGCCGCCGCCTGCCCCTCTTCGGCACGAACACGGTTGTAGAGCGGGATGAACGCGATCGAGAGCGCTCCGCCGGCCAGGAAGTAGTTGAGCAGGTCCGGGAGCTGAAACGCCGCGTAGAAGGCGTCGGTCGACGCGCTCGCTCCGGAGCGGTAGGCGAGCACCATCTCGCGCACGTAGCCGAGCACGCGCGAGAGCAGGACGCTCGATCCGAGCAGCACGGCCGCTCCCGCGATGCGGGCGGGTCGGGCCGTCTCCTGCGCCGGCGCCGTCTCCGTCAGGGCCGCTCCTTCGCGTCGCGCGGGTTGCGCTCGCGCCAGATCGCACCGTCCCAGCTCTCGACCACCACGTCGTCACCGTCGCGCCCGCGGACGTACGGGTGCACGAGCGGCACCTTGCCGCGCGGCGTGTCGAGCACGTAGAGCGGGATCGCAAAGCCGCTCGTTCGGCCGCGCAGGGCGCGGAAGAGCTCGATCCCGTCTTCGATCGGAACGCGGAAGTGTGCCGTCCCTTCGAGGAGCTGCGCCTGGTAGCAGTAGTAGGGCCGGACGCGCATGCGGACGAGCCCCTCGCACAGCGCCTTCATCGTCGCGAAGTCGTCGTTGATTCCGCGCAGCAGGACGCTCTGGTTGCCGACGGGGATCCCGGCGCGCGTGAGGCGATCGCACGCCGCGGCGGCCTCGGTTGTGAGCTCACGAGGATGGTTGAAGTGCGTGTTCAGCCAGATCGGATGGTGCCGCTCGAGCACCCGGCACAGCGCATCGGTCACCCGGAAGGGAAGCGTCACCGGAAGGCGAGTCCCGAGGCGGACGATCTCGACGTGGGGAATCGCGCGCAGCTCGCCGAGCAGCCAGTCGAGGCGCTCGTCCGAGAAGACGAGAGGATCCCCGCCCGTGAGCAGGACGTCGCGGATCTGCGGCGTGCGGCGGATCCACGCGAGCCCTTCTTCGAGCTCGCGCTTCTTCATGCTCCACTCCTCGTCGCCGACCATGCGCTTTCGCAGGCAGAAGCGGCAGTAGAGCGCGCACTCGTTGTTCACGCAGAAGGCGATGCGGTCGGGATAGACGCGGATCACGTTCTTGACCGGCGAGTGCGCCACCTCGCCCAGCGGATCCGCGACGCCGTCGGGATCGTCCAGCTCGGCGAGCCGAGGCACCACCTGCCGGCGGATCGGACACTCCGGGTCGCGCGGGTCCATGAGCGCGGCGTAGTACGGCGTGATCACGAAGTGGAAGCGGTCTGCGAGCGCCGTCATCGCGCGGCGCTCGTCGCCGGTGGGATCGATCCAGCGCGCGAGCGCCTCGGCGTCGCGAATGCGGTTTCGCATCTGCCACGTCCAGTCGCACCACTGCGCGTCCGCGGCGCCGGCCGCGCGCGTGCTCATCGCGCGAGTCCGATGCGGCGTAGCGCGTCGCCGATCACGTCCGCGAGCAGGGCCTCGTGCGTCCTGTCCCCCAGCTCGGCGAGGATCCCGAAGCTCCCGTCCGGAGCGAAGGTGGGCAGCGGATTGATCTCGAGGAAGAGCGGCTCGCCGTCCTCCCCGAGCCTGAAGTCCGCGCGCGCGAAGTCGCGACACTCGAGCGCGTCGAAGGCGCGCAGCGCGAGCGCCTGCAGCTTCACCTCGAGGTCGCGATCGAGCCCGCCCGGAAGCTCGAACGCCCACGGCCGGCCGGCGGGCGCGTGGCGTTCGAGCGCATGGAGGCCGATGCGCGTCGTTGCCTCGAGCGCGCGCTGCAGGACCGCGAGCGCACGCGGAGGACCGTGCCCCACCACCGTCACCGTGTACTCCGGCCCGCCGACGAAGACCTCGACCAGCGCAGGTTGCCGGTACGCGCCGGCGACGCGCGCCACCGCAGCCGCGAGCTCCTCGCGGCGCTCGACCCTCGAGCCGGGCCCGATGCCCTTCGCCGTCCCTTCCCAGCGTGGTTTCACGAACAGCGGGAAAGGCCCCGGAAGTGCGGCGGTTCTCGCTTCGTCCGCCGAGGCGATCGAGAGCCCCGGGACGACCGGCACGCCCGCCCCCGCGACCTTCTCCTTGGCCCAGAGCTTGTCGAGGCTCGTGGCGAGCGTGAGGGCATCCGAGCCGAGAAAGGGGATACCGAGCATCTCGAGCAGAACGGGCGCCCACGTCTCGCGGCTTCGCGAGCCGTAGCCCTCGGCGATGCTGAGCGCCGCGTCGAGGCGCGGCAGCTCGCCCTTTCCCGCAGCGGCGAGCAGGGCATGCGCGCTTCCGATCCGGATCGGCCGGTGGCCGAGGCGCGCGATGGCCGCCTCGAGTGCGGCGACCGTCTCCTCGGGCTCGTACTCTGCGTCGATGTCGCACGGGTCGCCGGGCGAGCGCGGATGCGTACCGAGCAGGTCGTAGACGAGGCCGATCGCGAGCACGTGCGCGAGGATAGCGGCATGCACACCGGCGGCGCCGACACCCGGCGCGCGAAGCTTCTCGCCTGGGGCGCCGTCGCGCTCTGGAGCGGCGTCATCCTCGCGCTCTCGACCGACTCGTTCTCGGCCGACGAGACCTCGCGCATCATCGGCCCGCTGCTCGACTTCTTCTTCCCGGGCCTCGACGCGGCAACGAAGGCCCTCGTGCACGCCGCCGTTCGAAAGTGCGCGCACGCGTTCGAGTACGCCGTGCTGGCGATCCTCGCCGAGCGCGCGCTCCGGCTCGGCGCACCACGGCGCGCGCTGCGGGCGGCGCTCCTCGCGATCGGCCTCGCGGCCGCCGTCGCGAGCGTGGACGAGGCCGGGCAGGCCACGCGCGCGTCGCGCACCGGGTCGCCGCGGGACGTCGCGCTCGACGTGGCCGGCGGCGGCGCCGGGCTCGTGCTGGCGCGCGCCGCGAGATCGTGGCAACGAAGACGAGAGGAGGTCCGCCCATGACCTACGACGAGGTGGTCGCCCGGCTCACCGGCCCGGGCGCCCCGTTCGAGCTCGAGGCCGTCACCGTTCGCGGTCTTCCGATGAAGAACTTCAAGCACCGCGAGAAGTCGCTGCGCGAGAAGGTCCGCAACTCCGCGCTGCGCGGCGACGCGGTCTGCATGGTGCAGGGCGAGCGGCGCATCACGTACGCCGAGCACGCACGCCTCGTCTGGGGGGCGGCAAACGCGCTCACGGACGGCTTCGGCCTGCGTCCGGGCGACCGCCTCGCGATCCTCGCGTACAACTGCCCCGACTGGCTGATCGCGCTCTTCGGCGCGGTCTCGGCCGGCGGCATCGCCGTCGGCTTGAACGGCTGGTGGACGCCGGACGAGATCGCGTTCGGCCTCGCGGATTCGGGGAGCCGCTTCCTCGTGACCGACGCGCGGCTCTACCCGCGCGCCGAGAAGATCGCCGCGAGCCTTCCGCAGCTCGAAGCGATCTTCTTCATCGGCGACGACCCTCCGCGCGGAACCGTTCCGATCGCGGAGCTGCTCCAACCGCGGAGCGAGATGCCGGAGCGTCCGATCGCCGAGGACGACCCCGCCGTGATCCTCTACACGTCGGGAACGACCGGAAAGCCGAAGGGCTGCATCACGACGCACGGTGGCACCGTCGCGCAGGTGATGGGAATCGTCTTCTCGGGAGTCGCGAGCGCACTGCTCGGAGGCGGCCCTTCCCTTCCGTCCGCGGGCGATCAGCCCGCGAGCCTGCTCACCTCGCCGCTGTTCCACGTCGCCGGCTTCCACTCGGGCGTGTGCACGGGCCTCACGGCCGGCGCGCGAATGGTCTTCACCGAGGGCCGCTTCGATCCCGAGCAGGTGATGCGCCTCATCGAACGCGAGCGCATCGCGCTCTGGGGAGCGATTCCGACGATGCTCCACCGCGTCGTCCACCACCCGAACGTCTCGCGCTACGACCTCTCGAGCCTGAGGGGCATCTCCTTCGGGGGCGCGCCGACTCCGCCCGAGACGCTCGCCCGGGCGCGCGAGGTGCTGAAGATCACGCCGTCGTTCACGAACGCGTACGGCCTCACCGAGACACACGGCGTCGCGACACTGAACGGCGGCAAGGACCTCGCCGGCCGCAGCACGTCGATCGGCCGGCCGCTCCCGATGCTCGAGATGCGGATCGCCGGCCCCGACGGCAAGACGCTGCCCGACGGCGAGCTCGGCGAGCTGTGCATCTACGGCCCGACCGTGACGCCCGGCTACTGGAACCGCCCCGACGCGACGGCCGACGCCGTTCGCGACGGCTGGCTGCACACCGGCGACCTCGGGATCCGCGACGCCGAGGGCTTCTACTTCGTCCTCGACCGCGCGAAGGACATGATCATCCGCGGCGGCGAGAACATCTACTGCGTCGAGATCGAGCACTGCCTCGCCGAGCACCCCGAGATCGACGAGGCCGCGATCATCGGTCAGCCCGACCCCGAGCTCGGCGAACGCGTGAAGGCGATCGTCCGCCGCATTCCCGGCTCGGCGCTCGACGAAGAAGGCGTGCGACGCCACGCCGCGGCGCACCTCGCCCCGCACAAGATCCCCGAGGTCGTCGCGTTCATCGACACGCCGCTTCCGCGCAATCCGGCGGGCAAGATCCTCAAGAACCTGCTGCGCGGAACCGGCAGCGTCGCGTTCGATCCGGACGATCTCGCATAGCCGTCCGCGTGCCGGTCGCGCTCGCACGAGACTCGGACCGCGTACCGTTCGCGCGGCGCACCCTTCGCTTCCCGTCGCGGCGGGGCGCGCGACGGAGCCGCCGATCCTGCGGCGCCGCCCGCCCGCCTCCCGCTATCCCATGAAGAAGGCGTTGAGCTTGTTGCCGTCGAGGTCGCGGAAGTAGGCCGCATAGAAGCCGTCGCCGCGCGGGCCCGGCGCGCCTTCGTCCTTTGCGCCGAGCGAGAGCGCCTTCCGGTGGAGGGCATCGACCTGCGCCTTGCTGCTCGCGGCGAGCGCGACCATGACGCCGTTGCCCACCGTCGCCGGCTTTCCGTCGAAGGGCTTGATCACCGACACCATCGGGCTGCCCGGCGCCGCGGACCACGCGACGAAGCTCTCCATCTCCATCGCGCGCTTGCCGCCGAGCTCCGCCAGCAGCGCGTCGTAGAAGCGCCCTGCGCGTGCGAGATCGTTCGTTCCGAGCGTGACGTAGCCGATCATGGGGGTCCTCCGCGAGCAGAGAGGCTGCTCGATCGCCGGAAGCGTAGCCGGCCGCGCGGAGTCGGCCCGGAGGCTCGCGCGTCGCGCCGAGCGCCGCACGCGCGGCGCGGGCGCCTCGCACGAGCGCGCGCCGAGCTTCTCACGCGAGCAGATGTCGCCGAACGAACGACTCCGCATCGGCGAACGCGCGCCGGCGCGCGCGGCGGTTGCCTCCCGCGTGGGTGCCGATGCGGACGAGGCGCCCGAACGCCGCGCGACGGCCCTCCGGCGTGCTCACCTCGAGCTCGGTGCCCGTCACCAGCATTCGCCCGTCGCGCGTCACCGTGAGCGAAGCGTCTTCTCGCAGGCCGAGCGCCTGCGGATACGCCTCGACCTCGTCGATCGCGTCGAAGGAGTGGTGGCTGTCCGGGTAGACGATCGTCTCGACCGGAAGTCCGCGCGCGGCGAGCCGCTCGGCGAGCGCGACGGCGGGCGCGGCCGGCGTGAAGTCGTCGAGCGAGCCGATCAGCACGCGCACGGGCGCTCCCGTCCAGCGGTCGTCTTCGACCCGAATGTTCGCCGCCGGGTAGATCGGCAGGTGCGCCGCGAAGCGCTCGCCGCCGGGCGCGAGCGCCTCGGCGACCGGGGCCCACGCGGCGTAGAGCGCAGCGGTCCCGCCGAGGCTCCAGCCCGCGATCCCGATCCGTGCCGGGTCGATCTGCGGATGCCGCGCGAGGCGCCGCAGCGCCGCGTACGCGTCCGCGATCAGCATCGCGTGCGTCACCTCGAGCTGCGTCGTCGCGGTCGTCGCGACGCCGCGCGCGTCGAACGGGTGGACGCGGAAGACCGCGCACCCCATGTCGAGGAAGCGGACGATGTGATCGTAGTGATGCCCGCGCCAGTTGAAGCTCCCGTGCAGCGCGACGATGCACGGCACCGGAGCCTCGAATGCGTCCGGAAAGAGCAGATGTCCGAAGACGCGCTGCCGCGGCGCCTCGCAGCGCCGCACGATGTCCGAGAGCTCGTACGGGCTCGACGAATCGTAGTCGTTGCGTCCGCGCACCCACTCGGCCGGCATCGTCACCTCTCGAGAATCTTCGGCGCGTCGCGGAGGAGCCGCCGCGCCGGCGATGCCTCGCACTTCGCGCGTGGTGGGCGTCGCCGCCCACTCGGCCCGAGCGTTCGGCCACAGCCCGCGTACGAGCGCAACGGAGACCGTACCCGACGCGCCTGTGCCGTGACGGCCCCGAGACTTCGGTCGCCTGGGATCGAAGTGCACCGGAGGCCGTACCCGGCGCGCGGGTTCCCTGGCCATGCGGCCCGAGCGACCAGCCCCGCGCGGGCGCTGCGTATGGGGGCCTGCTGACGGCGCCCGGCGCGCTCGTCGCCGAGCCGGCCCGGCGCCTCGCCCGGGGCGTACGAGGGCGGCCGACGGGTGCGCGCCGAGCCCTTCGAGGCCGTCGAGCTCGATCTCGCACCGCTGTGGAAGACGAAGGCGCGAGTGCGGGTGGGCGTGGCCGCGCGTCGGTGCTCCCGCACGCTCGTGCTACACACTCGGCATGACGGCCGGCCATGCCCCGTCCTCCGCGCCGCCCGAGGCCGTGGCGTACATCGAGCGAACGCGCAGGCTCTATTCGTCGCAGCCGCCGTACCGCTGGGTGCGGCACGACGGTGCGAGCGATCCTGCGCCGTGGGCGCCGATCACGAAGCCGCTCGCGGCCTCGCGCGTCGCGCTCATCGCTTCGGGCGGCGTTCATCTCGCGAGCCAGCCGCCGTTTCACTTCCGCAACGACGTGTCCCACCGCGAGATTCCGGCGAACACCGAGAACGCCGACTTGCGCGTGGCGCACTTCGGCTACGACGTTCGCGACGCGCAGCGCGATCCGGGCTGCGTGTTTCCCCTCGCCGCGCTGCGCGCGCTCGCGGCCGAGCGCGTGATCGGCGCCGTCGCCGACCCCGCCCTCTCCTTCATGGGCGGCATCTACTCGGCGCGCCTCGTTCGCGATGATCTCGCGCCGCGCCTTCGCGACTTCGTCGTTCGCCAGCGCGCCGACCTCGCGTACCTCGTCCCCGCCTGACCGGTGTGCCATCAGTCCGTGGGACTGATCGCACGCGTGATCGAAGCTGCCGGGGTTCCCACCGTGTGCATGACGTCGGCGTGGGACATCACCGCCGCGGTGCTACCGCCGCGCGCGCTCTACGTGCATCACCCCCTCGGCCACCAGACGGGCGCTGCGGACGACCTCAGCGGGCAGAAGGCGATCGTCCGCGCGGCGCTCGAAGCCGCGCCGTCGCTCGCGCGCGGCGAGATCCGCGCGCTTCCCTTCCGCTGGCAGGGCCCCGATGCGGCCGGCTGGGAGGCGCGCGCCTATACGCGCGAGGAGATGCCCGCGACGCCCGACGGCAAGCCCGCACGCGGGTAGCCTCTCGCGCGCTCGCTCCCGCGAAGGAGTCGCCCATGCGACCGCAATCGCCCCGCTCTCTCCTTTTCCTTCTCGCTCTGCTCGCGCTGCTCGCTCCTCCGGTCGCCCGCGCCGCTTCGCCCGAAGCCGTCGCCTTCGACACGTCCGACGGCTTCGCGCTGAAGGCCGACCTGTGGCGCAGCACCGACGCGAAGGCTCCCGTCGCGATCCTGCTGCACCAGTTCAACCGCGATCGCACGTCGTTCGCGCCGCTCGTCCCCGCGCTCCTCGATCGAGGCTTCACCGTGCTCGCGCTCGACCAGCGCGGCCAGGGCGAGTCCCTGCGCCAGAGGACGGCCAACGGGGAGCGAACCCTCCGCGTGCAGCAGGTCGCCCGGGGCGAGGTGGGGCCCGTCGTCGAAGCCGGAACGCGTGACGTCGCCGCGGCGCTCGCCTTCCTTGGTGCGCGCGGGATCGCGACCGACCGCCTCGCGCTCGTCGGTTCGTCGTATGGCTGCACCGTTTCGCTACTCGCGACGCAGACCGAGAAGAACGTTCGCGCCGTCGCGCTGCTCTCTCCGGGATCGGACTACTTCGGCGTCGATGTCCTTCCCGCCGCGAAGCACTTCTCCGGCACGCTCCTCGTGATCGCCGCCGAGGACGACCCCGTGACGGTCTCGCCCGGCAGCGCGCGCGCCATCGCCGCCGCGCACGAAGGGCCCGAGGAGCTCCTCGTCTACCCCAGCGGAGGCCACGGCGTCGCGCTGCTCGCAGCGCACCCGGAGCTCGCACCAAAGCTCGCCGACTTCCTCGCAGGACCGCTCTCGGCACACTGAGACGACCGGCCTGCCCGGCGCTACATCCACCCCTGCAGGCGTGCGGCGTCGTCGCGGGCGGCGTCCGGTGTGCCGAGGAGCTGGCGGTCGACGCCGACGCGCTTGAACCACAGGTGCAGGTCGTGCTCGTCGGTGAAGCCGATGCCGCCGTGGACCTCGGTCGCGGTGCGGACGATGAACGTCCCGATCTCGCACAGGTGCGCCTTCGCGTGCGCCGCGAGCAGCGACGATTCGTCCGGGAGCGCGTCGAAGGCGTGCGCGGCGTACCAGACGAGCGATCGCGCGGGCTCGAGCTCGGCGATCATCTCGGCACACAGGTGCTTCACGGCCTGGAACGACCCGATCGGCCGGCCGAACTGAACGCGCTGCTGCGCGTAGGCGACCGCGCGCTCGATCGCGACCTCGCTCGCGCCGAGAACGTCCGCCGCGACCGCGACACGGCCGGCGTCGATCATCCGCCGAACCGCGCCGCCCGCCGTGCCGTCTCGCCCGCCGATCCACTCGGCCGGGCTGACGCCCTCCGCGCCGATCTCCGCGAAGCGCCGCGTCCGGTCGATCGTCGGGAGCAGCACGACGTCGAGCCCCGCGGCGTCGCGCGGAACGAGCGCGAGGCTCTCGCTTCCCACCGGCACCAGGTACGCGTCGGCCGCGGCGTCGAGCGCGAGCAGCGCCTTGCCGTGCAGGCGCCCGCCCTCGCTGCGGAAGCCGAAACCCTCGCGCGGGCTCAGCAGCTCGGTGGCCGCGACGCCGACGCGCAGCGCGCCGCTCGCGATCTTCGGCAGCCACTCCTTTCGCTGCGCGGGCGTGCCCGCGGTGGTGAGCGCCGTCGCGGCCATCACGGCCGTTCCGAGGAACGGCGCGGGCGCGACCGCGCGGCCGAGCTGCGCGGCCGCGACCGCGGCGTCGAGCAGGCCGAGGCCGCTCCCGCCTTCGCTCTCGGGAACGAGGACGCCGAGCACGCCCATCTCGGCGAGCGACTGCCAGAGGGCGTCGTCGCGGCCCTCGGCGCTCGCCATGATCTCGCGCACGCGCGCCACGGGACGCTCGGTCTCGAGGTAGCGGCGCAGGTTCGTCTCGAGCAGGCGCTGCTCTTCCGACAGCCCGAAGTCCATGCCCTCTCCTACGCCTTCTCCGGCTTCGCGACGCCGGGCTCGCGCGGCAGGCCGAGCCCGCGCTCCGCGATGATGTTCTTCTGGATCTGCGCCGTCCCGCCGCCGATGATGAGACCGAGCGAGAACATGTAGTGGATCTGCCAGCCGCCGCCGGCCCGAAGGTGCTTCGCGCCGTCGTACAGGACGCCCGGCTCGCCCATCGCATCGATCGCGAGCCCCGCGATCTGGTGGCTCACCTCGCAGCCGGCGAGCTTCGTGACGAGCGCGGCCACCCCCGGCGACTCGCGTTTCAAGCCACACGTCAGCATTCGCATCGAGTGGCAGCGCATCGCGAGAACGCGCGATTGCAGCCGGAGCAGCCGGTCGCGAAGCAGCGGGCGGTCGATCGCGCGCACGCCAGCGGACCGCTCGGTCTTCATGAGCTCGGCGCAGCGAAGCAGCGCGCTCTCGAGCTGCGCGCTCGACGCCAGCATGTTGCGCTCGTGCTTGAGCGTCGTGTTGGCGATCTTCCAGCCCTCGCCGCGCCGGCCGACGACGCTGGTCTTCGGTACGCGAACGTCGGTGAAGAAGACCTCGTTGAACTCGGCGTGACCGGTCATCGTCCGCAGCGGGCGGACCTCGATGCCGGGCGTGCTCATCGGGATCAGCAGATACGAGAGCCCCGCGTGCTTCGCTGCGTTCGGCTCGGTGCGGATCAGGCCGAACATCATGTGCGAGAACTGCGCGGTCGTGGTCCAGATCTTCTGACCGTTGATCACGAAGTCGTCGCCGTCTTCGGTCGCGCGCGTCTGGACGCTCGCGAGGTCGCTGCCCGCGCCCGGCTCCGAATAGCCCTGGCACCAGATCACCTCGCCGCGGATCGTCGGCGCGATCCAGCGCCGCTTCTGCTCCTCGCTGCCGTGCTCGAGGAGGGTCGGCACCAGCATGTCGGGCCCCTGCCCGCCGACGCCGCGCGAGACGCCGGCGCGCGTGAACTCCTCGTCGAGGATCACGCGCTCGAGCAGGTCCGGCGCGGCGCCGTAGCCGCCGTACTCCTTCGGGATCGTTCGCGCCGCGTAGCCGCGCTCGATGAGCAGCTTCTGCCACGCGAGCACCCCTTCGCGCGCGCCGCCGGCCTCGACGCCGAGCAGGCTCGCGAGCGCCTTGCCGCGGTTCTGCTCGAGGAAGGCTCTCACCTCGGCGCGAAACGCCTCGTGCCCGGCGCTCATCGTCAGATCCATCGCTCGCTCCTTCCCGCCCGCGGCCGCTGCGCGGCCGGCGCGCGGAGCATACCGGGCGCGCGCCCGGCCGCCCGCCCTACGCGGCAGCGAGCAGCGCGAGCAGGCGGGCCGGATCGACGGCAACGATTTCGGCGTTCCCGGGCCGGAGCTCGGGCGCGACCAGCCGGATCACACCAAGATGTGTCACAATCGCCGTCACGGCGCCGGCAGCCAGCCCGGCGGCTGCGGCGAGCGCGGGCGCCGCGCGCGCAGCGAACGCCTCGTGGCTCTCGCCGCCGCCCGGGCGAAAGCCCGGCTCTCGCGCCCGCAGCCGGGGGAGCTCGTCGCCGAACTCCGTCCGGATCTCCTCCTCGGTGAGACCCGCCCAGCGGCCGAGGTCGCGCTCGCGAAGCCGCGCGTCGAGAGCGGGAGCGACGCCGAGCGCCGCGCCGACGATCGCCGCGGTCTGCGCCGCGCGCGCGAGGTCGCTCGACACGAGACGCGTGACGCCGCGGCCCGCGAGCTGCGCCGCGAGCGCCGCGGCCTGCGCGCGGCCGCGCTCCGAGAGCGGCGGGTCTCCCCAGCCCTGCCAGCGCCGCTGCGCGTTCCACGTCGACTCGCCGTGACGGATGAGGAGAATGCTCGCGGCCGTCATCGCCGCCCAGCGTAGAAGAGCGCAGCGCCGGGAGCCCGCACGTTGACAGCGAACGCGAGTCGCGTAGCGTCCACGCGATGCACCTCGCACGGCTCGCAGCGAGCGACCCGGGCCGAGCGCGCCCCTGGTCGCGACGGGCGTCGCGCCGGTCCGGCGCTGCGCTTCTCGTCCTCGCCACGGTGCTGCAGCTCCTGCTGCCGGCGATCCACGAGCTCGGGCAGGAACCGACACGCGGTCACGCCGCGCCGGCCGTCTCGTCCGCGGCGTCGGGCCTCGCCGCGCGAGGTGCGAGCGCGACGCCGGCGCACGATGCGCAGAGCTGCCCGCAGTGTCAGGCGTTCGCGCAGGTGCGCGGCCACGTCGTTCCCGCGCTCGGCGCGTCGCTGCTGCACCAGACGGCGGTCGGCTCTCGGCGCGCCCTCACGTCCGAATCGCACACCATTGCAGCGCCTGCGTACGGCTGCGCCCGGCCCCGCGCACCGCCCGTCGCTCTCTCCTAGCGCGTTCTTCGACCGCTGGACGCACGCGAACGCGGCGAGCCGAACGGCGCCGCCGCTCGCGGGCCCCGTGGACGTGCGCATGCCGCCGTCCGAGGAGAGAACATGCCGACCACCCGATTCATCGGGCGACCGGCCGCGCGCGCGTGGAGACTCTCCGCGATCGCCGCGTGGACGGCGTGCCTGCTGGCCGACTCGCTCGCAACGGCCCTGCCTGCCGGCGAGGACGTTGCGAACCCCCTCGCCGCCGAGCTCGAAGCGACGAAGAGCGCTCTGCGCGAGACCCGCGACGAGCTCACCGCAACGCGGGACGCCCTCGCGCTCCTGTCGCGAAAGGTCGAGCGCCTCGAGGCCGCGCAGCCGGGTGCCGGGGCGCCGGCTGCGCCGGGGTCGACGGCGCGGCTCGCGCCGGTCAATGCGGACAATCCCGCGATCAGCCTCGTCGTCGACACGCTCGCCTACTCGAACTCGAAGGCCGACCCGACCGACGGCACCGCCAATCCCGGAAACGGCTTCGACCTGCAGAGCGCCGAGCTCTTCGTGAGCGCGCCGATCGATCCCTTCCTGCGCGGCTACGCGGCCATCGCCGGGAGCAGCACCGAGGGCTTCGACGTCGAAGAGGCGGCGCTCGTCACGACCGCGCTGCCGTGGAACCTCGCCGTCAAGGGCGGGCGCTTCTTCGCCGACGTCGGACGCTTCGCGCACTATCACGCGGAGGCGCTTCCCTTCGTCGACCGCCCGCCTTCGATCGATCGCATGATCGGCGGAGAGTCGCAGGCCGAAGGCGCAGAGGTCTCGTGGCTCGCTCCGCTCCCGATCTTCGCGCAGCTCACGCTCGGCGCCTACAACGCGGTCGGCGCCAACCGGCTCGAGGACCCGGAGGCGTTCGGCCTGCCGGCGTCGGCGCGTTCGTTCAGCGCGATGAGCTACCTCGCGCGCCCGCTCGTCTACCTGGACCTCGCCGACACGCTGGGCGCCGAGCTCGGCGGCTCGTACCTCGCGATTCCGCGCGATCGCAGCCGCAGCCTGTACGGCGTCGACCTCACGCTCCGCCACCAGCCGAACGGATCGGGCTTCTACCAGGGAACGACGCTCGGTGCGGAGTGGATGTGGAACGACGAGCGGTTCCCCGCCGCGAGGCCCGCGGTCGATCCCGAGACCGGCGCTGCCCTCGTCGACGACGCGGGGCTGCCGCTGCTCGTCCCCGGCCGCTTCGTCCGCAACGCCGGCTACGCCTACTTCGAGTCGTTCTTCCTGCGCCGCTTCTCGATCGGCGCCCGGTTCGACTACGCACAGGACGTCGACGGCGCCCCGAACCGTCTGCGGACGAGCTCGGCGTTCTTCACCTGGATGCCCTCCGAGTTCCACCGCCTTCGGTTCCAGTTCGACAACTTCGATGGAGAAGGAGCGTCCGACGAGCGGTACACGCTGCAGTGGACGGCCTTCCTCGGGAGTCACAGCCATGGCTTCTCGAACCGTGCGCGCTGAGGCGCGCGCCCCGCAGCGGCCGCCGGCTGCGGCCGCCGGCCGACGGGTGACGGCGCTGTTCGTCGGCGTCTTCGCGCTGGCGCTCGTCGCCGCCGCGCGGCCGGCGCTCGCCGCGCTCCGCGTGGTCGCGACGACGCCCGACGTCGCCGACCTCACGCGGCAGATCGGCGGCGACCGGGTCGAGGTCGAGACGCTCGCCGGCGGCGATCAGGACCCGCACCGCGTGCCGGTGAAGCCGAGCTTCGTGACGAAGCTCAACCGGGCCGACGCGCTCGTCGTGCAGGGGCTCGGCCTCGAGCACGCGTTCCTTCCCGCGCTGCTCGAAGCGTCCCGCAACCCGGCGATCTCGCCCGGGCAGCCGGCGTACGTCGACGCCTCGCTCTACGTCGAGCCGCTCGAGGTCCCGACGAGCCTCAGCCGCGAGCAGGGCGAGCTGCACCCGCTCGGAAACCCGCACTTCAACCTCGATCCCGTCGAGGGCGGCAAGATGGCCCGCGCCATTGCGGAGGGGCTCGAGCGCGCCGACCCGGCAGGCGCCGAGACGTACCGCCAGGGCCTCGCGCGCTTCTCGTCCGCGCTCGACGCACGCATCGCGGAATGGCAGCGCAGGGCGGAGCCGCTGCGTGGCCGCAAGGTGATCTCGAGCCATCTCGACCTTCCGTATCTCGCGAGGCGCTTCGGCTTCGAAGTGATCGGCACGCTCGAGTACAAGCCGGGCGTCCCCGCGACGCCCGCGCATCTCGAGGGGCTGATCGCCCTCGGGCAGCGCGAGCACGTCGACCTCGTCGTACACGAGGTCTACTTCGACGAGGCCCTCGCGAGGAGCGTGGCGGCCCGGCTCGGTGTTCCGGTCGCGACGGTCTCCGTGATGACGGGAGGGCTGCCCGGAGCGAGCGGCTACCTCGCCTTCGTCGACGCGAACCTCGATGCCCTGCTGGCCGCGGTGGCGGCGGGAAGGCAGGCGCCGCAGTGAGCTCCGCCCGCTCGGGAGATTTCATGATCCGCGCGGAGGGCGCGGCGTTCGGCGCCGGGACGCGCAGCGCCGTCGAGAAGATCGACCTCGAGATCCGTGCCGGCGACTGCGTGGCGCTCGTCGGCCCGAACGGAAGCGGGAAGACGACCCTCTTGCGCGGGCTTCTCGGGCTGCTCCCGCCGCGGGCAGGTCGCGTTCGCCGGAGCGCGGGCCTTCGCGTCGGCTACGTTCCGCAGCGCGAGACGCTCGACCCGCTGTATCCGCTCTCGGGCCTCGATGTCGCGCTGCTCGGAACGTACGGCGATGCGCCGGCCTGGCGGCCGCTCGGCGGGCGGCTTCGCAGACGCGCGCACGACGCGCTCGACGCGTGCCGTGCGCTGCCGCTCGCGCACCGGCGCTACGGCGAGCTCTCGGGCGGCGAGCGGCAGCGCGTGCTGCTCGCACGTGCGCTCGCCAGCGAGCCCGATCTGCTGTTTCTCGACGAGCCGACGTCCGGGATCGACCGCGAGGCCGAGGCCGCGATCTTCGGCGCGCTCGACGCGCTGCGCAGCCGCCGCCCCGTCGCCCTCTGGATCGTGACGCACCACCCCGATGCGCTGCGAGGCCGCACGACACGCGTTGCGAGCCTCGCCGACGGCGCCCTCGACCTTTCGGAGACATCGTGACGGATCTCTCGCTCTCCGTGCTCTTCGGTCCCGGCGCGATCTTTCGCAATGCCGTGCTGGGAGGCCTGCTGGTCACCGTGCCGTGCGCCCTGCTGGGTGTCTACGTCGCGCTGCGGCGCATCGTTCTCGTGGGCGTCGCGCTGCCGCAGGTTGCGGCGGCGGGAGTCACGCTCGCGTTCTGGCTCACCGGGCAGGGCGCCGGCGCCGAGGACGGCGCGCACGCCCTCGCGCGCCTCGGTGCGCTGGCGGCCACGTTTGGCGCGCTAGGCTGGCTCCTGCCGCGAAACGCGCACCACACGGCGCCCACCGAGTGGCGGATCGGCGCTCTGCTCGCGGTCTCGATGGCCGCAACGATCCTGTTCGTCGCGCTCAGCCCTCGCGGCGATCTCGAGCTGACGGCCATGCTGCGCGGCGACCTGCTCTCGATCCCGGACGGCGATTTGCGCGTCCTGCTCGCCTCCGCCGCGACGACCCTCGGAGTCTTCGCTCTGTTTCGCCGCGAGCTCCTGCTCGTGTCGTTCGACCCCGAGTACGCGCGCACGATCGGCTTCTCGACCCGGCGCCACGACGCGATGTTCTTCGCGCTCCTCGGCACCGCGATCGGCCTCGGTGTGATGGCGGCGGGCCCGCTCGTCGTCTTCGGCTTTCTCGTCCTCCCGCCGCTCGGCGCCCTTCGTCGCGCGCCGAGCATCGGATCGGCTCTCGTGGTCTCGATCGTACTCGCCGCGTTCTCCTCGCTCGGGGGCTTTGCGCTCGCGGTTCGCGCGGATCTTCCGGCCGGGCCTTCGAGCGTCGCGGTGGCGGCGGCCGCGGCAGCGACACTCGGAGGTGTGGCTCGCCTCGCGCGGCTGGTGCGGCGGTGGCGGGCGGCAATGGGGGCGGCGATCCTCCTTCTCCTCGCGACGGGATGCGCGCGGGCGCCGGGCGCGCCGCCGCATGCGCCGCTGCGCAGCGGCCTCTCCGACCTCGGCGCCGCTCCTCGCGTGACGGTCCTTCGCGTGTCCGATGAGACCGGCGAGTCGCTCCGCATCCCGGCGCAGAACCCGCTGCGCGAGCTCGCGCGCGCTGCAGGCGACCCGTTCGCGGAGCGCGGAGAGACGGTCGCCGATCGGCTGCAGGCGATGATCACCGAAGCGCTGGCGAAGCGAGGCTTCGACGTCGTTCCCGCAGCGCAGGTTCGCCGCATGACCGCCGATTCGCCGGGCGACCCTGCGCGCGCCGCGTCGGCCGCCCGGGCCGCCGGGATCGGCGGGCCCGTCATGCAGACGACCCTGCACCGCTTCGCGCGGACCGGAACGGGTCTGCTGTTCGTGGGGCTCGACCTCGCGCTCGTCGAGCCCGAGAGCGGCCGGGTCGTGTGGCGGGGAAGGACGGCCGGGCCCTACCCCGTTCCGGCCGCCTTCACGCTCGACGAGTGCCTTCTCGATGCTGCGGATCGGCTCTTCGCAGAGGCGTTCGGCGACGGCTGATTCCGGCTGCATCCGGCGCGCGCTTGTGGTTGAATCGGCCGATGTACCCTCGATCCGCGTTCCGAAGGCTGCTCCCGCTGCTCGCGCTCGCGCTGCCGCTCGTCGGCGGCCGCTGCGCACCAATCGAAATTCTCTTCGGAGTCCCGAGGATCGACGGCACGCTGCCGGTCGAGATCGTGCTCAACGCGGGCCAGGATCCGGCGACCGCGATCGTCCGCGTGGACGGCGCGGACGTGACGGCGGCGTTCACCGCGAGCGGCGCGACGCTGCGCGGCGCCATCCCGCTGCCGCCGCCGGGCGTCTCGATCGTCACGGCGAGCGCCGTCTCGCCGTCGGGGGCCGCCGGGCTCGGGTACCGCGTCCAGGAGCAGGCGACGCTGCGGTCGCCCGCGGCCGCGCCGGCGCTCGCCGGCTTCGACCCTTCGCCGGTCGCGGGGGCGCTGCCGCGAACGGCCTGGCTCCGCCTGCGCTTCGCCGGTGCGGTCGACGCCGCGGCGGTCGACGGCCCGGCGTTCGGCGTCGAGTGCGACGGAGTCCCGGTCGCGCGGCACCTCCGCCAGACGCAGGGATCCGCCGTGATCGTCGACCCGCAGCCGGAGCTCCCCGCCGGCGCGAGCTGCCGCGTCGCGTGGCGAGGCCCGTCGGGCACCGTGGAGGAGTCGCGATTCTCGACGGCGGCCGATGCCTCCGGCGCGGCCGCCGCCGTGCTGCACGACCGCGCAGACCCCGCGCTGCTCGCGCCCTTCCCGGACGACTACTACGCGCAGGCCGACGCGAGCACGCCGACGGGGCTGCGCCTCGTGATCCCCGAGCCGTCCTACACCGGAACGCTGCTCCAGGTCTACCAGGGCCTGCTCGCGCCGGCGAGCGTCCTCGACGGCTTCAGCCGGATCCCGCTGATCGTGATCGCCTTCTCACACCCGATCGACGCCTCGCTGCTTCCGGCCGACGAGGCCGCGTCGCAGGACCCGTTCGCACCGATCGCGATCTTCGACGTCGATCCCGCGAGCCCGGACTACGGCCAGCGCATCCCGTACCTCGCGAAGCTGCGGACCGACACCAACACGAGTCACCAGACCGACCATTCCGTCACGATCTTCCCGTCGATCGCGCTGCGGCCGCGCGGCCACTACGCGGTCGTCGCGACGCGCCGGCTCTTCGCGTCGGGAACGCCGGGCCGGCCGCTCTCGCCGTCCTCGTTCTTCGCGCGCGCGGCGGCGCCCGCGACGGCCGGCGAGCCGCCGGCGGTGACGCGCGCACGCGAATCGATCGCACCGGTTCTCGACTTCGCCGAGACCGTTCCCGCGGTGCCGATCGGGCGCGAGGACGTCGCGCTCGCGCTGCGCATCTCGGTCCGCAGCGACGACGCGATCCCGAACGACCTGCGCGCGATCAAGGAGGACGCCCTCGCCGACTCGCCGCCGCCGCTCACGATCACGACCGTCCAGAATCGCGCGGACGGAGGCGCGATCCTGAGCGGCACCGTTCGCCTGCCGAGCTACCTCGATCCGGTCTACCAGAACCTCGCGCGCGATCCGGTGACGCGGCGGCCGCTGCGCACGGGAACCGAAGACGTCGCCTTCGTCCTGCGGCTCCCGCCGGCGAGCGCGCCCTCTCCCGCGCCGATCGTGATGTACCAGCACGGCAACCCCGGCTCGCCGAACGAGATCAAGAGCGATTCGCTGAACGGCTACCTCGCGAGCGCGGGCTTCGCGATCGGCGGGATCTGGGACACGATCAACCGCAAGTTCGGCGACGTCTCCGCGCAGGTCGGCGCCACGTTCTTCTTCATCCTGCAGACGCACGCGGTGCCCGCGTGGTGGAACCAGACGGGTTCGGACATGATCCATTTCCTGCGCGCGCTGCAGGGGCTCGGCGGAACGGCCTGGCGCCCCGCGACCGCGCCGCAGGCGCCGCTCCTCGATCCGGGCCGCCTGTTCTATCACGGCATCAGCGAGGGCGGAAACAACTCGCTGCGCTTCCTGCCGTACGCGCAGGAGCTGATCGCGGCGACGCCGACCGTGGGCGGCGGCCGGCTGACGGAGACGCTGCTCCACCAGTACCCGACGCTGCTCTCGGATCTCGAGGGCTTCGTCGGCGCCGTGCGCCCGGTGCAGCTCCTCGTCGGCCTCTCGCTCTTCCAGCACGCGTTCGACGACCAGGACCCGCACTCGTACGCGCGCTTCGTCTACCGCAGCCCCGTCTCGATCGCGGGCCTGCCGGGCGGCCGCGCGCCGAGCGTGCTGTGGACCGAAGGAATCGGCGACCACTACGTGCCGAACAACGCGACGCGCTCGGCGGCGCGCGAGCTCGGCATCCCGACCGTCCGCAAGGTGCGGCGCAGCTCGCCGGTGCTCACGGAAGTCGCCGCGCCGCTGCGCGCGAACCTCGCGCCCGACCGCACGGCCGGCCACTTCCAGTTCGACCCGGCCACGACGACCCCCGGCTGCACGGCGCTCAGCGAGGGCCACTTCTGCCCGCAGACCGCGCCGCCGGCGCAGCAGCAGAGGCTGCACTTCTTCCAGACCGCGCTCGAGGGCCCCGCCCCCGAGATCATCGACCCGCTGCCGTAGGAGCCCGGCCGCGCTGCGCCGCGCCGGCGTCGGGGCACGCTTCCGGGGCGGCCCCCGCGTGCGCGGCGGCCTGCAGCGCCGCGCGCAGCGCCGCGACGGCCCGCCCGCGGTGCGAGATCGCGTTCTTCTCGGCCGGCGAGAGCTGCGCCATCGACGCCGTGCGCCCCTCGGGCGCGAAGACGGGGTCGTAGCCGAAGCCGCCCTCTCCCCGCGGCGCGCCGAGGATCCTGCCCTCGCACACGCCGCGGGCGACGGTCGCGTCACCACTCGGTGTCACGAGGGCGACGACGCACACGAAACGCGCCGCTCGCCGATCGTCCGCGACGCCCGCGAGCGACCGGAGCAGGAGCCCCGCGCGCCCGGCGTCGTCCAGCGCCGGCCCGCCGGCGCGAGCGCTGCGGACGCCCGGCGCGCCGCCGAGCGCATCGACCTCGAGGCCCGAGTCGTCCGCGACGGCGGGAAGGCCCGTCGCCGCCGCGACGGCGCGCGCCGTCGCGAGCGCGTTGGCTTCGTAGTCGTCCCCCTCGGGCGGGAAGGCCACCGCGGCGACGTCCGCGAGGCCGAGCAGCGGCGGCGCGAAGCCGGCGAGCAGCGCGCGCATCTCGGAGAGCTTTCCCGCGTTGCCGGTCGCAACGACCCACGCCGCCGCGCGAAGCGGATCGTCCACGGCGGGTCAGCTCCTCGCGGCGGCGAGAGCCTCGCGCTGCAGCCGCGCGAGCTCGTGGATGCCCGCGCTCGCGAGCGCCGTCATCGCCGCGAGATCCTCGCCCGAGAACGTTCCCTGCTCGGCCGTTCCCTGGACCTCGACGAAGCGCCCCTCGCCGGTCGCGACGACGTTCATGTCGACCTCCGCGCGAGAGTCTTCTTCGTAGCAGAGGTCGAGCATCACGCGGCCGCCGACGACACCGACCGAAACCGCGGCCACCGAGTCGCGAAGCGGCGAGCGCTCGATCGCTTTGCGCGCGAGCAGGCGCTTCACGGCGAGCGCGAGGGCGACGTAGGCGCCGGTGACGGCGCAGGTGCGCGTCCCGCCGTCGGCCTGCAGCACGTCGCAGTCGACCCACAGCGTTCGCTCGCCGAGCGCTTCGAGGTCGGCGATCGCGCGCAGGCTGCGGCCGATCAGTCGCTGGATCTCCTGCGTGCGGCCCGTGAGCTTCCCGCGGGCCGCCTCGCGATCGGTGCGCCGGTCGGTCGAGCCCGGCAGCAGCGAATACTCGGCCGTGATCCATCCGCGCTTCTTGCCGAGCAGGAAGCGCGGAACGGTGTTCTCCTCGCTCACCGTACACAGCACCTTGGTGCGCCCGGACTCGGCGAGAACGCTCCCGAGCGGATTGTCGGTGAAGTCGAGCTGGAAGCGGACGGGCCGCAGCTCGGCGAGCCCGCGCCCGTCGCCGCGCCGAACCTTCATCGCTGCCGTGGTCACGAGCCTCCTCCTTCGGCGGGGGCCGCCTGCTGCTTCTCGGCGGGGGGCGGCGGCTGCGCCGACGCCGAGGCGCCGACGCCGCGGCGCGCATCGTACCGGCGCGCGAACTCGAGCACCGCTCCTGCGATCGCTCCGGCGAGCTCGTCCTGCCGCTCGGCCTCTCCGAGGCGCCGCGCCTCCTTCGGGTTGGTGATGAATCCGATCTCGAGCAGCGCCGCCGGCATGCGAACGCCCATCAGCACGACGAACGGTGCCTGCTTGACGCCGCGCGGCGGAACCGAATCGACCTCGGCGAGGCGCGCGCGAGCGAGCCGCGCGAACTCGTCGGAGTCGGTGAGATGCTCGGTCGTCGCGAGGTCGCCGAGGATCGCCTCCACCGCGCCGGCGCCCGGCCCCGCCGCCGAGACGCCGGAGCCGAACGCCTCGTTCTCGCGCGCCGCCACGCGGCTCGACGCATCGTCGCTCGCGTCGAGCGAGAGGAAGTAGGTCTCGATCCCGCGTGCGACCCGGCTCGGCGCGGCGTTCGCGTGGATCGAGACGAACAGCTCGCCGCCCGCCTCGTTCGCGATGCGCGTGCGTTCGGCGAGCGCGACGGCGACGTCGCGGTCACGCGTGAGAACGGTCCTCAGGCCGTGCGCGCGAAGGCGCTCCGCGAGACGCTGCGCCACTTCGAGCACGACGTTCTTCTCGAGCAGGCCGCCCGGCCCCTCCGCGCCGTGGTCCTCGCCTCCGTGACCCGCGTCGATCACGACCGCCTCGAACCGGCCATCCGCGGCCTGCACGCCGTCCGTCGCCGGCGCCTCGTCCGCGCGCGCCGCGGCGACCGCCGTGCACGCGAAGGCGCCCGCAGCCAGGGCGATGGCGCGCCGTGCGAAAGCTCTCACGTCTCCCCCTCGCGCCGACGGTACCACGCCCCGCGCCCCCGGCCTGACGTCGCGGCGGCGGCGCGGAATACTCGGTGCTCGTGCGGATCGCTCTCGCATACGGAACGGGCGAGCGAGAAGTCGGGCTTCCCGAGACCTCGGGCGGAGAGCCCCTTCGCGTCGACGTGCTGCGCAAGGCGGCCGTCGCTCCGCTTCGCGACCCCGCGGGCGCGCTCCGCGCGGCGCTCGACGCGCCGTCGGACGCCGCGCCGCTCGCCAGCCTCGCGCGCGGGCGGCGCGACGCGGTGATCGTGGTGAGCGACCGCACGCGGCCGGTGCCGAATGCGATCCTGCTGCCGCCGATCCTCGACGCGCTGCGACGCGGCGGGCTGTCGCCCGGCGCCGTCACCGTCCAGATCGCGACGGGCCTCCACCGTCCCGCGACGCCGGACGAGCTTCGCGAGATCCTCGGCCCGGAGCTCGCGCAGACGCTTCGCGTCGTGCAGCACGACGCGAACGACGCCGCCGCACACGTCGATCTCGGAACGACGCGAGGCGGCCTTCCGATCCAGATCGACCGCTTCTTCGTCGAGAGCGACCTTCGCATCGTGACCGGGCTCGTCGAGCCGCACCTCATGGCGGGCTACTCGGGCGGACGCAAGGCCGTGTGCCCCGGCCTCGCGTCGGTCGAGACGATTCGCGTGGCGCACGGGCCCGAGATGCTCGAAGGGCACGTCGGCGCCGGCCTCGTCGAAGCGAACCCGCTGCACGACGCGCTCGTCGAGGTCGTGCGCCGCGTGGGCGTCCACTTCAGCGTGCAGGTCGCGCTCGACCGCGAGCGCCGCATCGCGGGCGTGTTCTGCGGCGACGTCGAGACCTCGCACGAAGAGGCGGTCCGCTTCGTCGAGGCCGAGTCGCACGTCGCGCTCGGCGAGCCGGCCGACCTCGTCGTCGTCTCCGGCGGCGGAGCGCCGCTCGACGCGACCTTCTACCAGGCGATCAAGGGCATCGCCGCGGCCGCCGCGATCGTGAAGCCCGGCGGCGCGATCCTGCTGTGCGCGAGCCTCGCGGAAGGCGTCGGCAGCCCGTCGTTCGAGCGCTGTCTGCGCGAGAGCGGCGGCGCGATGGCGTTCGAGGCGAAGCTCTCCGATCCGTCGTTCTTTTGCGTCGACCAGTGGATGGTGCAGTGCCTGTGTCAGGCGCTTCGCCGCGCGCGCGTCCTGCTGTACAGCGACGGACTCTCGCCGGACGTGCAGCGCTCGCTCTTCGTCGAGCCGGTGCCCTCGCCCGAGGCGGGCGTCGCGCTCGCCCTGCGCGGCGCGGGCCCGCGCGCCCGCGTCGCCGTGGTGCCGCAGGGCCCGTACGTGCTCGCGACCGTTCGCGGCGAGCGGCGCGGCCTTGGCCGCTCGGCCTGAGCCGCTGCGCGCCGCCCGCGCCTTCGGCGCGGCGGCGACCGGCGCGGCGATGGCGCGGCGTCCCTTGCCTGCGACGGCGTCGCCCCGGCGTCGGGGAGCCGGAATCCCCCGCGCCGGGAACGCGCCGCTCGTCAGGGAACGGACGCCGCGCCCGAAGCCGGCCGCGCCTGCGCCGCGCTCGCGAGCGGAGGCGCGAGCGCCCGAGCGTCGGGCGTCACGATCCGTCGCGAGAGCTCGGCCGCACGCGGGCCC
>JAYRMX010000039.1:0-1750 GCA_041912475.1 Myxococcota bacterium
CGCCGCGCGAGTTGGCGAGCTTTCGATTCCGGCTCTCGTCCTCGCGCTGTGGGCGGCGCCGCTCACGCTGGTCGCCTTCAGGCAGTCGGGCTACGGAAACGACGCCGGCGCCGCCGTCGCCGTGTGCTTCGCGGCGGGCCTCGGCGAGATCGAGCGTGCACTGCGGGCGCGACTCGGGGCGCGCGCCGCTCTTCTCGCGGTCTTCGCGCTCGGCGTCGCGCTCCTCGTCCCGTCTCTACGCGATTTCGTGTCGCACGCAGGGCCGTCGATCGCGTACCTGCGGCGCGGAGCTCCCGGCGACGATGCGATGCTCGCCGACGCGAAGGGGTCGCTCGCGAGGTTCTCGCAGCAGGTGCGTGCGGCGACGCCCGAGACGGCGGGCTTCGACGGGGCGGGGCAGCCCGAGTACGGAATCGTGAGCGACCCGAGCATCGGGCACTCGCTGCGCTGGTACGCCCGCCGCCCGGTCGCGGCCGACAACTTCTGGGACAAGTTCCCGACGTGGGACCTCGCGAGCGGCCTGCTGCTGCTCACGAGCGAGGACGAGGCGGCCGAGCGCGCGAAGGCGCTGCGTGCGCGCTACGTGGTGACGATGCCGATGCAGATGCCGGCCACGTCGCTCGGCCAGCGGCTGCACGCGGACGACGGCCGCGCCGCGGGCGGCCGGCCGCGGATCGAACGCCTGCGGCTCGTGACCGAAGGGCCGCGCGGCGGCGTTCCGCTGCTCTCGCCGTACGGCGTTCGGCTCCCGCCCGGCGTGCAGCCGTACAAGCTCTTCGAGGTCGTTCCCGGCGCGGTGCTCGAAGCGCGCGCCGCGCCCGGATCGGCGGTCGAGGCCGAGGTCGTCGTCGAGACGCCGGCGGGGAGGCGCTTTCCGTACCGCGCGCAGGCCGTCGCGGACGAGCGCGGCGTGGCGCGCCTGCGCGTTCCGTACGCGAGCGAGACGACGGCGCCCGCACGCCCGGAGGGCCCGTGGCGCGTGCGCGCCGGGGGCGGACCGGAGCGCAGCGTCGCGGTGACCGACGCCGACGTCGAATCGGGCGCGGTCGTACGCGTGCCCGCCGGCGAGTATGATGGGCGCGGCACCGCGGCGACGCCGTGAGCAGGAGCGGAGGGTCTCCCGTGTCCGAGCATCCCAACGCGCAGCTCGCGCGGGCCGCCTGGCGGGCGGTCTCCGGCGGAGACGTCGATGCGCTCGAGCGCATCCTCGCTCCCGACGTCGTCTGGCACGCGACCGCGCGCGCGCCGTGGCAGGGCGATCACGCGGGCCCGCAGGCCATCTCCGACTTCCTCGCGCGGATCGGCGAGCTGATGCAGGTCTTCGATGCGCGCCTCGACGACGTCCTCGTGAGCGCGGACCGCGTCGCGATGGTCTTCCACGTCCGCGTGCAGGTGGCCTCACGAACGATCGAGATCGACTACCTGCTCCTCGCGCGCGTGAAGGGCGGCCGCGCCGCGGAGATCTGGACCCTGCCGCTCGACCCGGCCGCGCTCGCGGCGTTCTTCGGCCATCGCTCGTAGGGCTCGCGCGCTCGTCCTGATCGCGACGCTGGCTACGCCGGCCTCCGCGGAGCCGCAGCACGCAATCGACGGCTGGGAGGACCTCCATTTCGGCCTGCGACCGGCGGAGGTGCTCCGCGCTCTGCCGGGCGGTCGCACCGACGCCGAGCTCTGCGATCCGCGAGTGCGAGAGCTCGTCCGGGTCGGCGAACGCTGCGAGCGCGTCGAAGGGCAGGTGCACGTCGGGTAC
>JAYRMX010000040.1:0-6055 GCA_041912475.1 Myxococcota bacterium
CCTCGCGCAGCACGAGCGCGCCGGCCATCACGAGCACTTCCTTGTTGGCGAGCGCGACGCTCCGGCCCGCGCGGATCGCCGCGAGCGTCGGGCGCAGGCCCGCCGCGCCGACCATCGCGGCGACGACGAGGTCGGCCTCGTGCGTCGCGACGGCGGCGAGACCCTCCTCGCCGTGCAGGATCTTCGCGCGCGCGCCCGGAAGCCGCGCGCGAAGCTCCGCCGCGCCGGCCGCGTCGCCGAGCGACACGACGTCGGGGTCGAAGCGCCGGACCTGCCCGGCGAGCTTCTCGACGTTCTTGCCCGCCGCGAGCGCGCAGACGCGGAAGCGGTCCGGGAACGACGCCGCGACGGCGAGCGTCTGCTCGCCGATGCTCCCGGTGCTGCCGAGGATGGCGAGGCGCCTCAAGCGCGCTCCGGCTCGCGCCCGCTCCGCACCTGTGCGCTCGTGAGCCCGAAGCGCCGCTCTCGCGACTGGTAGTCGAGGATCGCCTCGACCAGATGCCCCTTCCGGAAGTCCGGCCACATCACGGGCGTGGTGTAGATCTCGGCGTACGCGATCTGCCACAGCAGGAAGTTCGACACCCGCAGCTCGTTGCCGGTTCGGATCAGGAGGTCGGGGTCCGGAAGCTCCGGGTCGTACAGGTGCGCTGCGAAGGTCTTCTCGTCGAGGCGGTCGGGGTCGAGCTTGCCGAGCTCCGCTTCGCGCATGAGGCTCCGGGCGGCGTCGACGATCTCGGCCCGCCCGCCGTACGAGAGCGCGAAGACGAGCTGCATCTCACGGCCCTCGCGCGTTCGCTCGATCGCGTCGTCGAGGCGCTTGCGGATCGCCGCAGGGAGCCGGTCGAGCCGTCCGATCGCACGCACCTGGATCCCGTTGCGGTGCACCTCTTCGAGCTCGCTCTCGAGGTAGTGCTCGAGGATGCGCATCAGCTCCTCGACCTCGACGCGCGGGCGCTCCCAGTTCTCCAGCGAGAACGAGTAGAGCGTCAGCGTGCGGATCCCGAGCTCGTGTGCGCCGCGGACGACCGCGCGGACGGCCTCGATGCCCGCCCGGTGCCCTTCGTTGCGCGAGAGCCCGCGGGCCTCGGCCCAGCGCCCGTTGCCGTCCATGATGACGGCGACGTGGCGAGGCAGGCGGTCGCTGCGGAGGCGGCGTTCCTGCATGGTCAGACCTGAAGGATCTCCTTCTCCTTCGCCGCGCAGGTGTCGTCGATCTTCTTCACGTACTCGTCCGTGAGGTCCTGGACCTTCTTCTCGTGCCGGTGCTTGTCGTCGGCCGGGAGGATGCCGTCGGACTCGAGCGCCTTGAGGGCCTGGAGCGCCTCCCGCCGCGACTCTCGAACCCCCAGCTTGTGCTCCTCGGCCATCTTCTTCACCTGCTTGACCAGCTCCTTGCGGCGCTCCTCGGTGAGGGCCGGGATCGGGATCCGGACCACCTTGCCGTCGTTGTTCGGCGTGAGGCCGAGGTGCTGCGCGGTCTGGATCGCCTTCTCGATCGCGTGCAGCGCGCCTTTGTCGTACGGCGCGATCACGATGAGGCGCGGGTCGGGGATCGTGATGTTCGCGAGCTGGTTGAGCGGCGTCGGCGTGCCGTAGTAATCGACGTTCACGCCGTCGAGGAGCTGCGCGTTGGCGCGCCCCGTCCGCACGCGCTGCAGATCGTGGCGCAGGCTGTGCAGCGCCTTCTCCATCCCGGACTTCGCGTCTTCGATCGTCTTCTCCGGAGTTCCTGCGGCCATGCTCTCCCCTCGTCCTCGGCCGGGCCGACCCTAGCCGACGCGCGTTCCGATCTTCTCGCCCGTCACGACCTTGCGGATGTTGCCCGCCACGTTCATGTCGAAGACGACCATCGGCAGCGCGTTCTCGCGGCACAGCGCGATCGCCGTCTGATCCATCACGCGCAGATTCTTGCGGATCGCCTCCTCGAAGCTCACCTCGTCGTAGCGCTTGGCGTCCGGATCGAGGCGGGGGTCGGCGTCGTAGACGCCGTCGACGCCGTGCTTCGCCATCAGCACGACCTCGGCGTCGATCTCGACCGCGCGCAGCACGGCCGCGGTGTCCGTGGTGAAGTACGGGTTGCCGGTGCCGGCCGCGAAGATCACGACGCGGCCCTTCTCGAGGTGCCGCACCGCGCGCCGCCGGATGTACGGCTCGGCCACCTGCTTGATCTCGAGGGCCGTGAGCACGCGCGTCGAGAGGCTCTCGGTCTCGAGCGCGTCCTGCAGCGCGAGGCCGTTGATGACGCTCGCCATCATGCCCATGTAGTCGGCGCTCGTGCGGTCGAGGCCTTCCGCTGCGGCCTTCACGCCCCGGATCACGTTCCCGCCGCCGATCACGATCCCGACCTGCACGCCGAGCGAGTGCACCTCGCGAACTTCGCGGGCGATGCCGCGCAGGACTCCGGGCGCGATGCCGAAGCCGCTCTCGCCGGCGAGGGCCTCGCCCGAGAGCTTCAGCACGACGCGCCCGAAGACGGCCTTCACTTCGCGAGCGCCTCCCCCAGCTTGAACCGCACGAAGCCGGTGACGCCGATCTCGCCGCCGAGCCGCTCGGCCTCGTCGCCGAGCAGCCGGCCGACGGTCCGCTCCGGGTCCTTCACGAACGCCTGTTCGAGCAGACACACCTCGGCGTAATACTTGTTGACCCGTCCCTCGACCATCTTCTCGACGATGTTCGCGGGCTTGCCCGACTGCTCGGCCTGCGCTCGGAAGATCGCGCGCTCGGCGTCGACCAGCTCTTTCGGCACTCCGGTGCGATCGATCGACACGGGAGACGGATCGGCCGCCGCGACGTGCATCGAAAGGTCTTTCGCGAGCGCGTCGAGCGCGGCGCCGCCGGCCTTCGCGGAGACGGCGACCAGCACGCCGAGCTTCCCCCCGGCGTGGACGTATCCCCCCACGACGCCGCCGTCGCCGGCTGCGAGCCGCGCGACGCGCCGGAGGACGACGTTCTCGCCGACCTTAGCGATCGCGCCCTGAATGCGCTCGCTCACCTTCTCACCGCCGAGCGTCGCGCCCAGCAGCGAGTCCGCGCTCGCGAGCGAGGCGTCGGCGGCGGCCGCCGCCCCGGGCTGCGCGGCCCGCGGCGGGAACACGTCCGGCTTCGCGACGAAGTCGGTCTCGCAGGCGAGCTCGACCAGCGCGCCGGCCTTGCCGGCGAGCGCGAGACCGATCACACCTTCGGTCGTCTCGCGGCCCTCGCGCTTCACGGCCTTCGCGAGGCCACGCTCGCGCAGCAGCTCGCCCGCGCGCGCGACGTCGCCGTCCGCATCGGCGAGCGCGCGCTTGCAATCCATCATGCCGGCGCCGGTCTGATCGCGGAGCGCCTTCACCACCGATGCCGAGATCTCGGCCACTGGATTCTCCTGCTTCCCTGATTCCTGCTCTGGTCGCTGGTCCGGTCGCGGATCGAGTCGGCCGATGCGGCTCTCGAACCGATCCCTCACTCGCCGCAGCGTCTGCGGCCCGGCGGCCCGCTACGCCTCTCGCTCGCCACCCGGTCCGGGCTCGGCCGTTTCCGGCTCGGCGGTCCGGCGCGCGCCCGGGCCGCCCGGTCGCGGGCCGCCCGCGGAATGCGTCCCGCCCCGCCCGCGGCGCGGCGGGTGCTTGATCTCGACGACCACGCGCCCCGTCGTCGGCACCGAGGTTTCGCGCTCCGGGCCGCGCCCGGCGTCGCCCTCGGGCGCCTGCGACTGGAGCCGCTCGTTGTGGAGCTGCGCGCCCTCGACGCAGGCGTCCGCCATGCGGGCGCAGTAGAGCTGGATGGCGCGGATCGCGTCGTCGTTGCCGGGGATCACGAAGTCGATCCCGTCCGGATTGCAGTTCGTATCGACCACCGCGACGATCGGGATCCCGAGCCGCTGCGCCTCGGCGATCGCGATGTGCTCGGCGCCGACGTCGATCACGAACAGCGCTTCCGGAAGCCGGCCGAGGTTCTGGATGCCCTCGAGCGAGCGCCGGTACTTCTCGACCTCGCGCGCCATGTGCGAACGGTCGCGCTTCGACAGCTCCGCGGCCTTCTCCTCGTTCTCGAGAATCCCGCGCTGCTCCTTGAAGCGCTCGACCGACTTTTTGACCGTGCGGAAGTTGGTGAGCATTCCGCCGAGCCAGCGGTTGTTGACGTAGAACTGCCCTGCCCGCTCGGCCTCGAGCTGGATCGGCGCCTGCGCCTGCCGCTTGGTGCCGACGAACAGGATCTTGCCGCCGCCGGCCACGGTGTCGCGAACGAACTCGAGCGCCTCCTGGAACATCGCCAACGTCTGGTCGAGGTCGAGGATGTGGATGCCGTTGCGCTCGCCGAAGATGAACGGCTTCATTCGCGGGTCCCAGCGCCGCGTCTGGTGGCCGAAGTGGGCGCCCGATTCGAGCAGGGCGCGGAGCGTCAGCTCCTGGGACTGGAGGGCAGCGTCCGTGCCGGACGCGGCCCCGGTCGCGGCCGCTGCGGCCGGACCCGAGGTCGATTCAGCCATCGAAAAGGCTCCTTCGCGGTTTTGCCTCCGCCCCGGCCGTTGCTCCCCGGAACCGTCCCGGACCCGCGGGTTCCCCCTCGAGGTCCGTTCGGACGGCACCGCCCGGGCAGCCGGAACGTGTGAGATGCCGGTCGGATAGCAGAGCTTGCCGGCTCTTTCTACCCGGGCAGGGGCGCGCGGGCTGGGAGGGCTCCCCCCGGCCGGGCTCCGGGAACTCTTGACGTACTTCCATCTCATCCATATGTTTTTCTGTATGAAGGCCACCTTGAGCATCGACGACCGCGTCATGGCCCGCCTCAAGCAGGAGGCGGCCCGCCAGGGGCGGACCATGTCGGAGCTCGTGGAGTCGGCGCTGCGGCTCCTGCTCGAGCCGCCCCCCGCCCGGGCCGCTGCGAGCTTGCGGGAGCTTCCCGCCTTCAAGAGTGGAGGCGCTCTCGTCGACGTCGCGGACCGCGACGCGCTCTACCAGGCGATGGAAGGCCGCTGATTGTTCGTGGTCGACACCAACGTGCTCGTCTACGCGGCGGATGCCGACGCGGTCGCTCATGACCGCTGCCGGGGCTTCCTCCAGGAATGCCGGACCCGGCGCGCCCCCTGGTACCTCACCTGGAGCATCGTCTACGAATTCCTTCGCGTGACCACGCACCCGCGCGTCTTCCGGCGTCCGTGGTCGATCGCGAAGGCGCTGGACTTCGTCGACGCGCTGCTCGAATCCCCCGGCGGCCGCGTTCTCTCACACGGACCCGGGCACGCGAGCTTCCTGGCGGAGCTCTCGAAGGAGGTTCCGGATCTGCGGGGAAACCTGCTCCACGACGCCCACACGGCCGCGCTCATGCGCGAGCACGGCCTGCGGGTGATCTACACCCGAGACGTCGACTTCCACCGCTTCCCGTCCCTCGAGGTCCGCGACCCGCTCGCCTGAGGCTCCCCTCAGGTCCGGTACTCCGCGTTGATCTTCACGTAGTCGTAGCTGAGATCGCAGGTCCAGATCTCGGCGCGGCCGTGGCCGGCGCCGAGGTTCACCTCCACCGTGACTTCGGGGGCGCGCATCTTCTCCTGGGCCCGGGCGCGGGCCGCCGGCCCGGCCGACGCGCCGCGGCGGAAGACGGGGACGCCGGCGAGGCGCACCTCGGTTCGGGCGAGGTCGAGCGCGACGCGGCCGTGGCCGATCGCCTGCAGGATGCGGCCCCAGTTGGCGTCGCCGCCGAAGAGCGCGGTCTTCACCAGCACCGAGTTCGCGATGCGGCGCGCGGCGCGGTCGGCCTCCGCATCGCTGCGCGCGCCGCCCACGCGCACCGTCACGAGCCGCGTCGCGCCTTCGCCGTCGCGCGCGAGCTCGCGCGTCAGCTCCTGCAGGAGGCTCGTGAGCGCCGCCGCGAAGGCCTCGGCGCCGTCGCTCGACGCGCCGCGCAGGACGGGGTTTCCCGCGACTCCGTTGGCGAGCGCGAAGCAGGTGTCGCTCGTCGAGCCCTCGCCGTCGACGGTGAGGCAGTTGAGGCTCCGGTCCGCGGCGGCCTCGAGCGTGCGCTGCAAGAAGCCCTTCGTCGCCGCCGCGTCGGTCACGACGAAGCACAGCATCGTCGCGAG
>JAYRMX010000041.1:0-4859 GCA_041912475.1 Myxococcota bacterium
CGTGTCTCCGCCGCCGACCACCGCCATCGGCTTGCCGCGGAAGAGCGCGCCGTCGCACGTGGCGCACGCCGAGACGCCCCGGTTCATGAGTCGCTTCTCCGACTCGATACCGAGCCACTTCGCCGACGCGCCGGTGGCGATCATCAGCGCATCGGCCTCGAAGCTGTGCTCGTCGCTCACGACGCGGAAAGGTCGCTGCGAGAGATCGATCCGCGTCGCATCCTCGGCGATGACGCGCGTGCCGAAGCGCTCGGCCTGCTTCTGGAGCAGCTCCATCAGCTCGGGGCCGCTCACGCCCTCGGGAAAGCCGGGGTAGTTCTCGACGTCGGTCGTCAGCATGAGCTGTCCGCCGAACTGGAGCCCGGCGAGCATCACGGGCGATAGGTCCGCGCGGCCGGCGTAGATCGCCGCCGTGTATCCGGCGGGTCCGCTACCGACGATCAGGAGCTTCGTCCTCTCGGTGCCGGGCCCGGCCCCCGCTTTGGCGACGCCGAGCAGCGTGTCGAGCTCGCCCTTCTCCTCGAGTGCGTAGAGCTCGTCACTTCCGCCCACGTGGTGATCGCCGACGAAGATCTGCGGGACCGTTCGCCGACCCGTCCGCTCGATCATCTCGGCGCGGCGTTCGGGATCGGCCTCGACGTCGATCTCCGTCCAGGTCTGGCCCTTGCGCGCGAGCAGGTGCTTCGCCCGTTCGCAGTACGGACAGACTGCCTTCGTGTACATCGTGATGGCCGGCATCCGGGGCTCCTTCGGGGCTGGGCTGCAATGATCGGACGCCCCCGTATTCGATGCCAGCCGGCGGCGGACGTCGCGCCGCTTCGCTACGCGGCGGCTTCGATCCGGCGAAACGCGCGGCGAGCGAGCCAGGCGCCGGCCGCGTCGACGATGCGGCGGGCGCGGTCCTTGCGGCGCTCGGTGACCGCGGCGAGCGCGACGACCGCGCCCAGCGTCAGCGCGGCCAGTGCGGCCGCTCGCCAGACGGAGGCCGGGTCGCCGGGCAGCACGCTCGCGAACAGGTGAAGCAGCGGATAGTGAAAGAGATAGAGCGAGAAGGTGAGCCCCGCGAGCCAGCGAACGGGCCGCTCGATCCGGCGAAGCGAGATCCGCGATGCGAGGCCTGCGGCGCCGAGCAGGTTGCACGCGACCGCGATCCCGGCCGCGTACTTCGAGGGAACGTGCCGCGAGTATCCTTCGCCGAACAGACGAACCACGCCGGCGTCCTCCCACCAGTAGAGCCGCCAGCTCAGGCCGAGGAGCGCGATCGCGACGACGACTGCGAGCGATCCTGCGAAGAGCAGCGCTCCGGCGTTGGCCCCGATCCGCGAGCGATGGCGATACGCGAACAGGCCCATGACCCAGATCGGAAACAGCACGAGGATCTTCGGCCCGGCGATCGCACAGCCGATCGCGACCGCGACGAGCCGGGTGCGGCCGCGCAGGTAGAAGGCGGCGCCGAACAGGACGTAGTACCAGAACTCGTAGCCGATCGACCAGTAGGGCCCGTCCGAGAACGGCCGGATCGACGCGAACCACACCTCGTTCAGGAACAGCGCGGACGCAACGATCTGCACGACCGGCCCCCACGTCTGGGGTGACAGGTGCGCGTAGAGGTCGGGCGCGAAGCGGCGGCCGATCTCGTCCGCGACGACCGTCACGGCCAGCGCCGGGAGCGCGACGGACCAAAGGCGCGCGAGGCGCGCACCCGCGTAGCTCGCGAGATCCGGGTCTCGCGCCTCGGCCGCGAACGGAATCACGAAGCCGGACAGGACGAAGAACGCCATCACGGCCGCATCCGCCAGCTCGACGAGCATCGTCTCCGGAAGGAGCCCACCCGTGAGCCGCGGCAGCGCGAGGTGCGACGTGAAGACCGCCATCGCCGCGGTGAAGCGCAGGCCATCGAGGTACGTCGAGAGCGACCGGCCGAGGCCGGGCGCCCCGCGCTCGGTTTCGTCGCTCACGAGGCCCCCTCGCGTTCGCGAGCCGGCGCGCCGAGCCTACACGAGCCAGCGCCGGCCGTCGTGCCGCACGTGGAGGCGGTCGCGTCAGAGCGGCTCGGTGATCGGAAGGTCCTCCCACAGGAGCTGCAGGAACGTCCCGATGAAGATCGCGAGGAACGTCATGAGGAAGACCGTCGTCGGGAAGGCGAGGAACGGGTCGAGTCCGATCACTCGCGGCAGCTCGCCGGCGAAGCGCGGTACCTGGCTTCGGAGCACGTCGAACGGAACCTCGGCGCCGGTGGCCTCGTCCCAGACGCGAGACGCCATGAACTGTCCGATGAGGCTCGTCGTCACGAGGCCGAAGACGAACGACTGCAGGATGCCGAGCAAGAAGATCGCCCGGGCGCGCGCGAAGGCCGTCGGCGACGCGCCGAGCCGGCGCTGCACCTCGACGTAGAGGTAGAGCAGCGTCGTCAGCGCGAGCAGGATCGCAACGGCTCCGAGCGGTAGGAAGGCCTTGAGCGAGAGCGACCAGACCTCGTCGATGAGGAACACCGGCAGGTAGCCGACGATGATTCCGGCGCCCACGCGCGGAACGCCCGCGAAGAAATCGCTCAGGTCTCGGCGCCAGGCGAACTGGATCGTGAGATACCAGAACGCCACCGCCGTCACGAACGTCATCTCCACGGAAGCCGCGAGGTCGAACCAGAACGGCGCGCGGTCGTACGCGACCGCAGCGCCGAGAAACGGCAGGGCGAGCACCAGGATGGCGATCAGGTAGTTCCGCGTCGAGTGCCGCGTGAGGACCCGCTCCGCCTCGTCGCGGCCCTCCGCGAGCCAGGTCATGTGTTTGATGATCTGCGACGAGTGGCCGAGGTCGTACTGGTGCAGGAAGTAGAGCTTCACCTTGGAGAGCAGGCGCAGGCAGTCCTTGTTGCGCGGCCGCCGCAGAAACGGCGACAGGTCGCGGCCCCGGGCGATGCTCCCGGCTCCGGGCGCCGTGCACGCGCGAACGACCTCGGTCTCCCGGTCGGCGAACGGAGAGTCCTCGCTCTCGAACGCCTCGTTCGACTCGTCGAGGCACACGTCCTCGAGCCAGTCGTGATACGCGCGTTCGGCGAGCAGCAGCACCTGCCGTTCGGCGGCGGCAGCGTCCTCGCCCGCGAGCGCACGCAGGAGCGTGGCCTCGGACGCCTCCTCTCCGGGAAGCGCGCGGCCGAGCCGGCCCGCGCGGTAGCGATCGAGCGTCTCGGCGCTCACGCGCTCCGACACGAGGCCGCAGAGTGCGCGCCACAGGAGCTTTCGCAGATGGAAGCTCGCGAGCCGCAGCCCTTCGCTCTCGGCCATCCGCTTGTCGTCGAAGAAGCGCAGCACCACGAGCGCTACGACGGCGACGTCCTCGTGAACGCGTGCGAGCGCTCCGGCTCCCGCGGGCGCCGTGCGCTCGACGCGCTCGAGCGCACGCTCGAGGTGGCCGGGCAGCCCGGCGACGAGCCGGTGGACGAACGCCTCGGCGTCGCGCCGCGTCGCGTTGGCCGACAGCAGACGCGGCCGGGTCCAGAGGTCTTCGAGCTGCAGGTACAGCTCGGCGGGATCGTGCCGCGCGACGTGGAGAGAGAAGGTCTCGGGAAAGATCGCGGTGAAGCCGTCGCCGCGGTCGATCTCGAACCGGAGCTCGCGCGCGTGGAAGGCATACGTGGCGCGCGCCGTCACGCGCAGGCGGTCGATGCGGAGGACGAGCCGGTCGAGGCCGGCCTGCTGCGCAGCCGGCGCGGCGGCGTCAGAGGATGCGCTGCTTCGGGTTCTCGCCGGACTCGTAGTAGGCCTCCACGCGTTTCGCGAGCTCGCGCACGCGGGCAGGGATCTCGTCGGGGAGCGGCCAGCGCGACATCGCAACGCGCATCCGGTCGACGAGGAGCTGCGCGTCGGGGAAGTCCTCGTCCGCCAGCGCATCGTCGATCGCGAGCCAGTTCTCGAGCGCGGTCAACGTCCGCGACACCCGCTCCGCGAGCTCGCCCATCCCCGGCGACGCGACTCCCGAAGCCTTCACGCGTTCGCCGAGCGCGCGCAGCTCGACCACCGCGCTCTCGAGTGACGGTCGGAGCGCTCCGGGTTCGGCGACGAGGTCCGCGACGACCTCTTCGAACCGGCGGCGGAGCGGCTCGTGAGAGATCTCGCGCAGCAGCAGCACGCGGCCGAAGCCCTTTCCGTCGCAGTCCATCAGCCGCTCGCTCGAGACGCGCAGCCGGAGCCTGCGGCCCGACGGCTGCAGCACGACCTCCTGGAACGGGCTCTCCCCGCTCGCGAGGCTGGCGATGGCGTTCTCGAGCGGCTCCATTCCGGGTCGCGCGAGCAGCTCGGCGAGGCGCCTTCCGCGCGGATCCGCGGCGAGGCCGAGCTGCGCGCGGGCCGGGCCGTTGGCGGCCTGGACGATGCCGCCGTCGTCGACCGCGAGCGCACCCATCCCGAGGCGGTCCATCACGGCCTCGAGCAGCGCGTTCGAGTGGCGAAGGCCCGAGAGCAGCCGAGCGTTCTCGACTTGCAGCGCGTGATGATCGACCGCGCGCCGCACCACCTGCTTGAGCTCGTCCGGCTCCCACGGCTTCGAGATGTAGGCGTAGACGTGGCCGTCGTTGATCGCCCGGAGGATCGCCTCCATGTCGGCGAAGCCCGTGAGGATGATCCGGGTCGTCGTCGGGTGCTTCTCGTAGACGCGCGTCAAGAACTCGACGCCGGTCATGCCCGGCATGCGCTGGTCGGTGATGACGGCCGCGATCGGCGCGTGTTCGTCGAGCAGCTCGACGGCGCGGCGAGGGTCCGTCGCCGTGAGGACCTCGTAGTCGTCCTCGAACGTGTACGTCATCGTCTCGAGGATCGCGTCCTCGTCGTCGACGATGAGGAGCCGGCTCCGTGTCGGAGGAG
>JAYRMX010000042.1:0-3524 GCA_041912475.1 Myxococcota bacterium
CTCGGCGTCGACCTCGCCGTCCAGGGTCGCGGTTCCCTTCACGGCGATGCTGCCGCCGCTCTCGACGCGCATTGCGGCGTCGAAGCGGACGGGGGCCTGCGGGTCCGCCGCCCGCGCGCGCGCGTCGCCGGCGGCGAGCACGACGACGACGGGCGGTGAGACGGTTCGATCTTCGATGCGAACCGTCGCGCGATCGACGTCGGTCGCGCGGACGCCGCGCGCCCCCGGGGCCGGGGCGGGTGCCTGGTCCGCAGGCGCCGCCGGCGCAGCGGACTGCGCGGGCCGGGCGCCGGAGGCCGGCGCATCCGGCGCCGCCGCCTTCGCGGAGGCGCCGGGCGGTTCGTGCGCCGCGAGCGGGGGCCGCGCTCCCGCGGCGCCCGGCGCAGGCTTTTCGCGCACCACGTTCGCGCGCGCGCCGTCGATGCGCAGGCTCTCGATCACGACCGCTCGCGAGAGGAGAGGAAGCAGCGCGAGGCGCAGCGACACCCGGTCGGCCTCGAGCATCGGTGGCGCTCCCGCCGCCTCGCCCGCCAGCACCGGCTTCACGACCTCGATCGCCGGCGGCAGGAGGCCCGCGCGCAGCGATTCGTACGAGAGCTCGCGACCCGTGGCCTCGCGCACGGACGATTCGATGCGCGAGCGCACCTCCGGCCGATCGACGACGCGCGGCAGCAGCACTGCGGCCGCGATCACCGCGGCGGCGAGCAGCGCCGCGAACGCCACGAGCACGCGCAGCGCGGCGCGCACCTACCCTCGCAGCCGCCGCGCCAGGATCTCGCGCACGGCGCCCGGGCTCGCCTTGCCGCCCGTCTTCTTCATCACCTGCCCCATCAGGAAGTTGAGGATCTTCTCCTCGCCCGCGCGGAAGCGGCCGGCGGCGTCGGGGTTCGCGGCGATCACCTCGGCCGCCGCCGCTTCGAGCGCGCCGCCGTCGGAGACGGCTTCGAGACCTCGCTCGCGCACCAGCGCGGCCGGGTCCCCTCCCTTGTCGATGAGCTCGGGGACGAGGTCTCGGGCGCTCCGGGCGGTCAGCTTTCCTTCGTCGACGAGGCGGACCAGCGCGGCGAGCGCCGCCGGCGAAAGGCGCGTCGCACAGACGTCCGTGTCCCGCTCCTTGAGCTGCTGCATCACGTCGCGCAGGATCCAGTTGGCGACGCTCTTCGGAGTCCCGTGCGCGCGCGCGGCGTCCTCGAAGAAATCGGCGAGCGAGCGGTCGGCGGTGAGGAGCCGCGCGTCGTACGCCGGCAGGCCGTACTCGGCCTCGAAGCGCACGCGCTTGCGATCCGGGAGCTCCGGCAACGCCATGCGGATGCGCTCGATCTCGGCGGGGTCGATCACGAGCGGCACGAGGTCCGGGTCGGGGAAGTAGCGGTAGTCGTCCGCGTTCTCCTTGGTGCGCATCACCTTCGTGCGGCCCGTCGCCGGCTCGAACAGACGCGTCGCCTGCTGGACCGTCCCGCCCTCGTCGAGGATTCGCGCCTGGCGAACGATCTCGGTTTCGATCGCCTGCTCGACGAAGCGGAACGAGTTGAGGTTCTTGATCTCGTTGCGCGTTCCGAGCTCGCTGGCCCCGTGCAGGCGGAGCGACACGTTCGCGTCGCAGCGGAACTGCCCCTTCTCCATGTCCGCTTCGCTCACTTCGATGTAGCGGAGCACGGCGCGCAGCGTCCGAAGATACGCCGCCGCCTCGGCCGGGGAGCGAAGGTCGGGCTCGGAGACGATCTCGAGCAGCGGGACTCCGGCGCGGTTCAAGTCGACGTGCGTTCCCTCGCCGTGCGTCACGGCCTCGTCGTGGATCGACTTGCCGGCGTCCTCCTCCATGTGGATGCGCGTGATGCCGATCCGCCGCGCGCCGCCGTCGGCCTCGATCTCGAGCCAGCCGCCGGTGCAGATCGGCTCCTCGTACTGCGAGATCTGGTAGCCCTTTGGCAAATCCGGGTAGAAGTAGTTCTTGCGCGCGAAGATCGACCGCGGGTGGACGGTGCAGTGCGTCGCGATCCCCGCGCGAACCGCGAACTCGACCGCGCGCGCGTTCAGCACGGGGAGCACGCCGGGAAGCGCGAGGCAGATCGGGTGGACGTCGTGGTTCGGCGCGTCGCCGTAGCGGACCGGCGCCGGGCTGAAGAGCTTCGACTCGGTCGCGAGGTGGACGTGCACCTCGAGGCCGATCACGACCTCGTACTTCTCGTGAACCGGCGGCGCCGCGCTCACGCGACCTCCGGCGGCCGCTGCAGGTGAAAGTCGCTGCGGCGCTGCCAGGCGTCGGCCACACGCAGCACGGTCGCCTCTCCGAGGAGCGGGCCGAGGATCTGGAGCCCGACCGGCAGACCGCGAACGAAGCCGCACGGAACGGAGATCGCCGGGATCCCGGCGAGGTTCGCGGTCACCGTGTAGACGTCGGAGAGGTACATCGAGAGCGGGTCGTCCGCCTTCTCGCCGATGCGGAACGCGACCTCGGGCGCGGTCGGCGCGACGACCGCGTCGCAGCCGCGGAAGGCTTCCTCGAAATCGCGCCGCAGGAGCGTTCGCACCTGCTGCGCCTTGCGGTAGTAGGCGTCGTAGTACCCCGCCGACAGCACGTAGGTCCCGAGCAGGATCCGGCGCTTCACTTCGGCGCCGAAGCCCTCGGACCGCGTGCGGTGATAGAGGTCGGCGAGGTCCCGCGGGTTCGCCGCGCGGTGGCCGTAGCGGACGCCGTCGTAGCGCGCGAGGTTGCTCGACGCCTCGGCCGGCGCGATCAGGTAGTACGCGGCGATCCCGTACTTCGTGTGCGGGAGCGAGACCTCCCGAACCTTCGCGCCGGCCTTCTCGAGGTCCGACACCGCAGAATGTACGCAGTCGAGGACGGCGGGGTCCGCGCCCTTCGTCTCGAAGTACTCGCGCGGCATGCCGAGAACGAGCCCCGAGACGTCGCCCGTGAGCGCCGCCCGGTAGTCGGGGACGGCCTCGGGGATCGACGTCGAGTCGCGCGCGTCGTGGCCGGCGACGGCGCCGAGCGCGATGGCGCAGTCGGCCGCCGTCCGTGTGAGGGGGCCGATCTGGTCGAGCGACGAAGCGAACGCCACGAGGCCCCAGCGCGAGACGCGCCCGTACGTCGGCTTCAAGCCCACGATTCCGGTGCACGCCGCCGGCTGGCGAATCGAACCGCCGGTGTCGCTCCCGAACGCGAGCGGGACGATTCCCGCAGCGACCGCAGCCGCCGAGCCGCCCGACGACCCGCCGGGAGTGCGCGAGAGGTCCCACGGGTTGCGCGAGGGGCCGAACGCCGAGTTCTCCGTCGACGAGCCCATCGCGAACTCGTCGAGATTCGTCCGGCCGACGATCACGGCGCCGGTCGCCTGCAGCCGCTCGACGACGGTCGCGTCGTACGGCGAAACGAACCCCTCGAGGATTCGAGAGGAGCACGTCGTCGGCTCGCCCGTCTGGACCAGGTTGTCCTTGATCGCGACCGGGACGCCGTCGAGCGGCCCGCGCGCCTCGCCGCGCGCGCGCCGCGTGTCCGACTCGGCGGCCTCGCGCAGCGC
>JAYRMX010000043.1:0-17166 GCA_041912475.1 Myxococcota bacterium
CCGTGCTCGAACGAGCGGTCCTCCATGATCCGCCCCGTGAACTCGTCGACGATCTGCACCTTGCCGTCGCGGACGAGGTAGTGCTGATCGCGGAGCAGCAGGTGCAGCGCGACGAGCGCCTGCCGCACGAGGTCCTCGCGGCGAAGGCGGCTCGTCCAGAACCCGCCGAGCGCACGGCCGCGCTCGGCGAGCCGGGCCTCGCCCTCGGGCGTGTACGCGACCGCGCGCTCGCGGCCCTCGAGCCGGAAGTCGCGCCCCTCGCGCAGCTCGGCGGCGAGCGCGAGCGCCTGCTCGCAGGCCTCGGCTTCGAGCGTGTCGTCGCTCTCGCCCGAGATGATGAGCGGGGTCCGCGCCTCGTCGACGAGCACGCTGTCGGCCTCGTCGACGATTCCGAAGTGAAGGCCGCGAAGCAGCAGCCGGCGCGCGCGCGGCGCTTCGTCGAACAGGCGGTCGAGCTGCAGGCGGACGCGGCTGCCGCGGCGTCCGAGCGAAATCCGGTCCTTCAGATAGTCGAACGCGATCTCCTTGTTGGTCGCGTAGGTGACGTCGCACGCGTAGGCGGCCTGCCGCTGCGCGGGGTCGAGGCCCTGCACGATGACGCCGACCGAGAGGCCGAGCGCCGCGTAGACCGGGCGCATCCAGTCGGCGTCGCGCCGCGCGAGGTAGTCGTTCACGGTGACGACGTGGACGGGCTCGCCGGCGAGCGCGGCGGTGCACGCGGCGAGCGTCGCGGTGAGCGTCTTTCCTTCGCCGGTCTCCATCTCGGCAACGAATCCGCGCAGCAGCGCGAGGCCGCCGCGGAGCTGGACGTCGTAGTGGCGCTGGCCCAACGTGCGGGACGCCGCCTCGCGGACCAGCGCGAAGGCCTCGGCGACGGCCCACCGGGAAGGCGCCTCGCCGGCGTTCGCCACGGGGCCGCCGAAGCCCTCGCGCCGCAGCCGCTCGCGCAGCGCGCCGGCGCGCTGTCGCAAAACTGCGTCGGTGGCATCGCGCAGCGCCTCTCCGGCGGCGTCGGTTGCGGCGCCGATCTCGTCTCCGCGCTCCGAGACGGCGCGCAGCCGGCGAGCGATCGGCCCCGTCGCCCGCTCGGCGGCGCGGTCGAGCCAGCCCGCCGCCTCGCGATCGCGCTCCGCGTAGGCGCCGCGCGGAACCGCGCCGCGCGCGAGATCTGCGGCGCTAGACATGGAGCCTCGCGAGGAAGAGCTGGCGAAGCCGCCGCCAGCCTTGCGTGAAGAGGGGCTCGCTGCCGTGGTCGAAGCGCACGTAGACGTGCTCGCCGACGTTCACGAAGCGCTCGTGCGCCGGCAGCTCGAGGTCGACCTGGAAGCTGCGCTGCAGCGCGCGTATCCCGTGCGTGTCGCGCGGATCGGTCGCGACCGCACCGCCTCCGGCGGCGCCGAGCGCGAGGCTCGGAAGCTCCGCCGACGCGCCCGGAACGACGCGGACGAGCTGCGCGCCGCGGCGCTCGGCGACCGCCTCGGCGAGGCGCACCTCGACGCGCCGCGTCCGGTGCTGCACGAGCCCGGCGTCGTCCTGCGAGACGATCGTTCGGATCGTGAGGCGACCCAGATCGATCACGTGGCCGAGCAGCTCGCCGCGCTTCACGAACCGCCCGGGAAGATCGGCCGCGCGCGGCAGCACGAAGGGTCCGCTCGCGTGCGCACGAATCTCGAGTCCCTCGGCGCGCCGGCGGGCGTGCGCCCGGCGGTCGCGCGCGAACGCGAGCTGCTCCTCGAGCAGGGCCGCCTCCGTTCGGTCGACCCACTGGCGCGAGGCGCGCTCGGCCTCGACCTCTCGCACCTGCGCCTCGGAGACGAGCCGCTCGGTCGCGACGACCGGGTCCTCGAGCGCGATCAGCAGGTCGCCGGGAGCGACGAACGACCCGGGCGCAGCGACGACGCGGGAGACGAAGCCCTCCTCGCCCGCGCGAACGAAGGCCTCCTCCGGGATCCAGACCACGCCCTCGGTGCGGGTGCGCAGCGGGAAGGGCATCACCGCCACGACGATCAGCGCGAGCGCGACGGCCGCACCGGAAACCAGCAGCGCGCGGCGGCGAACCGGCCGCAGCTTCGCTCCCGTGAACAGCGCCCGCGCGCCCTGCACGACGGGCTTTCCGGCCCACGCGACGGCCCCGACCATGCCGAGGATCACGCCCGCGTAGAACCACTTCGAGAGAACGAGCAGCAGGATCGCGAAGACGACGAGCGTGCGGTACACGAACGACGCCGCCGCATAGAGAACGAACCACGCGCGCTCGCTCCCCGTCGCGTCGGGCGCCGCCGCCTGCCGCAGGCCGAACGCGTGGCGCTCGACGAGGAACCTCACGTAGTCGTTCGCCCGCTGGCGAAGGTTCGGGACCTCGAGCCAGTCGGCGAAGATGTAGTACCCGTCGTAGCGCAGCAGCGGGTTCGCGTTGAAGAGCAGCGTGCTCACGCTTCCCACGAGGACGACGTTCCACGCGACCGTGCGAACGATCCCGGGCTCGGCGGCGAGCCAGACGTAGAGCGCGAGCGCTGCGCAGAAGACCTCGACCAGCATCCCCGCCGCGCCGACCAGCATCCGTTGCCTTCGCTGGCGAAGCGCGGACGCGGCCGACGCGTCGACGTACGGGACCGGCGTCAGCACGAGCAGGATGATCCCCATGTCGTGCACCTCGCCGCCGAAGGTCTTCGTGGCAACGGCGTGCCCCAGCTCGTGCAGGCTCTTCAGCACCGGAAAGACCAGCCAGACGAGGAAGAGGTTCTGCGGCTCCATCGCGCGCTCGAGCGCAGCGTCGCTCAGCTCCGCGAAGTGCATGCCGGCGAGCACCGTCGCCGGGAGCACGACCGCGAGCCAGAGCACGGCGCCGACGGGCCCGAGCAGCGGCCGCAGCCACGGCTCGACGCGCGCGAGGAAGGCCTCCGGATCGACGAGCGGGATCTGGATGGCGAAGGGAGAGAGCAGGCGGGTCTGCCAGCGCTTGCGCTCGCGCTTGCGGTGGCGGTCGAGCAGCTCACGCGCGTCGGGGGGAACGTCGGACTGGAGCGCGTCTGCGGCGTGGAGCTGGCCGAGGAGGTGGATCATCTCGTCCTGGCTCGGCGCGTCGTCGCCGAGCCGCTCGGTGGCGATCTCCCAGATCTCCTGCACCGTGCGCGTCCCGTCCATGAGGCCGATCACCGCGTGGGCCTCGGGCGTGAAGCGGTGGAGCTGTCCGGTCGAGAGGTCCTGCAGCACCCACCAGGTGCGGCGGCGATACACGTGCCGATGCAGCCTGACGTGACCGCGAAGACGCGGCGTCACGCCCGCCACGCGGTACCACGAGGGGCTGAAGAGCGGCCGGATCACGGCAGCCACCGCCAGAGCGCGAGCCGCACCCAGTCGACGGCATCGTGCGTCCAGATCCACGCGAGCCGCCGCCGGTCGACACTGATCTTCCCGACGCCTTCCATGCCGGGCCGCAGATCGGCCGGCGAGCGGTCGAGCCGCGCCTCGACGCGGAAGGTGTTCGCCCCCTCGGCCGCCGACGCGACCGGCGTCACCGTTTCGACGGCGAAGTCGAGCGGCTCGCCCGGGAAGGCCGAGAGCACGAGGCTCCCGCGCTGGCCCGCTCGCACCTCGTCGATGTCGTGCTCGTCGACCTGCAGGACGACGCGCCAGGCGTCGAGCGGCGCCACCTCGAAGAGCACGCTCCCGCGCTCGACGGGAGCGCCGAGGCGCTGCGAGAGGTCGCCGCTCACGACGACGCCCGCCACCGGCGCGCGGAGCTCGGTGCGTCCGAGCTGGTCTTCGAGCAGAGCGAGCTGCGCGCGCGCCTGATCGATCTGCGCGGAGAGAATGACGCTCTTGGCCGCCTCTCGCGCGGCGAGCGCCTCGCGGTACTGCGTCAGCGTCTGCTCGAGCTGGCTCGCCCACTTCATGCGCTCGAGGCGAAGCTCGCGGTCGTCGAGGCGGCCGAGCGGCTGCCCCGCGCCGACGAGATCGCCCGCGCGCGCGAGGCCCTCGGCGACGAAGCCGTCGAAGGGGGCGGCCGCTGCGCGCAGCTCCTTCGCCTCGAGAAGCGCCTTCGCCGTCACACGGAACTCGCCGCGTGCGAAGCCGAGGAAGATCGCGAGCGCAGCGGCGGCGACTGCGCCGAGCTTGAGCGCCGTGTGGCGCGGGCCGGCGAGGCGCTCGGCGAGCGCGCGCAGCGAGGCGAAGGCCTTCGCGACCAGCCACCGGTCCTCGCGGCGCGAGAGGTCGAGACGCGGCCCCGCGAGCGCCGCGACCGCCTCGCAGAGCGCGACCGTCTCGGCGTCGAACGCGCTCCCGGGCGGGCGCTCGAGCGTGACGACGCCGCACACCTCGTCGCCCCGGACGAGCGGCACCGAGAGCACCGCGCCGGCGCCGTACTGCCGCGCCAGCTCCTCGTGCGCGCGGCCCACGCTCGCCGTGTCGTCCTGCGCCGTCGGGAAGCTCACCGGCGCGCTCGCCTCGAGGCACTCGTCCATCGCGGCTTCGAGGGCTCGCACGAGATTCGCGCGCTTCGCGAAGTGCGCGCTGTGCGAGATCGCCCGAACGTGGACGCGTCGGCGGCGAGCGAATCCGACGCTCACGCGGTCGCAGCCGAGATGCGTCGCGGCCTCGGTCGCGAAGGCCGTCGCCGCTGCCTGGAAGCGGTCGTGCTCGAGCGCGCTCGCGAGCAGATCGAACGCGGCTCGCAGCCGCGCTCGCCGTCCCCCCTCGCGTGCGGCCTGCGCGCGCTGCAGCAGCCCTTCGAGCCAGGCCGAGCCCCACGCGAGCTCACGGAGCGCCGCCGCGAGCTCGGCCTCGGGCCGCGCCGAGAGCTCGACCACGACGGCGCCGTGCAGCGCCCCGGCGAGCAGCAGCGGCTGAGCGAGCGCGAAGGTCTCGCGCGCCGCGACGACGCCCCGCGCCGGCGGATCGGCGCGGCGCACGCACGGACGCTTTTCCTGCAGCGCCGCCTGCGCTGCGGCCGAGAGGCTCGCCGACGGCGACGCGCCCGCGGGCCAGACGGCCGCGGGCGCGAACGGCCCGGCATCGGGCGGTCCGAGCAGGACGGCCGCCGACACCGAGCCGCGAAGCCGCCGGCACTGCAGCGCGAGCCAGGCTGCGAGATACGACTCCGGCGTCGCCGCCTCGGCGAGGCGGCGCCAGAGCGCGGCCTCTTCCGAGGCGTCACTTTCCGGTGTCGGTGACGCCGGGCCTGCCGCGCCCAGCCCGCCGCCCGGTTCGACGCTCACGGCCGAGCTCCTCGCCCGCTACGCGTTGCCCGCGGGCCTCGCATCCTGCGCGCGGGCCTCGAGGTTGAGGGCGCCGAAGCGGGCCTCGTACTGCTTGAGAACGCCGTCGAGGAGCAGCGACAGCCGCTTGGCCGCGAACGGGCTGAGGATGAGGCGATCCGAGAGCTGGATCGTCACCTCGCTCTGCCCGGCCTGCCACGCATTGTTGAGCCCGAACAGCAGCACGACCTCTTCGCGCGTGCTCGTGACGTTCACCACGTTCGCGTACGAGCTCCGCAGGTTCGAGTCGTCCCATCGGATCTTGGGAACGCTCGCGTCCCGCGGAAGCTCGCGCACCTCGGCGCCTCGTTCGTCTGCCACCGGATTCTCCTTCGCCCCCCGACGCGGTTCGAGCGGATCTCCGGCGCGGGCCCGCGAGGAGCCGGGGGGGGCGGCATCCGGCGGGCGGGCGCGGACGAGCGCTCATTATGCACCAGCCGGAGCGAAAACGGCGCGAAGCGCCGCGCTGCCCCCGCGCTGCGCCTTCGCCGCGTGTCCGCTGCGTGTTCGAGGGCGGTGCGAACGACGATGTTTCCGCCGCCGTGGACGCCCCGTGCGGGCGGCGGGTCCGCGCGCGCGGCTGCAAGGCGAACGATCTTCCCGCGACCGCCGGAGCCGCCGTGTGGCGCGGGAGTCGCCGTCAGCCCTCGCTGCGCTCCCTGCCCGGCATCCGCGCCTGCGTCGCCTTTCGCACGGCCGCGAGCAGCAGCGGCCGCGAGAGCAGGCGCAGCGCGAGGTTCGCTCGCAGCCACGCGAACCAGCCCGGGACGAGCGCGGGCTCGCGGCCGAGGGCTTCGAGGGCCTTGCGAACGACATCGTCGGCCTTCTCTCCCGCGTGCGCCTTCTCGCCGGCCTGCTGCTGGAACTCCGTCTCCGTCGAGCCGGGCTCGAGGGCGAGCACGTCGACGCCGGTGCCGCGAAGCTCTTCGTAGAGCGCCTCGCCGAGGACGTTGTCGAACGCCTTGCTCGCGCTGTAGAGGGCGTGAAGCGGCATCGGGAGCATCCCGGCGACCGAGCCGACGATGACGACGGCGCCGCGACCGCGCGCGAGCATCGGTGGCACGAGCAGCCGCGTGAGGACGGCGGGCGCCGCGCACGAGAGCTCGGCCATCTCGCGAACGCGCGCAGGATCCTGCTCGGCGAACGGCCCGATGCTGCCGAAGCCGGCGTTGTTCACGAGGATCCCGACTTCGAGGTCTGCGACGGCGGCGGCGAGGCGCTCGGCCGCGCCGCTCTCGCCGAGATCGAGCGGAACGCTGCGGGTCCGGACGGAGTGGATCTCCTCGAGCTCCGTTGCGAGCGCGGCGAGGCGATCGGCTCTGCGTGCGGTGATCGCCACGCTCACGCCGCCGCGCGCGAGGGCGCGGGCGAACTCGCGCCCGATCCCGGACGACGCGCCGGTGACGAGCGCCCACTCGCCGTAGCGCTCGCGAAGGCGAGGCGCCGCCGGCTGGAACAGGCCGCGCGCACGCCAGAGCGCGACGGCGACCACCGAGAACGCTGCGCCCGAGACGGCGCCGGCGACGGCGCCGCGAATTCCGCCGATGTGGACGAGCGGCCAGACCGCCATCCCGAACGCGACCTGCCCGGCATAGACGGCGGCCCACGGCCACATCCAGCGCTTCATGCGCAGGAATCCGACGCTCCCCGCCGCATACACGGCCCAGTGTGGAAGCGCGAGGAGCTTCGCGGCCCAGCCGCGAAACAGGAGGCCGAACCACACCTCCTCGTCGCGCGAGACGGGCTTTGCGAACAGATCCCACGGCACGTACACGAAGGTCATGTACAGGCAGAAGCCGAGAAGCGCGTTCATCCACCACGGGCGCCGCGCGAGCGCCTCCCGCCACCCGTCTTGCGTGCGCTGCACCCTCGGGCCCTCCTGCGCCGCGACGGACTCGGAATAGCACGCCGGGCGCCGAGCGGCCGGAGCCGGGACGGCCGGGCGCCGCGGGCTAGAATCGAAACCGGCGCTGCCGGGCGTGATGCAGAACGAAACTCGAGACGGAGCTCACGGAGGAAGAGCGATGCGCGTCGTCGTGAACTACGACCTGTGCGAGGCCAACGCCCGCTGCATGGCCGCCTGCCCCGAGGTCTTCCAGGTCGACGAGAACGACGAGCTCCACATCCTCATCGAGGACCCGCCCGAGAACCTCCGCAAGCGCGTCGAAGCAGCGGTCGCCGCCTGCCCCCGCGCCGCCCTCCGCCTCGTGGGTTCCTGAGCGGAGGGGATCCTCCCGGACGCCCCCGTTCCGCGCGCGCTCAGCGCCGGCGGGCGCGGAGCGAGAGCAGCGCGAGGCCGGCGCAGACGAGGCCGGCGGTTCCGGGCTCGGGCGTCGCGGTGAGCGAGGTGACGTCGCCCTCGAGATCGAAGTAGGTGAGCGGGTTGCCGTCGTCGAGGTCGGCGAAGATCGTCATGGCGCCGGCGGACCACGCCGCCATGCTCCACGGCACTCCGGTGAGCGCGTCCGACGAGAGCGCGGTCCCGCTCGGATCGTCGAGCGAGAAGCCCGCCCACGAGAAGCCGATCGGTCCCACGGACGGCGAGACTGCCAGGCCTTCGGCGTACAGGCTCACCGTGTCGCCGGTTCCGGGGTGGAGGACGTCGATCTCGTTGAGTCCCCCGAACACGTGCGAGAAGGTGAAGCCGCCGGACGTGACCGTGAAGCCGAGCTGCGCCGGGGCGACCGTGTAGTTGCCGTAGAGGGGACTCGCGTTCGAGTCGGGCGTCGCGTCGTCGTAGACGAGCGTCGCCGAGAATGCGGAGCCGGGAGTGATCGCGCCGCCCAGCACGGCGCCGGCGTCGTCGACGAGCGTCCAGACTCCCGTGAACGCGACGGTCACCGGCGAGGCGAGGGCCGGCGAGGCGAGCGCGCCCGTCATCGCGGCAGCGATGAGCCATCCAATCCCGATTCGGTTGCCGAAGCGGCGAGCGTGAAGGCGCGGGGCAGAGCGGGCGGCAGCAGGCATCGGATCCTCCGTTCCCAGGAGCCCCAGCCTACCACGAACCGCGGAGGATTCGGCCGGGATTAACTCCGATCCGTGCGGTTCCTGCGCCCCGTGGCTTCAAGCCACGCTCCGACGGGACGAAGAGATGGGGGGGAGGGCCGCATGACCGACGATCTGCGCCTGGGTGCTGGTCGCATCACGCGCGCGCCCAGCCGCGGCGTGCGGCGAATCGTTGCGCTCTGCGCCGCCCTCGTGGCCGGCGCGTGCACCGATCAGGAGGTCCCGGCGGCCCTCGTCGGTCGCTGGACGTCTCCCGACCCGCGCTATCAGGGGCGCTCGCTCGCGATCAGCCCCGCGATGATCGAGTTCGAGACGGGCGGGCCGAGCAACGAGCGCTTCCTGATCGAGCGCGTCGACTCGGAGCTCGCCGGCGACGGCGTCACGCTGCACGTCATCCACTACCGCGGCGCCGACGGGACTCCGCAGACCGTGCGGCTCGAGCTGCTCGCGCCCCGAGGCCCGTCGCTGCGCTTCGAGAATCACGAAGAGGTCTGGGTCCGCGAGGCGCGCGGCCCCGAGCCGAGGAGAGGTGGCTCATGAGCCGCAGCGGGAGCCCGAGCTGGTTCGAGAATCCCTCGTTCCGTGCGCACCTGATCTGGGTCGTCTCCGGGACCGCGGCTGCGATCCTGATCGTCTCGAGCGCCGCCGTGCTGGTGCCGCTCCTGATCCGCTTCGACGCAGGCGACTCGTCGCCGGACGATCTCGGGCGCATCGCGGACCGCATCCTCACGATGCACGAGACGCTGTGGCCGATGGTCGTCATCTGCCTCGCGAGCGTCGTCGTGAGCTCGTGGCTGCTGTACCAGCGGATGGTGTCGCCGCTCGTCCGCTTCGTGCAGGTCTTCGGTTCGGTCCGCGACGGCCGCCTGCCTTCCCCGATCCGGCTCCGCGCGGCCGACTACCTGACGCGAGAGGCCGAGTCTCTGAACGCGATGACGGCCGCGCTCCGCGAGCGCCATGCCGACCTCGCCGCCGCGCACGCGCGGCTCGGCGAGCACCTCGGAGACCTCGCCGAGTGGGCCTCCCTGCACGGCGACGCCGAGGCCTCGCGGCTCGTTGCCGAGCTGCAGGATCGAGAGAAGGCGCTCGCCGATCAGGTCGCTCGCGTCGTCGCGGAATGACGCCGTCGCCATGCCGTCGTCGCGGCGAGGTACGGAAGCCTTCACGATCATCGAGCTGATGATCGTCGTCGCAATCCTCGGCATCCTGTCGTCGCTCGCCACGGTGAAATACCTCGACTACATCGAGAAGGTCCGCGTCACGCGCTCGATCCTCGACATCAAGTCGATCCAGACCGAGCTCGATTCCTACCTCGCCGAAGGCGGGCCGCCGCCGGACACGCTCGCCGCGGTGAGCCTCGCGCGCAACGACCCGTGGGGCCGGCCGTACCAGTACCTGCCGCTGCGGAACGCGGCCGGCGCCGCGATCAACATGGGCGCTGCGCGCAAGGACCGGTTCCTCGTCCCGCTCAACGACGACTACGACCTCTACAGCCGCGGTAAGGACGGGCTCACCGCCACGGCGCTGAGCTCTCCGAGAAGCCTCGACGACGTCATCCGGGCGAACGACGGGATCTTCATCGGGCTCGGCGCGCACTACTGAGATGGGACTGCCGTGACGCTTCTCGCCGGACGACTGCACATCGAAGGCCGCTTCCTCAGGAGCCGCGTCGCACGCCGGATCTTTCTCTCGGTCGTTCTCTGCGCGCTGCTTCCGATCGCCGGCTTCGCGGCGATCTCGCTGCGCCAGGTGACCGGCGAGCTCGAGCGCGAAGGCGAGGCGCAGCTCGCGCACGATGCGAAGCAGATCGGCATGACGGCGCTCGAGAAGCTCGTCCTCCTCGATGCGACGCTGCACGTGCTCGACACCGCGCTCCTGCAGTCGGGACCGACTCCTTCGATCGGGGCGCTCCCCGCTCCGCTGCGCGAGCTCGCGCGCGGCCGCATCGTCGCGGTCGCGGTGGCCGGCGCCGCGGAGGCGGCCGGCGAAGACGCCGGTCGGGAGCCGGCACGCGCCGGCGCGACCGGCCGGCGATCCGGTGGCGCGACGACCGGCGCAGCCCCGACCGACTCCGCGCTGCTCGCGGCGTTCCGTACGGAGGACGCGTCCGACCGCCGCCACCTCGAGCAGGGAGGCGCCCTGCTCCGTGTCGTCGAGAACGGCGGCGATTCGACGATCGCGATCGCGCATCTCGCCGGGAGCGGCCCGCAGCGCCGGCTCGTTGCGGCCGCCGTCGATCCCGGCTTCGTCTTCGCGCGAGAGGCGCTGCGCTCGTTCGTCGCGCTGCGTGTCGTCACCGAGGGCGGCGCCTCCGTCTTCCACAGCGCCGGAGGAGACGCTGCTGCCGCCGCGAATCGAGAGGCCGACCCGCGGCTCGGCGGGCGCCGCGTCGCGCTCGCCGGGACCGGGCGCCTCGCCGGATCGTGGGCCCTGTTCCTGCGGCCCGTGTTCCGCGCGCCGTCGTGGAGCATCGTCGTGAGCGAGCCGGCGGACGCCATTCTCGCACCCGTGCGGCAGTTTCGCGCGACGTTCCCGCTCGTCGCCGTGCTCTCGCTGCTCGGCGTCGTCCTCGCGAGCCTCGTTCTCGTCCGCCGGCAGCTCGTTCCGATCGAGACGCTGCGCGCCGCCACGCTGCGCATGGCCGACCGCGACTTCTCGGCACGCGTCGAGATCGAGACCGGCGACGAGTTCGAAGACCTCGGCCGGTCGTTCAACCGGATGACCGAGAGCATCGCGCACCACGTCGCGGTCATGGAGACGGTCAACACGGTCGGCACCGCGCTCTCGGTCGAGGAGGACCGGACGCGGCTGCTCGAGACCATTCTGCGCGGCGCGATGGCGGTGACGGGCGCGGCGGCCGGCGCGCTCCACTTCGTGAACGAATCGGACGAGCTCGAGCGCGCGATCCTCCTCGAGAACGATGCGCCGCGCGCCGGCGCGCGCGCGAAGACGCTCGACGCGCTCGCGTCCGCCGCAGCGCGCGCCGGAGCCGCCGCCGGCGACGCCGGGAGCGGAGCGCTCTCGATCCCGATGCGCAACCACGAGGCCGAGGTGATCGGCGTGCTCCAGCTCGTGGCGCCGCCGGCCGCGGGGACGTTCGGCGACGAAGCCCGCGCGCTCGCCGAGTCGCTCGCGTCGCAGACCGCCGTCGCGCTCACGCGCGACCGGCTCGCCGGCGAGTTCCGGGCGCTGTTCGAGGGCCTCATCCAGCTCCTCGTGAAGGCGATCGACGAGAAGTCGCCCTACACGGGAGCGCACTGCCGCCGAGTCCCGGTGCTCACCGAGATGATCGCCGACGCGGCCTGCGCCGCGAGCGAGGGACCGCTCAAGGAGTTCACCCTCAGCCCCGCCGAGCGCTACGAGCTGCGGATCGCCGCGCTGCTCCACGACTGCGGCAAGGTGACGACGCCCGTCCACGTCCAGGACAAGGCCACGAAGCTCGAGGCGCTCTTCGACCGCATCGACCTGGTCGACGTTCGCTTCGAAGTGGCGAAGCGCGAAGTCGAGCTCGCGCATTCGCGCAAGGAATCGACGGGCGATCTCGGTGCGACGCTGCGTGCGATGGACGAGGACCGGGCGTTCCTGCGCCAGTGCAACACCGGCGGCGAGTTCATGGACCGCGCGCTCCAGGACCGCGTTCGCGCGATCGCCGTGCGCTGGCGCTGGCACGGGCCCGACGGGACCGAGCGCCCGATTCTCGAGCCCGAGGAGGCCGAGAACCTCACGATCCCGCGCGGAACGCTCAGCGAGGCCGAGCGCGAGATCGTGAACCAGCACGTCGTCTCGACCATCCGCATGCTCGAGCAGCTCCCGTACCCGAAGAGCCTTCGCAACGTTCCCTTCATCGCGGGCTGCCACCACGAACGCATGGACGGCGCGGGCTATCCGAACGGCTTCACGCGCGAGCAGATGTCGCTGCAGGCGCGGATCCTCGGCCTCGCCGACGTCTTCGAGGCGCTCACGGCGAAGGACCGCCCGTACAAGCCGGGGCTCACGGTGAAGACCGTCCTCGGGATCCTCTCGCGCATGCGCGACGAGGGGCACATCGACTCGGATCTCTTCGACGTCTTCGTCGGCCAGAAGGTGCACCTGCGCTACGCGGCGCAGTGGCTCGATCCGGAGCAGATCGACGACGACCTGCTCGACGAAGTGACGCTCTCTCTGCTCGCGAGCGCGCGCGACGGAGCGGCGAGCTGATCGCTATTTCTCGGCGCGCTCGAGCAGGCCCTCGAGCCGCTTCACGCTGTCGACGAACTCGTCGATCAGCTCGTAGATCACCTCGTGGCTCGCCTTCACCTGGTTCATTCGGCTGACGACCTGCCCGACGGGGAAGCCGAGCAGCTCGGCCGCCCGCGATCCGGGCTTGCGCGCGAAGTGATGGATGCGCGCCGTCGCGTCGGCCGTGAGAACGAACTGCAGCGGCATCGGGAGCGGACCCGGCGACTGCGGGCCGTCCCACGCCTCGGTCCACGCGGTGCGGAGCTGCCGCGCGGGCTTGCCCGTCATCGCGCGCGAGCGAACCGTGTCGCGAGAGCCGGCTTTCAGCAGCTTCTCGACCACGACGGGGTGCGTGTCGCTCTCGGCGACCGTCAGCCAGATCGATCCCGTCCACACACCGTCGGCGCCGAGCGCGAGCGCCGCGGCCACCTGACGCCCGCTGCCGATTCCGCCGGCCGCGAGCACCGGAACCGGCGCCACCGCGTCGACGACGTCGGGAACGAGCACCATCGTGCCGACCTCTCCCGTGTGTCCGCCCGCTTCCGTTCCCGATGCGATGATGAGGTCGACGCCCGCCTGCACCTGCTCGACGGCGTGCTTGGGGCTCCCGACGAGCGCCGCGACCGGAATTCCGTGCGCGTGCGCGCGGTCGACGACGTCCTTCGGCGGCGGGCCGAGCGCGTTCACGAGCAGCTTGATCGGATGCTCGAGCGCGATGTCGACCTGCGAGCGCGTCGCTCCGCCCGCCCATTCGAGCAGGCCCGCCGCGGGCGGCGGAGTTCCCTCCGGCAGCGGGGGCACCTGATGGCGCTCGAGGATCTCCGCGACGAACTTCTTCTGCGGCTCGGGAAGCATTCGCTCGAGCGAGTCCTGATCGAGCTTCACGCCGTCGGGAACGGCCGACGTCGCGGGCATCACGATGTCGACGCCGTACGGCTTGCCGCCGACGTGCTCGTCGATCCAGCGCAGCTCGATCTCGAGCTGCTCGGGCGAGAAGCCGATCGCGCCGAGGACGCCGAATCCGCCGGCGCGGGAGACGGCGGCGACGACGTCGCGGCAGTGGCTGAAGGCGAAGATCGGGACGTCGATTCCGAACGGATCGCAAATCCGGGTTCGCACGGGGGCCTCGCGGGGTGAGGGTTGATCCAAGATTAGAACGCGTTCTATTCTCTGCCAGATCCCGTCCACCCGACCCGCTGGAGGCTCCATGCCCGCCGCACCCCATGCCCTCGTCGAGCGCGAGGGCGCGATTCTCGTCGTCACCATGAACCGCCCCGAGGCCCGCAACGCGCTCTCGGGCGAGATGCTGGCCCGAATGGGCGACGCCTGGAAGCTCCTCGACACCGACCCGGAGCTGCGCGTCGGAGTGCTCACCGGCGCCGGCGGGACGTTCTGCGCCGGCGCCGACTTGAAGGCCATGAGCGGCGGATACGCCGAGGACCAGTGGACCGCGCGCTTCGAGCAGGACGCCGACCTGCAGTGGAAGGCGCTGCTTCGCCATGCGCGGCCGTGCAAGCCGATCGTCGCCGCCGTCGAAGGCTACGCGATCGCAGGAGGCACCGAGATCCTGCAGGGCACCGACATCCGCGTCGCGGGTGCGAGCGCGACCTTCGGTGTCGCAGAAGTGCGTCGCGGACTGTTCCCGCTCGGCGGGTCGACGGTGCGGCTGCGCCGGCAGATCGCGTACACGCTCGCGGCCGAGATCCTGCTCACCGGGCGCAACGTCTCGGCGCAGGAGGCGAAGGAGATCGGTCTCATCGGCCGCGTCGTTCCCGACGGCGAGGCGCTCGCCGAAGCGATGCGGATCGCCGAGCAGATCGCCGCCAACGGTCCGCTCGCGGTTCAGGCCGTTCTGCGTTCGCTCCGCGAGACCGAAGGGATGCCCGAGGTCGAAGCGCTCCAGCGCGAGCTGCAGATCGGCCTCCCGATCTTCGCGACCGAGGACGCACGAGAAGGCCCGCGCGCGTTCAAGGAGACGCGCCCCGCGGTCTTCAAGGGGCGATAGCGAGCGCGCCCGGCCGGGTGCGCCGAGGCCGGCGGCGGCGTGCGTCCGGGAAGGATCCGCTGCCGGGCGCGGAACGCTTTTCGGCGTAGACTCCGGGAAGCGGGCTCCGTCGCCCGGCGTCCGCTTCGGAGGTGACGCCATGGGTCGTGTCGTCGGCTGGCTCATGCTTCTCGTCTCGCTCGGCCTCGCCGCCCTCGCCGTAGGGGTCGTCCTGGCGCGGTTCCACGACGGCCCGCTCGGCCCGATTCCGGGAGGCCCCTTCCGCGACACCGTCTCTGCAGGCCTTCCCGACGCGGCGCAGGCCGGGGCGCTCCACACCGTCGAGATCGAGGTCGGGCAGCCCGAGCCGAAGAGCCGCACGACGTGGATCATCGAGAACGACGGCGTGCTCTACGTCCCGGCCGGCCTCGCCGCGCGCAAGCAGTGGCCGGCGCAGGCCGAGGCCGATGGCCGCCTTCGGCTGCGCGTCGGCGGGAAGGTCTACGCCGCGAAGGCGACGCGCGTCACCGACCCGGCGCTTCGAACGGTCCTGCTCGAAAAGGTCGCGAAGAAGTACGACCTCAGCGGAGATCCGCAGGGAACGATGGCGCAGAGCACGTGGTTCTTTCGCCTCGACCCGCTCGGGTCGAGCTGATTCGCTCGCACCGTCCGGGCCGCGGGCGCAGCGGCTCGCGCGCTGCGGCCACAGCGGATCTCAGCGATACAGCAGCACCGCGTCACGCTCGTCGCGCCAGGCCGCCTCGTCGTCTCGCGCGACTGCGTCGAGATCGCCGGGCGTGGCCTGCGGGTCGTCGACCCACTCGCGCAGCAGTGGGCTGCCGTTGAGGACATCGATGGCGAGCCGGTCGCGCTCGTACTCGTAGGGGAAGTCGCGCCAGAGCGCGTAGTCGGGCCGTAGCGCGCGGAGCGCCTTGAAGGCGAGCGCGTGCAGGCGCCACGGGCGAAACGCGGCGTGATCGTACGCGGGATCGTCGACGTGGATCTGCACGCCCGCGCAGAGGCTGCCGGCGTGCTTGTGGAAGGTCGGCTCGAAGAAGCACGGCCGCAGGCGGCAGCCGCGCATCCACTCCGGAGCGAGCGCGGCCATGCGCGCGAGAAGGGTGCCGGCGTCGAGGTCGGGCGCCCCGAACAGCTCGAGCGGGTGCGTCGTGCCGCGGCCTTCCGAGAGCGTCGTTCCTTCGAGCATCACGCTGCCGGCGTAGCAGCGCACCATCGAGAGGGTCGCTGCGTTCGGGCTCGGGTTGACCCACGCACGCTCGCCGAGCGGCCAGCCGAAGCCCGGTTCGCGCTCGGGCTCCCAGCCTTCCATCGCGATCACGTCGAGATCGACGTCGAGGCCGAGCTCGCGGGCGAACCAGCGCGCGAGCTCGCCGAGCGTGAGGCCGTGCCGCATCGGAAGCGCCCCCGCGCCGACGAAGCTCTCCCAGCCCGCGCGAAGGCGAAGGCCCTCGATGGGGCGCCCCGCCGGGTTCGGCCGGTCGAGCACGACGACGGACTTTCCCGTCTTCGCCGCGGCCTCGATCACGTAGCGCAGCGTCGTCACGAAGGTGTAGATCCTGCATCCGACGTCCTGCAGGTCGACGAGGATCACGTCGAAGGTGTCGAGCATGCGCTCGGTCGGGCGGCGCACCTCGCCGTAGAGGCTGAAGACGGGAAAGCCGTGCCGCGGATCGACGTAGTCCGCGGACTCGACCATGTTGTCCTGCTTCTCGCCGCGCATGCCGTGCTGAGGGCCGAACGCGGCCGTCAGCCGAACGTCTCCGAGCGCCGCGAGCGCGTCGGCCGAGTGGGCGAGGTCGCGCGTCACCGATGCGGGATGCGCGAGCAGCGCGACGCGCCGGCCTGCGAGCGGCGCGCGAAGGCGCGGCTCTTCGAGCAGCCGGTCGATTCCGCAGCGGAGCGTCACGGGCGAAAGCCTCGCACGCTCAGATCGGCGGATCCAGCCGCAAGCAGAAGCCGTCCGCGTGATGGAAGTCGGGCCGGCCGGCGGGATGGCGAAGGGAGAGGTACGCGAGCGACCCGCTCGCGGACTCGATCACCGCCGAAAGCCCGACGAAGATCGGAGCGCAGAGATGCGCCGGGTCGAGCGCGGCGAGCGCAATGCGCGCGCGCAGCTCGAACCGATCTCCGGCGTGCTCCGTCGTGAGCGCCGGTTCGGCCTCGGCGGCGGGAAGCGGGCCGGGCTCGCGATGGGCCCGGAAGCCGTAGACCGCCCAGTCGCCCGACGGCGAGAGGTTGATCTCGTGATAGGGCCCGCCAGGAGATGCCGTGACGAAGGCTTCGAAGCAGGTGTGCTGCCAGAGGAGGTCCCTTCGGCCCGGGGTCTGCGCCGGCGGCGAGATGCGGAGCCCCGAGAGCGGAGCCTCGAGCACGTAGTGCAGCGCGAGCTCGCCGGCGCCGCAGCGCTGCGCCCTCACGCGAAGCCGCAGCGGTGATGTGACGGGTGTCGAAGGATGCGGTTCGAGCAAGGCCTCGGCGCGGCGACCGGCGAGGCCGGAAGGGCCACCGGCCCCGCGGTCTCGTTCGCAGCGCGCCCGCACGCTCCGGCGCTCGCTCACGACCGCTTCGCAGCCGGGCCGTTCTGCGCTCGCTCGATGTGCCGCAGGGCCTCGTCCGGAGAGTCGGTCACGAACGCGAAGTCGAGCTCGCTGCGCGGCACCGCGCCCTCTCCGATGAGCG
>JAYRMX010000044.1:0-9224 GCA_041912475.1 Myxococcota bacterium
CGAGCTCGACGACCGCGAGTACCGCGCGGCGGTCGACCGCGCGCGCGCCCGCGTCGCGTCGGCCAGGGCGCGGGCGGATCTCGCGCGTGCGCAGCTCGCGCGCGGCCGCGAGCTTCGTGCGCGCGACTCGCGCTCGAAGCAGGAGCTCGACGTGCGAACGAACGAGCTCGCGCTCTCGCAGGCCGCGATCGCGGAAGCGGACGCCGCTTTGCGCGAGGCGGAGCTCGAGCTCGAGCACACCGTGCTGCGCGCGCCGACCGATGCCATCGTGCTCGCGAAGCTGAAGGAAGCCGGCGAGATCGCGGTGCCCGGCGGCTTCTCGGGGTCGGGTGACCTCGTTCGGCTCGCCAACATGACCGAGGTGCGCGCCGAGATCGACATCAACGAGAGCGATCTTCCGCGAATCCGCCTCGGGCAGCGCGCGGAGGTGACGCCCGATGCGGCGCCGGACACGCGTTATCCCGCGACCGTCGTCAAGCTCTACCCGCAGGTCGACCGCCAGAAGGGAACGCTGAAGGTCGAGGTGCGCCTCGACACGCCGGACGAGCGGCTGCTTCCCGACATGAGCGCGCGCGTCGCGTTCCTCGGCGATCCTCCGCCGCCCGGCGCGGGAGGAGCGCAGGTGCTCGTTCCGACGGCCGCGATGCATCGCGAGCCCGACGGTCGCAGCTTCGTCTGGGTGGTTGCGGACGGCCGCGCCCGCCAGACCTTCGTCGAGCAGGCGGGCATTCTCGGGGATTCGGTGCGAATCACGGCCGGCCTCTCGGGGACGGAAGAGGTGGTGATCGGCGAGCCGCCGGCGCGAGACGGGCAGCGCGTGCAGCCGGCGCCGTGAAGCGAGGCCGTTTCGCCGGGCGGCCCGAGCGGCTAGTCTCCGGCGCCCGCCAGCGCTGGCGGGAGGGAGGATTCGATGTCGTCGAAGTCGTCGAGCGGGCAGCCCGATCGTGTCGCCATCGCCTACGTGATCGGCGGAATCCCGGCCATGGCCGGCTTCTTCATCCTCCTGTTCATCCTCGTCCACCTGTTCGACATCCCCGCCTAGGGGAGTCGCCCGAGCACGCTGCGCGAGGCGAGGGCGCCGCGCGCGCGCACCGATGGCGCAGCTCGCGCCGGACGCACACGGGCTGCTTCGGCGCTGCGCGCCTGCGTTGCGAATCTGCACCGGCAGGAGTCGGCGCGGGCCGCCGGCGGCGCCTGAGATTTCTCGATCTGCCTAGAAAAGTCTTTTGAGATCAGCTAGTTAGACTCAAGCCTCCGGAGCGCCGCACCGAACGGCGCTCATGATGAGAGGCTCGCGCAGCGCCACGTCTCTCGGGCTCTCGGCCCTCCTTGCCGCCCTGTGCCTGGGCGCGGGATGCGCCACCCCGACGCGGCCCGTGGCCGAGCGCGGCGGCCTGCGGTTCTTCGACGCCCCGGCGCTCGACGATCCGTGGACGCCGCAGATCGCGAGCTGGCAGGCGCGCGAGCGCGCGCTGCCGGACGTCGAGATGCTCCGTCCGTCCGCCCCCGTGTCGAACTCGGCGTCGACCGGACGCGGTGATGCGACCGGGCAGCCCCGCGGCGACCTGCGCGCCGACTACTTCGCGTTCCGGACCGAGCGAAAGCGCGAGCTCGCGCGCGAGGTCGCATCCTGGATCCAGTCCGAGTCGAAGCAGCACTACATCCCCGACGGCCCCGTCGATCACTGGGCGACCCTCGCCGAAACGCTCGCCCGGAACGGCGACGACTGCGACGGCCTCGAGCTGCTTCCGTACCACACGCTCAGAGACCTCGGCTTCCGCAGCGACGAGGTCTACCGCGCGATCGTGTTCCGCCCCTCCGACCGCCAACACCACATGGTGACGCTCTGGTTCGAGCGCCGGGACGATCCGTGGGTGATCGATCCGACGGGCGCCATGACGCAGGGCATGCCGCACCTCTCCGAGGTTCCGGGCTGGGTCCCGCTCAAGATCTTCAGCGAGACCGAGGAATACACGGTTCACGGCCAGAACCTCGAGAGCCTGATCGCCGGCCGCACCCCGCGCTGAGCGGCGACGCGCGGCCGTCCGCGTCGGTTGACGCTGCGACGCTCGCTGCGATACTCGCGCGCCATGGCGCTGCGGGCAGTCGTCGCCGTCGCGGGAAGCCTCGCGCTCGGCCTGCTCGCCGGGTGCGGGGACCAGGCCGGCGCACCGGCCCCGGCGGGCGGCGCGCAGAAACCCTTTCGTGTCGCACTGCTGACGCCGGGCTCGATCTCGGACGGCGGCTGGAACCAGGCGGCCTACGACGGCCTCCGGCGCATCGAGGCGGACCTCGGCGCCGAGGTGAGCAACGTCGAGACCAGGACGCCGGCGCAGTTCGAGGAGGAGTTCCGCAGCTACGGCGACGCGGGGTTCGACCTCGTCTTCGGCCACGGCTTCGAGTATCAGGAAGCCGCCGCGAAGGTGGCGCCCGCATTCCCGAAGACCGTGTTCATCACGACCTCGGGCAACACCGTTCGCGCGAACGTGGCGCCGATGGTCTTCGAGCTCGAGCAGGCGACCTACCTGTGCGGCGTCCTCGCGGCGCGCATGACGAAGACCGGCCGCCTCGGCCTGATCGGCGGGATCGACCTGCCGTCGATCCGCAGCACGTTCCTCGCGTTCCGCGCCGGGGCCGAGGCGACGCGCCCGGACGTCTCGGTGCGCGAGGTCTTCCTCGGGCGCTTCGACGACGTCGGCGCAGCGCGCGAGGCGGCGCTCGCGCTGCTCGACGAGGGAGCCGACCTCCTGCTCCACCAGACCAACGACGCGGGACGCGGCGTGTTCCAGGCCGTCGAGGAGCGCGCCAAACAGGGAAAGCAGGTCTACGCCTTCGGCACCAACCGCAACCAGAACGACATGGCGCCGAGCGTCGTCATCGCCTCGGCCGTGCTCGACGTCCCGGCGGCGTTCGTCGAGGTCGCGCGGCGCGTGAAGGAAGGCCGCTTCGTCGCGCAGCCGATCCGCCTCGGGATGAAGGAAGGCATCGTGAGCTTCGTGCTCAACGCGGGCCTCGCGCCCCGCATTCCGGCGCCCGTGCTGCAGGAGATCGTCGAGGACACGGCGCGGATCCGGTCGGGCGAGCTGAAGGTGCCGCGGGGCGAGTTCTGACCGGCGCGCGGCCGCCTGCGGTCTCGTTCGTCGAGATTTCGAAGTCGTTCGTTCCCGGGCAGCGCGTGCTCGACCGCGTCTCGCTCTCGGTCGAGCACGGCGAGATCCACGCGCTGCTCGGCGAGAACGGCGCCGGCAAGTCGACGCTCATGCACGTGCTGGCGGGGATGGTCCGTCCCGACGCCGGGACGCTCGCGCTGGACGGCGAGGCGGTCGACCTCGCGCGCTGGTCGCCGCGCGCTGCGCTGCGCGCCGGCGTCGCGATGGTGCACCAGCACGCGACGCTCGTTCCCGCGATGACGGTTCCCGAGAACCTCTTCTTCGGCGGCCCGCGCGCGGGCGCGATCTTCCGGCCCGCGCGCGAGCGGGGCCGCGCCGCGGCGCTCGCGCGGCGCTTCGGCCTCGACGTGCCGCTCGACGCGCGCGTCGACGCGCTCTCGGTCGGCCAGCGGCAGCGCGCCGAGATCCTGCGCGCGCTCGACCGCGGCGCGCGCGTGCTGATCCTCGACGAGCCGACGGCGGCGCTCACGCCCGGGGAGACCGTCGCGCTCTTCCCGGCGCTGCGCCGGCTCGCCGACGCGGGGCGCGCCGTTCTGTTCATCTCGCACAAGCTCGCGGAGATCGAGGGCCTCGCCGACCGCGTGAGCGTGCTCCGCCGCGGCCGGACGGCCGGCACCGTCGCCGCGCGCGGCGCGAGCGCGGCCGAGCTCGGTCGAATGATGCTCGGCCGCGACCTGCCGCCGCTCGTCCGTCCGACACGCGCCGATGTCGGAGGCGCAGCGGCGGCCTTCGTGCTGCAGGGCCTCGAAGCGCCGGGATCGCGCGAGGCGAGCCGGCTGCGCGGTCTCGACCTCGCCGTCGCGAGCGGCGAGATCGTCGGCGTCGCGGGAATCGACGGCAACGGCCAGCGCGAGCTCGAGGAGGTGCTCGCGGGGGTGCGTGCGCCCACGGCCGGAGCGATCGTCGTCGCCGGTCGCCCGGTGGCGCCGGGCGTGCGCTCGCTGCGCGCCGCCGGTGTTGCGCACCTTTCGGGCGAGCGCGAGCGCGGCGGGCTCGTTCCGGGAATGACCGTCGCGGAGAACCTCGCGCTCAAGGGCTCGTACGACGATCCGCGCTTCTTCCGCCACGGGCTGTGGCGGCGCCGCGCTGCGAACGCCGCCGCGGGCGAAGCCGCTCGGCGTTTCGGCATCGATCCGCCGGACCCCGAGCGGGACGTCGCGACGCTCTCGGGCGGCAACGCGCAGAAGGTCGCGGTGGCGCGCGAGCTCGGCGCGGGAGCGCGCGTTCTCGTTGCCTTCAATCCGACGCGGGGCCTCGACGTCGGATCGGCGCGCTTCGTCCACGAGCAGCTCCTCGCGCTGCGCGCCGCGGGCGGCGCCGTACTGCTCGTTTCGACCGAGCTCGACGAGGTGCTCGCGCTCTCGGATCGTGTCGTGGCGCTCGTGCGCGGGCGGCTCGTCGCCGTGCCGGAGGGCGCGGATGCCGCGGCGATCGGCGCGATCCTTCTCGGCGAGACGGGCGGCGAGGCGGCCGCGTGACCCGGGCCGGCGCTCGCGAGACGGCCGTTCGCGTGCTCGCGCCGATCGGAGCGGCGACGGCAGCGCTCGCGCTCGCGAGCCTCGTTCTCGCCGGCCTCGGCCACGCGCCGCTCCCGGCGCTGCGCGCGCTCGCCACCGGCGCCTTCGGCAGCGGCGCGGGCCTCACGGCGACGCTGCTCAAGGCCGGGCCGCTGCTGCTCACCGGGCTCGCGGTCGCGCTGTCGTTTCGCTGCGGCGTGTGGAACATCGGCGCCGAGGGACAGCTCTACGCCGGCGCGCTGGTCTCGACCGCGATCGCCACGCGGCTCGCCCCCGCGTCCGCGGGCGCGTGGCTCGCGGCGCTCGCGCTGCTCGGCGGCGCCGCGGGCGGCGCCTGCTTCGGCGCGCTCGCAGGCTGGCTGCGCGCCGCGCGCGGCGTGTCGGAGGTGGTGTCGACGCTCCTGCTGAACTTCGTCGCGATCCAGCTCGTCGCCTGGGCGATCCAGGGGCCGCTGCAGGAGGCCGCGCGCGCTTACCCGCAGAGCGACGCATTTCCGCCGGCCGCCGTGCTGCCGGCGTGGGGGCGCCTGCACCTCGGCCTTCCGCTCGCCCTCGGGCTCGCCTTCGCCGTGAGCGCGCTCCTCACGCGCACCGCGCTCGGCTTCCGGCTCCGGGCGGTCGGCGCGTCGCCCGAGGCGGCGCGCTTCGCGGGCCTCTCGCCGGAGCGCTTCGGAACGCTCGCGCTCTCACTCGCCGGCGCGCTCGCCGGCCTCGCCGGCGCCGCCGAGATCGCGGGCATCACGGGGCGCCTGTACGAGGGGCTCTCGCCGGGGACGGGCTACACCGCGATCGCCGTCGCGCTGCTCGCGCGGCTCGATCCGCTCGCGGTCGTTCCCTCCGCGCTCTTCTTCGGCGCGCTCGCGAGCGGTGCGGGAGCGATGCAGCGCGAGGCCGGCGTTCCGTCGGTCGCGACGCTGGTGGTGCAGGGGCTCGTGGTCCTGCTCTCGATCGGCTTCGCCCTCGGTCCGGCGGGCCTGCGAGCGGCGCTTCGCCGCTCGGCCGCGTCGCAGCCGGAGGGCGGCTGATGGAGGCGCTGCTCGACGCGGCGCTGCGGCTCGCGTCGCCGCTCCTGCTCGCGGCGCTCGGCGAGCTGCTGGTCGAGCGCGCCGGCGTCGTCAACATCGGCATCGAGGGAATGATGCTGTGCGGGGCCTTCGCCGCCTTCGCGGCGAGCGTCGTCACGGGGCAGCCTGCGGTCGGCGTGGCCGCGGGCGTGGCGGCGGCGTGCGCGATGGGCGCGCTGTTCGCCGGCTTCGCCGTGCTGCGCCGTGCGGACCAGATCGTCGTCGGCACGGCGATCAACCTGCTCGCCCTCGGCGCGACCGGGCTCGGGCTGCGCGCGATGTTCCCCGTGACGGTGCCATCGGCGCCGCCCGTTCCCGAGTGGCCCATTCCCGGGCTCGCCGAGATTCCGGTGCTCGGCCCGTCGCTGTTCCGGCAGACTCCGTTCACGGTGGCGGCCTTTGCGCTCGCTGCGTGCTGCGCGGCCTTCCTCGCGCGCACGCGCGCCGGCCTTCGCCTGCGGGCAGCCGGCGAGGCGGCGCGGGCGGCCGACGCCGAGGGCGTTCCGGTCGAGCGCGTGCGCGTGATGGCGGTGCTCGCCGGGGCGTGCTTCGCCGGCCTTGCCGGCGCGTCGCTCCCGCTCGCGCAGTCGAACAGCTTCACCGAGGGAATGACGGCCGGCCGCGGCTTCATCGCGCTCGCGATCGTCATCTTCGGGCGCTGGAGCGCCGGGGGCGTCGTGCTGGCCGCTCTCTTCTTCGGCGCCGCGACGGCGCTCCAGTTCCGCCTGCAGGCGCGCGGCCTCGCCGTCCCGTATCCGCTCGCCCTCATGCTGCCCTACGTTCTCACGCTCGGGGTGCTCGCCGTGGCGGGCGGCCGGGCCCGCGCGCCCGGCGACCTCGGCTCGCCGTACTCGCGCGAATCGAAGTAGACTGGAGGACCCATGAGCCAGCGCACCCCGTTCGCCTTCCGCCTCGAGCCGGCCGACGAGTACATGCACGAGAACGCCGGCGAGTCGAACTTCAACGAGAGCATGTACTTCAACTTCTTCGACACGAGCCAGCGCCGCGGCGGGTTCGTTCGGCTCGGCAATCGTCCGAACGAACGGCACGCCGAGATGACGGTGTGTCTGTACGAGCCCGACGGCTCGGTGCTCTTCAACTTCAAGCGGCCCGAGATCGCGAGCAACGAGCGCTTCGACGCCGGCGGCGCGCGCTTCGAGGTCCTGGCGCCGTTCGAGCGGCTCCGCATCGGCTACGAAGGCAAGGCGTGCCGCCTCGATCGGCCGCTCGAGATGTCGGACCCGAAGGCCGCGTTCACCACGAATCCCTTCGTCGAGGTGCGGGTCGACCTCGCGATCGACGGCGTCGGGCCGATGTTCGGCGGCGAGCGGATCGGAGGCGCGGCCGGCAAGCACGAGATGGAGTTCGCGAAGGGCCACTACGAGCAGCACCACCGCGCGACGGGGACGCTCGAGATCGCGGGCCGCCGCTTCGCGTTCGATGGCCTCGGCCTGCGCGACCACTCGTGGGGGCCGCGCTACTGGCAGGCGCCGGCGTGGTATCGCTGGCTGACGGCGAACTTCGGCGAGGACCTCGGCTTCATGGCGTCGATCGTCGCCTCGCGCGACGGCACCGAGAGCCGCGGCGGCTTCGTGCATCGCGGCAAGTCGCTGATGCTGGTGCGAGACGTGACGCTCGAGACCGAGTTCGCCGGCCCGCAGCAGGTTCACGACCGCCTGCGCGCGGTGCTCACGTGTGCGGACAACAGCCGCCTCGAGGTCGAGGGGCGCGTCCTGTCGCTGATTCCGCTCCGCAACCGCAGAGCGGGACAGACGACGCGGATCAGCGAAGGAATGACCGAGTGGACGCTCGATGGCCGGACGGGCTACGGGCTCTCGGAGTACCTGGACCAGAGGGACTGACCGCCGGCACGGCGGGCGGCGCGGGAAGTCGGAGGGGGGACGAGATGACACGGCGAGGGGAGGGCCGCGGCGTCCGGCGCGCGTCGCTCGGACGTACGATCGCGAGCCGGCGCGGCCGCGCGAATGGCGCTGCGAAGACGAACGGGAGCGGCGCCGGGCCGCTGGCCGTGATCGGCCTCGCGTCGGACCATCCGTGCGCCGGCTGCGCGCAGTGCTGCCACTACATCGCGATCGAGATCGACGCGCCGACGACGATGACCGAGTACGACTACCTCGTCTGGTACCTCGTCCATCCGGGCGTCTCGGTCTTCGTCGACTGGGAGGGGAGCTGGTTCGTCAAGTTCGAGACCCGCTGCGAGAACCTCCTGCCGAGCGGCATGTGCGGCATCTACGAGACGCGCCCGGCGATCTGCCGCGAGTTCGACTGGAAGGAGTGCGAGCGGCACATCACCGACGAGCCTCCGGACAAGTGGCTCTTCCGGAGCTCCGGCGAGCTGCTCGCGTGGTTCGAGAGGCAGCGGCCGAAGACCTACCGCAAGTTCGTCGCGTTCCAGCGCGCGCAGCGGCGAAGGAAGACGCCGAAGGAGCTGCGGCGGGTCGAGGTCTGCGAGCTTCCGCCTCCGCCGCCGTAGCGCGAGGGCGGGGCTACAGCAGCGTTCCGCGCAGAACCGCGCTCGCGACGGTGAAGTAGATCATGAGCCCCGTCACGTCGACGAGCGTCGCGACGAAGGGGGCGGACGCGGTGGCCGGGTCGAGGCCGAGACGCCGCAGGACGAACGGCAGCATCGACCCGGCGACTGCCCCCCAGAGCACGATCCCGACGAGCGCGAGGCCGACGCTGAGCGCGACGAGCCCGTAGTGCGGGCCGTAGAGCGACTCGCGCGACGGCCAGAGCAGGATGCGGAGCAGACCGATCGCGCCGAGCAGGCCGCCGAGGGCGAGGCCGGTCGCGAGCTCTCGCCGCAGGACGCGCCACCAGTCGCGAAGCCGCACCTCGCCGAGGGCGATGGCGCGGATCACGAGCGTGCTCGCCTGCGACCCGGAGTTTCCGCCGCTCGAGATCACGAGCGGGATGAAGAGCGCGAGCACCACGGCGCGCGCGATCTCGTGCTCGTAGTACCCCATCGCCGACGCCGTGAACAGCTCGCCGACGAAGAGCACCGAGAGCCAGACGCCGCGCTTGCGAACCATCTCGAGCAGGCTCACTTCGAGGTAGGGAGCGTCGAGCGCCTCGCTGCCGCCGAGCTTCTGGATGTCTTCGGTTGCCTCCTCCTCGACGACGTCGACGATGTCGTCGACGGTGATGATGCCCTTCATGCGGCCTTCGGCATCGACCACCGGGACGGCCATGAGGTCGTGCTGGGCGATGAGCTTCGAGACGCTCTCCTGATCGAGATCCTCGGCGACGGTGATCGGCTCGGTCTGCATCACGTCGCGAACGGTCTTCTCGGCGGGCGCCGCGAACAGCTCGCGGAACGAAACGACGCCGAGCAGGCGCTGCTGCGCGTCGAGGACGTAGATGTAGTAGATCGTCTCGACGCGCTCGCGCGCCTGCCGTCGCAGATACGCGATCGCCTCGTCGACTCGCATGTCGGGCCGCACGCGCACGTA
>JAYRMX010000045.1:0-6019 GCA_041912475.1 Myxococcota bacterium
CGCGACCTGCTCGCGGCCTCGCTCTCGAAGGTCCTCCAGCTCGCGCGAGAGCAGCGGCACTCGTTCCTCGGGATGGTCGAGGTCGCAGAGGTGATGACGAAGGAGGTCGAGACGGTGCCGCCCGAGACGACGCTCGAGGAGGCCGCCCGTCTCATGCTCCGCCGAAAGATCGGCTGCCTCATCGTCACGAAGGAAGACTGCCTCCCTCTCGGCCTCGTCACCGAGACGGATCTGCTGCGCGAGGCGTACCTGCCGGGCGAAGACCTTTGAGGCTCGCGCCGGGGGCGCGCGCTGTGTTGGCACGAGCCGCGCGTCTGGGCGACAGTCCGGGCGGCTCGGGGCAGGAGAGGAGCGTTCGGTTGGCGAAGGACGATCTCATCCAGGCGACCGGCACCGTCGAGAAGATCCTCGGCGGCGGTCGCTATCAGATCACGCTCGAGACCGGGCAGACGGTGACGGCGCAGCTCTCGGGCCGCATGCGCCGCTTCCGCATTCGCGTGATCCCGGGCGACCGGGTGCAGGTCGGCCTCTCTCCGTACGACCCGACGCACGGCTTCATCACGTTCCGCCTGCGCGAGGGCGAGGCGGGCGGCGGCCCCGGCCCCTCGCGCTGACGCGCGCGCCCGCTGCCCGTGCGCGGCCTCTGGCTCCGGCTCCTGCTTCGCGCCATCCAGGCCGCCGATCGGCGCAGGCTCCGAGCGCTCCAGCGGCGCCACCCGGGCCTCTCGATCCATCCCGGCGCCAGCACGAATCTCGCCGTCGCGCGCTTCGAGCTCGCTCCCGGAGCGGAGCTCCGCATCGGCGCGGGCGTCGTCACCGAGCGCTTTCCCGGCGCGCTCGTCTTCCACGTCGAACGCGGCGGCCGCATCGAGATCGGCGAGAACGTGTGGCTGCGGACCGAGTTCGCGCCGATGTACCTCGCGAGCTTCGAAGGCGCGCGGCTCACGATCGGCAACGGCTGCTGGCTCTCGGCGTGTCATCTGAGCGCGAAGCAGTCGCTCACGCTCGGGACCGGAGACTGGGTGGGCCCGGGCTGCCGCGTTCTCGACGCCGACCAGCATTCGCTCGACGCCGAGCATCCCGAGCGGCGCGCGCCCGTGATGCTCGGCGACCACGTGTGGCTCACCACCGACGTGACGGTCCTGCGCGGCGTTCACATCGGCTCGCACAGCGTCGTCGGCGCGCGCTCGCTGGTGGTGCACGACCTTCCCGAGCACAGCCTCGCCTACGGCATCCCGGCACAGGTGCACGGGCGCGTGGGAGATCGATCGACGGTGCGCTGAGCGGCGCGCGAAGCGAGAAGGAGCAGGAAGGCGCATGCGAAGGATCGCGATCTTCGGACAGGCCGCGTTCGGGCGGGACGTCCTGCTGCGGGTGCTCGAAGCGGGCCACGAGGTGGTCGCGGTGTACGTGCCTCCGGACCGCGGACGCCCCGATCCGCTCGCCGAGGAGGCGGCCGGCAAGGGCCTTCGCCTGCTGCGGCACGCGCGCTTTCGCCGGCAGGGGCGTGCGATCGGCGAGCTCGTCGCCGAGTACGTCGGCCTCGGCGCCGAGATGAATCTCATGCCCTTTACGACGGTGATCCTGCCGCCCGAGATCGTCGAGGCGCCGCCGCTCGGGTCGCTCTGCTTCCATCCCTCGCTGCTGCCGCGCTTTCGCGGCGGATCGGCGATCCCGTGGCAGGTGATCCTCGGCGAGCGCGAGAGCGGCGTCACGGTGTTTCGTCCCGACGCGGGCGTCGACACCGGGCCGATCGTCGTCCAGAAGGGCGGCGTCTCGATCTCCGACACCGAGACCGCGGCGAGCCTCTACTTCGACAAGCTCTATCCGCTCGGCCTCGAGGCGATCGCCGAGGCGGTGCGCGCGGTCGACGAGGGGACGGCCGTCCCGCGGCCGCAGGACGAGCGGCTCGCGACCTTCCAGGGCCTCGTCGACGATGCGGTCGCGCGCATCGACTGGACGAAGGATGCGGCGACGATCGACCGCCTCGTTCGCGGCTGCGATCCGCAGCCGGGTGCGCACGCGCAGCGCGGCGGCGTCCCCGTGCGCCTGTTCGACGCGCGCCTTCTCCCGGGAGGCGCGGAGCGTGCGTCCGGGACGGTGCTCGCCCACGACGGCGACGCCGTCGTCGTCGCGGCCGGCGGCGGGCGGCTGCGCATCGGCCGCGCGCGCGTGGGAGACGGCAAGAAGGTCGCTGCGGCGCAGTCCGGGCTCGCGCCTGGCGACGTGCTGGCGTAGCGGATGTCGGGGCGGATCGAGAGCTGGCTCGAGCGCGCGGAGCGGCTGCTCGCTCCCGTGCAGGGGCGTCGCCCGCCGCTCCTCGGCGACGACGCCGCGCTTCGCACGGAGGCGCTGCGCCTCGTGCCCTGCGTCGAGGACGTCGCGGGCCGCCCCTACGGCCGGCTTCCGCGCATCGGCTACCGCCGCGGCCTCGAAGCGAGGTTCGCGGGGCCGTGGAGCCAGTACCTGACGCTCGGCCTCGGCGTGACGCGCGTGGTTCGCATGACGTCGTGGGAGAGCTCGCGGCCTGCGATCCCCACGATCCTCGCGCACGAGCTCGCGCACCGGTACGGCTTCGACGAGTCGGTGACGACGCTGCGCGGCCTCGAGGTGAGCGCGCGCGAGGCCGAGCGCGGCGACGAGCGCCACGAGGTCGCGGCGCGCTGGGAGCTCGCCCGCCTGCTCGTCGGCGGCGCGATGCACGAGGCGCTGCGAACGGAGCAGATCGCCGTGCTCGACGCGCTGCTTCGCGAGGGGCCCGGCGCGGCCTTCGCCCGCAGCGCGCGGCAGTGGGAGCGGCTGCGCTCGGGCAGGCCGCAGCGGCCCGACTGGGCGCTCACGGTCTACGCCGCCCTTCCGCTCGCGGCGATCGAGCGGGCCGACGCGTGCGGCGCCTCGCGCTCGGAGCCGATCCCCTTTCCGCAGTTCGCGCGCGACGGCGCGCAGGCGTGGATGTGCGTCGCGTACACGGCCGCCGACGCGCTCAGCGGCCGCCGCCGCGAGGCGGTGCCGCTCGGCGCGCTGCTCCGCCTCTGGCGCACGGGCGCCGGCTGACGCGCAGGCCATGGATCGAGCGCCGGCGGCGGCCCGAGGACGAGGACGCGGCGCATGCGCAGGAGCGGCCCGGCGCCCGGCGGCCGAGGGGGGTCGCGGAACGCGAAAAGCGGGCTAGATTCCGCGCCCGCCATGGCCCGGGACATCTCTCGAATCCGCAACATCGGGATCTCTGCCCACATCGATTCGGGCAAGACCACGCTCACCGAGCGAATCCTCTACTACACCAAGCGGATCCACAAGATCCACGAGGTGAAGGGCAAGGACAACGTCGGTGCGACGATGGACTTCATGGAGCTCGAGAAGGAGCGGGGCATCACGATCACTTCCGCCGCCACCTACTGCGGCTGGAAGGACCATCACATCAACATCATCGACACCCCGGGCCACGTCGACTTCACGATCGAAGTCGAGCGGGCCCTTCGCGTTCTCGACGGCGCGATCCTCGTGCTGTGCGGTGTCGCGGGCGTGCAGTCGCAGTCGATGACCGTCGACCGGCAGATGCGCCGCTACAAGGTCCCCCGCCTCGCCTTCGTGAACAAGCTCGACCGCTCGGGCGCGAACCCGTTCAAGGTGAGCGACCAGCTCCGAGAGAAGCTGCGGCTCAATTCGGTGCTGATGCAGCTCCCGATCGGCCTCGAGGCCGACCACCAGGGCGTCGTCGACCTGGTGACGATGAAGGCCGTCTACTTCGACGGCGACAACGGCGAGCACATTCGCATCGAGGAGATCCCGGCGTCGATGCTCGACGACGCGAACGCGGCCCGCGAGAACATGCTCGACGCCGTCTCGATGTTCTCGGACGAGCTGATGGAGGCGATCCTCGAGGGCAAGCCGACCGAGGAGATGATCCACGACGCGATTCGCAAGGGCGTCCTCTCGCTCGAGCTGTGCCCGGTCTTCCTCGGCTCGGCGTACAAGAACCGCGGCGTCCAGCTCCTGCTCGACGCCGTGACGCGCTATTTGCCGTCGCCGCTCGACGTCGAGAACACGGGCGTCGACCTCTCGAACGACGAGGCGCCGATCGTTCTCGCGAGCGATCCGCAGAAGCCGCTCGTCGCGCTCGCGTTCAAGCTCGACGAAGGGCGCTACGGCCAGCTCACGTACCTGCGTGTCTACCAGGGAACGATCGGCAAGGGCACCTCGATCATCAACAGCCGCACCAAGCGCCGCCACAAGGTGGGGCGCCTCGTGCGGATGCACGCCGACGACATGGAGGACATCAGCGAGACCGAGGCCGGCGACATCGTCGCGCTGTTCGGGATCGACTGCGCGTCGGGTGACACGTTCACCGACGAGTCGGTCCAGGTCGCGATGAGCTCGATGCACGTGCCGGCGCCGGTGATCTCGCTCTCGATCAAGCCGAAGGACAACGCCGGCCAGGAGAACATGAGCAAGGCCCTCGGCCGCTTCACGCGCGAGGACCCGACCTTCCACGCGGGCGTCGACGACGAGAGCGGCGAGACGGTGATCTCGGGGATGGGCGAGCTGCACCTCGACGTCTACGTCGAGCGAATGAAGCGCGAGTACAGCGTCGAGGTCGTGACCGGCGCGCCGCAGGTCGCGTACCGCGAGACGATCTCGCAGCGCGCCGACTTCATGTACACGCACAAGAAGCAGACCGGCGGTTCGGGCCAGTACGCGAAGGTGGGGGGCTACGTCGAGCCGCTCACCGACGGCGCTGCCGAGTTCGAATTCGTCGACGAGGTGCGGGGCGGCGCGATCCCGACCGAGTTCATCCCCTCCGTCGAGAAGGGCTTCCGCGCAGCGATCACGAAGGGCCGCCTCATCGGCTTCCCGGTGATCGGCGTTCGCGCCGTCGTGAACGACGGCCAGGCGCACTCGGTCGACTCGTCCGACATGGCGTTCCAGGTCGCGGCGCGAAGCGCCTTCCGCGAGGTCTATCCGCGCGCGAAGCCGATCGTCCTCGAGCCGGTGATGAAGGTCGCGATCGAGGGCCCGTCGGAGTTCCAGGGGCAGTACCTGAAGACCATCCTGCAGCGCCGCGGTCTCGTGATCGGGACGACCGAGGAGGAGGGCTTCTGCCGCGTCGAGAGCGAGGTGCCGCTCGCCGAGATGTTCGGCTACGCGACGGATCTGCGCTCGGTGAGCCAGGGCAAGGCGGAGTTCACGATGGAATTCTCGCGCTACGTCCCGGCGCCGGCCGAGGTCACGAAGGGGCTCCAGGAGAAGTACGCGGGCAAGGTGAAGGGCGACGAGGAGTAGCCGGCTCGCGAGGGAGATCCATGTACCGCAAGTTCTTGAACGCGCGCAGCCCGCTCCGACTCCTCGAGAAGGGCCTCCACGGCGGGCTCGGCCGCGGCAATCTCGGCGTCGTGCTCGCGGGCCGCGGCGTCGGCAAGACGTCGTTCCTGGTCGGCGTCGCGCTCGACGAGCTGCTCCGCGGCGAGCACGTGCTGCACGTGACGCTCGACCAGACGGTCGCGCACGTTCGCGCGTTCTACGACACCGTCTTCGACGACCTCGCGAGCTCGACCCACCTCGAAGAGCAGGCGATCACGCGCAGCGACGTCGAGCACCGGCGCAGCATCCGCGCCTACACGCAGGCGCAGTTCAGCTCGGCCCGGCTGCGAGAGGCGGTGAAGGTCGAGACCGAGGCCGGATCGAAGCCCGCCCTCGTGATCGTCGACGGCTTCGACCTCGCGTCGGCGCCGCGGGACGAGCTCGCCGAGATCCGTGCGCTGGCGCAGGAGCTCGACGCCGAGATCTGGCTCTCGGCCGCGCTCTCGACCGAGCGGATCGCGACCATTCCGGCGTCGCTCGGCGGCGTCCGCGAGATCGCCAGCGTCGTGCTGGCGCTCGAGCCGGGTGTCGAGTCGGTGGCGCTGCGGGCGCTCAAGGACCACGACAACCCGGACGTCTCCGCGCTGCACGTGGCCCTCGATCCGCGCTCGCTGCTGCTGATCCGCAGCTCGTAGCGCCGCCGCCGACCCGCGCGAGGCCG
>JAYRMX010000046.1:0-4111 GCA_041912475.1 Myxococcota bacterium
CGCCGGCGCCCGCCGCATCGTCCTGATCGGCCCCGACGAGGCCGCGCGCGGCGTCGCCCGCGTCCGGGAGCTCGCGGGCGGCGCCGAGCGCGACGAGCCGCTCGAGCCGCCGCCTTCCCCGCTGCGCGCCGGTCCCGAGGCGCTATAGATTGCGCGCGGCCGGATTCCCCCCGCCCGCACTTCGGGAGAGCCGCCACGACGATGCGAGGCTGGACCGTTCGCGACAGCGCGGAGCTCTACAACGTCGCCAACTGGGGAGCCGGCTTCTTCACCGTCAACGACAAGGGCCGCGTCGAAGTGCGCCCGAACGGAAACGGCGGCCCCGGAATCGATCTGCTCGAGCTCGTCGGCGACCTCGAGCGCCGCGGACTTCGCGCGCCGCTGCTCGTCCGCTTCTCCGACATCCTCAAGAGCCGCGTCGCGGGAATGTGCGGCGCGTTCGGCCGCGCGATCGGCGACTACGGCTATCGCGGGCGCTACCGCGGCGTGTATCCGGTGAAGGTGAACCAGCAGCGCCACGTGGTCGAGGAGATCATCGAGTACGGCGCTCCCTACGGCGTCGGCCTCGAGGCCGGCAGCAAGCCCGAGCTGCTGATCTCGCTCGCGCTGCTCGACACGCCCGACGCGCTCATCGTCTGCAACGGCTACAAGGACCGCGCGTACGTCGAGACCGCGCTCCTCGCGCAGCGCATCGGCCGCTACCCGATCATCGTGATCGACCGCTTCCACGAGATCGACCTCGTCGTGAAGGCCGCGCGCGAGCTCGGCATCCGCCCGCACCTCGGCGTTCGCGCGCGCCTCACGACCAAGGGCGCCGGGAAGTGGGTCGAGTCGACGGGCGACCGCTCGAAGTTCGGGCTCTCGGCGGCCGAGATCGTCGAGGCCGTCGAGCGGCTGCGCGCCGAGGACATGCTCGACTGCCTCGAGCTGCTGCACTTCCACATCGGGTCGCAGATCACGGCGATCCGCGCGCACAAGGACGCGCTCCGCGAAGCGAGCCGGATCTACGCCGGCCTGCACGAGATGGGAGCGCGCCCGCGAATGATCGACGTCGGAGGCGGCCTCGGCGTCGACTACGACGGCTCGCAGACGAACTTCCACTCTTCGATGAACTACTCGGTGCAGGAGTACGCCAACGACGTCGTCTCGTTCATCCAGGAGGCGTGCGAGGAGGCGGGCCTGCCGCACCCGGACATCGTCACCGAGGCCGGCCGCTCGATGGTCGCGCACCACTCGGTCCTCATCTTCGACGTCCTCGGCGTGAACGAGGTCATCACCGGCAAGCCGCCCGAGCCCGTGAGCGAGGACGATCCCAAGGTGCTGCAGGACCTCGCCGAGGTCTGGAGCGGCGTCTCGCGCAAGAACGTCCAGGAGGCGTACCACGACGCGCTGCAGATCAAGGAGGAAGCGACCACGCTCTTCTCGCTCGGCTACCTCGACCTGCGCGGCCGCGCGCGCGTCGAGCGCCTGTTCTGGGACTGCTGCGAGAAGATCCTGCGAATCGTCCGCGAGCTGCCGCACATCCCCGAAGACCTCGAGGACCTCGAGAAGGGCCTCGCCGACACCTACTACGGGAACTTCTCGGTGTTCCAGTCGGCGCCCGACCACTGGGCCGTGAAGCAGCTCTTCCCCGTGATGCCGATCCACCGGCTGAACGAGCGCCCGACGCGCCGCGGGATCTTCGCCGACCTCACCTGCGACAGCGACGGCAAGATCGACCAGTTCATCGACGTTCGCGACGTGAAGGACGTCCTCGAGCTGCACCCGTGGAACGGAACGCCGTACTTCATCGGCGTCTTCCTCGTCGGCGCGTACCAGGAGATCCTCGGTGACCTGCACAACCTGTTCGGTGACACCGACGCGGTTCACGTTCGCCTCGACGAAGAAGGCCGCTACCGCGTCGAGCACGTCGTCGAGGGCGACGAGGTGAACCAGGTGCTCGCCTACGTCCAGTACGACCGCAGCCGGCTGATCGAGGGCGTTCGCCGAACGATCGAGACCGCGCACCGCGCGGGACAGATCACGCTCGAGGAGAGCGCGCGGCTTCGCAAGCGCTACGAGCAGGGCCTGCAGGAGTACACGTACCTGGTTCGCGACGAGTAGCGCGACGCGCGCGCGAGGAGCGAGAGAAGAACATGCGACGTGCTCACCCGGGGCGAGTGGCGGCGGCGCTCGTCGCCGCCGCCGCGCGGGCGGTCGCGCGCGCGGCGCCGGGCGGCGCGGCGGCGGACGCGCTCGCCGAAACGGGGCGCGAGGAGTTCGTCCGCTACTGCGCGGCGTGCCACGGAGCGCAGGCGACCGGCGACGGGCCGGTCGCGCCGGTGCTGCGGGCGACGCCGCCGGATCTGACGCGCCTCGCCGCGCGCAGCGGCGGCGCCTTCCCCGCGGCGAACGTGCAGTCCGTGATCGACGGCCGCTTCGCCATCGAGGCGCACGGAACGCGAACGATGCCGGTCTGGGGCCGCGTCCTCGGGCAGCCGATCGCCGACCAGACGACGGCCGACGAGGTGAGCCGCGGCCGGATCGACGCGCTGGTGCGCTACCTCGAGTCGATCCAGCGCTGATCGCGGCGGCCGCGCGTGCGGTCCTCGGCCGGGAACCGTCGCCACCATCGGGCGCGATCCGGGTCTGCGAGGCGCCGGGTGGCCCGCCGCCCTGGCCGGCAACCCGGTGAAGGGCCCGGTCCGATCTCGGTGAAGGGCCGGGTCGGGCGCTGCGGACTTCCACGGGCGAGCTTTCCGACCGGCCGCCTCCGCGGTTCTTCCGGGTGCCCTTCGACTCATGCCGCTCGTTCGGTCTCCCGATACCGCTGGAGACGGCATGTGCGGCGCCGCGGGAGGCCCCGCGCACGAGGAGGTAGTGCCGGGATGCGCGCCCGTCTGGCGATCGCGCTGGTGCTCGCCCTCGCGGTCTCGGCACTGATCGGTGTCGCGATCGCGGGCGCGGGCGCGCCTGCGCCCGCGCTCCGCATCGGCATCGCATCCCGGCCGGTCCACGAGCTCGTGCAGCTCGCGAGCGAAAAGGGCCTCTTCGCGCGCGAAGGCGCGAGGGTCGAGATCGTCGAGTTCCCGGAATCGAGCGACGCGCGACGCGCCTACGAGCGCGGGCAGATCGACGGCCTCGCCGGAACGCTCGTCGATCTCGCGCTCCTGCGGAGAGCCGGCGCCCGACCGCCGGTCGGCTTCGCGGTCCTCGGCACGTCGCGCGGTGCCGACGCGCTCGTCGCGCGGCCCGCAGTGGCCGCGGTCTCGGACCTTCGCGGCCACCGCGTCGGGATCGGGAACGACACGAGCGCGACGCTCGTCCTCGCGAGCGCGCTCGCGAGCGCCGGGCTCGGGCTCGGCGACGTGACGCTCGTGCCGATGGATCTCGAGTGCGGCCCGCAGGCGCTCGCCGACGGCCTCGTCGACGCGGTCGTCTCGTACCCGCCGGCGTCCTTCGAGATCGCGCGGAGCGGCGCCGGCCACGTTCTGTTCACGAGCGCGCAGATGCCGGAGGGCGTCGCCGAGATCCTCATGATCGATCCGGCCGCGCTGCAAAGCGACCTCGACGGCTTGGCCGCGATCGCCCGCGCGATCGATCGCGCGCGGCGCCGCGTGGCGGCGCGCCCGGCCGACGCGTACCGACTGATGGGCCGGGCCGAAGGCCTTTCGGGCGGCGAGATGCGAGAGGCCCTCGAGAAGGGCTTCGAGCCGCCCGCCGCCGGCGCACAGGCCGCGCAGCTCGCGCCGGACGGCCCGCTCGCGCAAGCGCTCGGGCGCGTCGCGGCGGCGCTCCGCGAGAGCGGAAGCTCCGAACGCGAGCCGGATCTCGCGGGGTCGTTCACCGCCGCCGCCGTGGAGCTCGCAGGCCGTGGCTGACCCGCTCCGCGCAGACACGCAGAAGCCCACCTCGCAGTCCGAGGCCGCGTCGCACAGATCGCAGCCCGCGGCTGACCCCGCTCCGCGCAGGCACCGCCACCACGACACGCTGCGCGCGCAGCTCGTGCTGCCGCTCCTGCTCGCCGGCCTCGGCATCGCCATCGTGGGGATTCTCACGGGAGTCTTCGGCGTCACCGCATACCTCGAGGGCCAGACGAGGCTTCGCGCGCAGCGCGTCTCGTTCCACGTGA
>JAYRMX010000047.1:0-6855 GCA_041912475.1 Myxococcota bacterium
CAAAGGCCTCACGGACAAGTCCGGCCTCGTGCGGGGCCGCGAATCTATCCTGCCGGTCGATCTCGTGCTGCAGGGATCGCGGCCGACCGTCGGCCTCGGCGCATCCCCGCGGAACCACACGGCGAAGCCGACGCCGGACGCGATCCTCTACAAGTAGGGTGCGCCGCCGCCGGGCGCGGGCCCGCCGTACGCGCGGTCGAGCAGCTCGATCGGGTGAACGACCTGCGCCCGCAGCCCGAAGCGCGCCGCACCGGCGCGGAGCTGCATCACGCAGCCCGGGTTTCCGCTCGCGACGAAGTCGGGATCGGCCGCCGCGAGCGCATGCATCTTCCGCGCGAGGACCGCCTCCGACATCGCCGGATGCGTGAGGTTGTAGATGCCGGCCGCGCCGCAGCACGATGCGGGGTCGTCGTGCGCAGCGAGCCGAAGGCCCGGGATCTGCGCCAGAAGCCGCCGCGGCGCGGCCTCGACGCGCTGGCCGTGGACGAGGTGGCACGGGTCGTCGTAACACACGCGCGCGTCGACTCGGTGCGGCGGCGGGCGAAGTCCTGCATCGTCGAGCAGCTCCGCGACGTCCCGCACCTTCTCCGCGAGCCCCTCACCCGCTCCCGGCAGCCAGCGCCCGGCTTCGCGCAGCGCCAGCCCGCAGCCCGCCGAGTTCACGGCCACCCGATCGACGCCGGCCGCATCGAATGCGGCGGCATTCCGCCGCGTGAGCGCGAGCGCCGTCTCGGGGTCTCCCGCGTGCGCATGGAGCGCGCCGCAGCAGCCCTGCCCGGGCGCGACGACGACGTCGAAGCCGTTTCGCGCCAGGACGCGCACGGTCGCATGGTTCACGTCGCCGAACAGCTCGGGCATGATGCAGCCGACGAAGAACCCGACGCGCCCGCGCCGCTCGCCGATCGCGGGCACGAGCGCCGGGAGCGGCGCGCGATCGGCGCGGGGCGGAACGCGCGGCAGCAGCGCGGCGCGCTCGCGCAGCGACGCTGGCGCGAGCCGAAGCGCGATCCGGTCGATGCCGGTGCGCGGCGCCGCACCGAGCAGCGAGACGAGCGCGCGAAGGCGCCGCGGATGCGGGACGATTCCGCGCAGCGCCAGCGTCTCGATCCGGCTCGAGAGGCCGCGGCGAAGGCCGCGCCGCCCGGCCTCGGCGCGCATCTCGTCGAGGAGCGCACCGAACCGGACGCCGGACGGGCACGCCGTCTCACAGGCGCGGCACCCGAGGCAAAGCGCCATCTCGTCCGCGACGACGTCGCCGAACGGGATGTTTCCTTCCGCGACGCCTCGCGCGAGATAGACGCGGCCGCGCGGCGACGAGACCTCGCGACCGGTCTCGCGGTACGTCGGGCACACGGGAAGGCACAGGCCGCAGTGAACGCAGTCGAGGCTCTTCGTGAGGATCTCGATCGTCTCGCGCGCACCGGGCGCGAGCGGGCGCTCGTGCATCAGATTCCTCCGACGAAGACGCCCGGGTTGAGAACGCCCTTCGGATCGAGCTCCGCCGCGAGGCGGCGCATGAGCGCGAGCGACGCGGGCGCCGCACCGAAGACGTCGCGGCCCGCGCGACCCGCGTCCGGGCCCGCCGCGAGGATCGCGCTCCCCTGCCCCGCGTTCGCGGCCGCGTTCGCCGCGGCGAACGCGCGCCGGACGAGATCCTCGGCGCCCTCGACCTCGACCTCGAGCGAAAACCGCGCGCACAGGAGACCGAGGCCGGGATACGTGACGACGAGCGCCCCCGCGGCGCGGAGCGCGGCGCGCGCTGCAGCGAGCCGCGACGAACGCGCCGTCACGCGAAAACGCAGCGTGCGGGCGCGGCGCGCGTCGTTCGCCGGGCCTTCGAGCGCCGCGACCGCCGTCATCGCGCCGGCGGGGGCCTGCACGGCGCCGTGCCGCTCGGCGAGCGCCGCGGCGCCCTGCGCGACGACGGGCTCGTCCGAAGCGAGCTCGACGACGAGCAGGTCGCAGCCCGCGTCCGGCGGCTCGCCGCCTTCGCCGAGCTCGGATGCGAGCGGCGCGTCGACGAGCGCCGCCGCTCGCACGCCCGCGAGCCGCGCCGCCGCGAGCGCAGCGGCGACGGCGTCTTCGCCGACGCCGAGCGGAGCCGCCACGACGCGGACCTCGTCGGGTACCGGCCGCACACGCAGCCACGCGTGATCGACGACACACAGCGTTCCGAGCGAGCCGACGTAGAGCTTCGCGAGGTCGTAGCCCGTCACGTTCTTGACGACGCGACCGCCGCAGCGGGTCCGCTCGCCGCTCCCGAGAACGACCTCGAGGCCGAGCACCTGATCGCGGACGCGGCCAAAGCCGAGCGTGCGCGGACCGAGCGCTGCAGCGGCGAGCGCGCCCCCGACCGTCGACTCGGACGACGGCGGATCGAGCGGCACCTCGAGACCCTCGCGGTGCGCCGCCTCGCGCAGCGCGGCGACCGGCGTCCCGGCGCCGACGTGCGCAACGCCCTCGTCGGCGTCGAGGACGCCGATTCCGCCGAGCTCGCGCGTCGAGAGGATCGCCGCTGCGCTTCGCGGCAGGTTGCCCTGTGGCAGCTCGGTGCCGGCTCCGCGTACGAGCGCGGCTTCGCCGCGAGCGGCGAGGCTGCGCACCGCTTCGGCGAGCTCGCCGGCGCCGGCGGGCGCGATCACGGCGAGCGCCGGCGGCGGGCCATTCGCGTTCACGGCGCGAGGCCGGCGTGCTCGGCGCCGCGAGCCTTCGGGTTCGACTCGACGCACGACCGCGACGTCGGAAAGATCTTGCCCGGGTTCGAGCGGCGGCCGGGGTCGAAGACCGCGCGCACGCGCCGCATGGCGTCGAGGTCGTCGGGCGAGAAGAGCAGTGGCATGAAGTCCTGCTTCTCGGCGCCGATTCCGTGCTCGCCGCTGATCACGCCGCCGGCGCGCACGCAGAGCTCCAGAATCTCGGAGCCCGCCGCGAGCACGCGGCGCAGCTCGTCTGCGTTGCGGCGGTCGAACGAGATGTTCGGGTGCAGATTGCCGTCGCCGGCGTGGAAGACGTTCGAGAGCGTGATGCCGTGGCGGTCGCCGATCGCGCAGACCGCCTCGATCACCTCGGGAAGCTTCGAGCGCGGAACGACGGCGTCGTGGACGTAGAGATCCGGCGCGAGGCGTCCCATCGCGCCGAAGGCGCCCTTGCGCGCGCGCCAGAAGCGCTGGCGCTCGGCGTCGTCGCGCGCGACCTCGACGCGCGTCGCGCCGCTCGCCGCGCACAGGCTTCGCACGCGCTCGACCTGTCGCGGCAGCGCGACCGCGGCCCCGTCGAGCTCGGCGATCAGCACCGCTCCGGCGTCGAGCGGAAGCCCGGCCGCGTACACGCTCGCCTCGACGGCCGCGATCGTTCGCCGATCGACGATCTCGAGGGCCGCCGGGACGAGGCCCGAGCGGATCACGGCGCCGACGCCGTGGCACGCCGAGACCACGTCCGGGAAGATCGCGAGCAGCGTCTCCACCGCTTCGGGAACGGGCGTGAGCCGCACCGTCGCCTCGGTCACGACGCCGAAGGTTCCCTCGCTGCCGACGACGACTCCGACGAGGTCGTAGCCGGGATCGCCTCCCGCACGCGAGCCGAGCCGCACGCGCTCGCCGCTCGCGAGCACCAGCTCGACGGCGAGGACGTGCCCCGTCGTGCTCCCGTACTTGAGCGTGTGCGGCCCGCCCGAGTTCTCGGCGACGTTGCCGCCGAGCGTGCACGCCTGCTGGCTCGACGGATCGGGCGCGAAGTGCAGGCCGTACGGAGCCGCGGCCTTCGAGAGCGCGGCGTTGACGACGCCGGGCTGAACGACGGCGACGCGGTCGAGCGGGTCGATCTCGAGGATGCGGTCCATGCGCGCGCACTCGATCACCACGGCGCCCTCGAACGCGATCGCGCCGCCCGAGAGCCCGGTCCCCGCGCCGCGCGGAACGAACGGGACGCCTTCGCGCGCGCAGGCCGAGACACACGCTACGACCTCGTCCGCGGTCCTCGGGAGCACCACCGCGCTCGGCCGCCCGCTGTGGTGCGTGAGGGCGTCGCACTCGTAGACGAAGAGCTCCTCGGGTCGCGAGAGCACCGCGTCCTCGCCGGCGGCGGCGCGGAGCGCTTCGACGAGACGGGGGGAGACGGGCGGCATCCGGCGCGAGACTCCCGCGGCGTCAGGCGAGACCGAGGCGCTCCAGATCGTCCTCGTCGAGACCGAGGTAGTGGCCGATCTCGTGCCGCAGCGTGGTCTGGATCTCCTGAACCAGCTCCTCGCGGTCGCGGCAGTGCGTCTCGAGATTGCGCTTGAACAGGATCACGCGATCCATGTCGCGCGGCTGATCCGCAGCCCCGGCCTGCGTGCGGGGCACGCCGAGGAAGATGCCGAGAATCGTCGGCGAGACGTTCTCGGAGAGGACGAGGTCGACCGACGGCCACTCCTCGACGAGGACGGGAACGTTCTCGACGTACTCGCGGATCGAGCGCGGCAGCTCGGCCATCGCCTCGGCCGCCGCACGCTCGAAGTCCTCGTCGCTCATGCGCAGCGGAACGGGGAACTGCTCGGGCTCGAGCTGGCTCGCCTTCTCGAAGCGGTGCGCCGCCTCCTCGGTCTCGCCGAGCCGCTCGAGCACGAGGCCGAGGTGGTAGTGCGTCTGCGCCGCGTCGGGCTCCATCGCGACGGCCGTCTCGAGCGGCGGGCGCGCCTCGCGGAAGCGGCCGAGCTCGAACAGGATCTGCCCTTCGAAGGCCCGGTAGATGCCCTGCTCGCCGGCGGTCTTGATCGCGCGCCGAACGAGGAACAGCGCCCCCTCGAGGTCGTCGGTGTAGAAGAGGGCCTTCGACTTGAGGTAGTAGACCTCCGCCTCCATGCCCTTGTCCGGGCGCGGAAGATCTCCCTTGCCGGCGAGAAGCTCGTCGCACAGGACGAGCGCCTGCTCGTACTCGCCGAGCTCGTCGATCAGGATCTCGGCCCGGTTGAGGTGCGCCGTGATGAACTTCGGATCCGAGCGAGTCGCGAGCTCGAACTCGTGGAGAGCCTCGTCGACGCGTCCATCGTCCCAGAGGATCTCGCCGCGACCGTTGTGCGCCTCGGCGCCGTCGGGCGACGCCTTGAGCGCCTCGTCGAGCCAGGCGAGCGCCTCGTCGGTGCGACCGCCGTGCGACGCTTCCATCGCCTGGTCGAGACAATCCCAGTAGCGGTCCTTGTCCTTCATCGGTCCTTCTGTCGAGTGCCGCCGGGGGGGCGGGCGCGGCCGCGAGGCCCATCGAGCATAGCAGAACGGGCGGGCTCGAAGCGCGACGGAATGCCGTGGGAGCACGCGCGTAACTATCTGTTATCGAAGAGCTTTTTGCATGTTTTCGGCGCCCGCGGCAGCACCGCGTCGCACGCTCGCAAGTGCCTCTGTAAACCCCTGTTTTTCCGAGATAAACGTCGTTCTATCCGGCGTCCGTCGCCGTCCGCCACACTCCACCGCGGGATCGGCCGCGCGCGCGGCCGGGATGAGCACGCACGAAGCGGGAGGCGCAGCGCGCCGAGGCGATCGGTCCGTGGCCTAGACTCGCGCCGTGATCGCGCGACCGATTCGCCGGCTGCTGATCGCCAACCGCGGCGAGATCGCGATTCGCGTTCATCGCGCGTGCGCCGAGCTCGGCATCCGATCGATCGGAATCTACGCCCACGAGGACCGCTTCTCGCTCCACCGCTTCAAGGCGGACGAGGCGTATCCCGTCGGCGAGCCGGGCGAGCCGGTTCGCTCGTACCTCGACGTCGCGCGGATTCTCGAGCTCGCGCGCCGCACCGAGGCCGACGCCGTCCATCCCGGCTACGGCTTCCTCTCCGAGCGCGCCGACTTCGCTCGCGCCGTGATCGGCGCCGGCCTCGTCTTCGTCGGCCCGACGCCGGAGCTGCTCGAGCGCATGGGCGACAAGGTGGCCGCACGCAGCGCGGCCGCCGCCGCCGGCCTGCCGCTCGTTCCCGGGACCCCGCCGCTCGCGAGCGCCGCAGACGCCCTGCGCGCGGCGCGCGAGATCGGCTTCCCGGTGATGGTGAAGGCGTCGGGCGGCGGCGGCGGCCGCGGGCTTCGCATCGCGCGCGACGCCTCGGACCTCGAGGCCGCGTACGACGCCGCGCGCCGCGAGGCGCACGCGGCGTTCGGCGCCGACGACGTCTTTCTCGAAAAGCTCCTCGAAGCGCCCAAGCACATCGAGGTGCAGGTGCTCGGCGACGAGCACGGCGGCGTGGTGCACCTGTTCGAGCGCGACTGCTCGATCCAGCGCCGCCACCAGAAGGTGCTCGAAGTGGCGCCCGCACCCGGCCTCGACCCGGCGCTTCGCGAGAGGCTGTGCGACACCGCCGTGCGTTTCGCGCGCTCGATCGGCTACCGGAACGCCGGAACCGTCGAGTTCCTGCTCGCGGGCGGCGAGATCTACTTCATCGAGATGAACCCGCGCATCCAGGTCGAGCACACGGTCACCGAGGAGGTGACCGGGATCGACCTCGTTCAGTCGCAGATCCGCATCGCGCGCGGCGAGACCCTCGGCGAGATCGGAATCGAGCAGGCCGCGCTCGCTCCGCGCGGCTTCGCGATCCAGTGCCGCATCACGACCGAGAACCCCGAGAACCGCTTCGTCCCCGACTTCGGCCAGCTCATCAGCTACCGCTCGCCGGGCGGCCTCGGCGTCCGGCTCGACGCGGGATCCGCCTTCGCCGGCGCGCTCATCACGCCGTACTACGACTCGCTGCTCGTGAAGCTCACGACGAAGGGGCGAACGCTCGGCGAAGCGGCCGCGCGGACGCTTCGCGCGCTCGGCGAGTTCCGCGTTCGCGGCGTCGAGACCAACATCCGCTTCCTCGAGAACGTGCTGCGGCACCCGGTCTTCCTCGAA
>JAYRMX010000048.1:0-7131 GCA_041912475.1 Myxococcota bacterium
ATGCGGCCGACCGCGCCGCGGCCCTGCAATCCGAGGTCCCACTTCTCTCCGCCCCACATCACCCTGCCGCCGGCGATCCTAAGCGGAAAGAAGGCGCGGGGCGCCTGGTTGACGACCAGCGCGAGCGCCACGCACGCGACGCCGAAGGCCGCCGAGCGCCGGGCCAGAAACCGCGTCACGGCCTCGCGCTCGAGATACAGCGTGATCCCCAGCGCGAAGTCGAGCGTCCACTGGAGGGCGAGCAGCGGCGTCCGGTTGTGCTCGAGCGTGAATCCGGACAGCGCGAGCAGCAGCAGCCAGTGGCCGCGCCGGCCGGCCAGGAACAGCGCCGGCATGAGGAGCGAGTACCAGAGTTCGATCCGGAGGCTCCAGCCCGGCGGAAGCTGCCCGAAGGCGGGGCCCGGGAACAGGAAGCTCAGCAGCAGGGCGCGAAGCGGAACGTGTACGCCTGCGCTCACCGAGCCCCACTCGGTGAGCCCCGGCGCCGCGGCGCCCGAGAGCGCGACGAAGCTCGCGAGCCACGCGAGGACGATCGCGGCGAGATAGGGGGGATGGATCCGGAAGATCCGGCGCAGCCAGAACCGCACGACGTGCAGGCCGCCGCTGCCGCGAGCGAGCGACGCCGAGAGCACGAAGCCGCTCAGCGCGAAGAAGAGCTGCGGAGCGCCCGCGCCGTTCACGCGGGGGCCGAGCGGCGAGCGCAGCAGCGGCGGCAGCCACGGCGCCGTCACCGCGTAGACGCCGAGCGAGTGCCAGAGCACGACGGCGAGCGCCGCGATCCCGCGCAGCCCGTCGAGCGCACCGACGCGCGCGTGTGACTCCTCGGCGAAGCGCACGCCGCGGGATCCCCGGGTCCGCCTCCCGGCGGCCTAGGACGGCTCGCTTCGCGCGGGCGGCGGCGCGTCCGGTGCCGCCTCGGGGCGGCCCGCGCGCTGCTGCAGCTCGAGCGCGGCGACCACGCGGTCGAGGCTCTGCGAGAGCGCCTCGATGTCCGAGCGCCGCGGGAGATCGAGCGCGCGCATCACGCCCTCGACGGCGCGCTGAACGAGACCCTCGAGGTCGGGTGTCGCGAGCGCCACCCACTCCTGCAGGCGCTCGGCGCCGCGCTCGCGCGCGCCGATGAAGCGCCGAACGTTGCGCTGAATCTCTCCGATCGGGCCGGACGCGTCGCCGACGCCCTTTCGCAACGCGCTGTAGAGCACGTCGCCGCCGCGCTGGATCAGCTCGGAGAGCAGTGTTCCCGGAACGCCCCGGTTGTTGCGCTCGGTGTCGACGAGCACCTGCGAGAGCGTCACGGACGTGATGTCCTCGCCGGTCTCGTTGTCGACGACGCGAACCTCGCTGCCTTCCTCGACGAGCTCGCCGATGCCCTTGAGCGTGATGTACCGGCTCGTCTGCGTGTTGTAGAGCTTGCGGTTCGCGTAGCGCTTGATCAGGACGACCATGGGATCACGCTAGCACTCCGCCGCCGCCGCTGCGTCAGCCTTCGACGCGGATGCGCTCGACGCCGCGCGCAGGCGCAGGCCGCGGCGGGCGCGCCGGCCTGGGCGCTGCGCCGCGCGGCGCGTGCGACTCCCGCTCCGGCGCGCGCAGGCCGAGCTCCCAGAGGATCTCGCGCAGGCCGAGATAGGCGCGCAGCACGGCGCGTGCGTCGCGATCGCTTCCGGCGCGCGCCTCCCAGCGAGCGATCTCGGCGTCGAGCGCCTCGGCGACGGCGCCGAGCAGCGAGCCGGTGCCCGCGGCGTCGCGCCCGAGGCCCCGCGCCGCGTCGTCGAGCGCCGCGGCAGCCCACGCGAGTGCGCGGCTCCCTTCGCTCGGCGTGCCGCGCGTCGCGAGCGAGAGCGCGTCGAGCAGCGCGCGTGCGGCGAGCGCCGCCTCTCCGGCGGCGGCGCGGCCGTGCTCGCGGGCGCGCGCGAGCGCTTCTTCGACGCTCGCCGGCGGCGTCGCGCGTCCGGCTCCCTCGGGTTCAGCCATCGGCGCCTCCTTCGGCCGTCCCGGCGAACAGCGCGTCGGCCACGCGCGCCAGCCCGTCGAGATCGTGGATGTCGCGCGGCAGCTCGGGAACGCGCCGCCAGAAGCAGCCCAGCGCGTGCGACTCGTCGCGCAGAACGCGCGTGGCCTCCTCGTCGCGCCGGACGAGCGAAGCGTACTCGCTCGCCGCGCGGATCGCCGCCCGCGCGGCCGCGTCGGAGTCGGCCCCCGCGGCCGCTCCGAGCGCAGCGGCGAGCGCGTGGACGGCCTCCTCCTCGCGCCCCGGCTCCGGGATCGCGGCCGGCGCCGGCCCCGCGCCCGGCCAGACCCGCGCCCGGTTGAGCACGACGCCGGCGAGCGGAACGCGCGACGTCTGGAGCCGCGCGAGGAACGCCTCGGCGTGCGCGACCGACTCGCTCGCAGGCCCGGCCGCGAGAACGAAGCCCGTCTCGGGGCCGAGCAGCAGCGCGTTCACGCGCCGCGCGCGTTGCCGGAAGCCCTCCGACATTCCCTCGAACGCCATCAGGAACTCCGAGACGTCTTCGAGGAAGTTCACTCCCGACACGCGCTCGATCACGTGGAGGACGCGGCGGGTTCCGCGCTGGAAGATCCGGAATCCGAAGCGTCCCGCAGCGAACGCCGGGTGCAGCAGGAGCTGGACGATCGAGCTGTCGAGGAACTCGAGCAGCCGCTGCGGCGCCTCGAGGAAGTCGAGGGCGTGCTGCGACGGCGGCGTGTCGACGATCAGCCGGTCGAACTCACCGCTCTCGGACAGCTCGAAGACCTTCTCCATCGCCGAGTACTCGGCGCTTCCCGCGAGCGCATCGGACACGTTCTGATAGATGCGGTTCTCGAGGATCCGGTCGCGCGCCTCCGCGCTCTCGGCGAAGCGCTCGACCAGATCGTCGAACGTCCGCTTCATGTCGAGCATGAGCGCCGAGAGCGAGCCGCCGGCAGGAACGCCGAGCCGTGCGAGGATCTCGCGCGGGATCGCGCGGGGCTCGTTGCCGAGCGCGCCGATGCCGAGCGCGTCGGCGAGCCGCCGCGCCGGGTCGATGGTGAGGACGAGCGCGCGCCGGCCGCTGCGCGCGGCGCCGAGAGCGAGCGCCGCGGCGAGCGTCGTCTTGCCGACACCGCCCGCCCCGACGCACACGACGATGCGTCGCGCGCGCAGCAGCGCCGCCGGGCCGTCGATCCGCTTCACGCGGCGACGGCCTCGGGCGCTGCGAGCAGCGGCGCAGCGAGGCGCTCGAGATCGTCGGGCCCGCGGATTCCGCTCGCGAGATAGGGAAGCGGAACGAGCGGAAGCCCCGTCATCCGTGCGATCTCCGCGGCCCAGTGCCGGCCGAGCTCGAACCGCGCGCGCAGGTGCGCGCCGCACGCGGCGAGCGCGCCCGGCGCGGGAAGGCCGGGAAGGCGAAGGTCCGCAGGGAGCCCGGCGACGCGCTCGTCGAGGTCTTCGAGGCCGGGCGGGAACGGCGGGCCGACGATGCAGTTGACGACGACGCGGTCGACGGGAACGCCGACGTCGCGGCGCACCCGCAGCGCCAGCTCGGCCGTCTCGCGTGCGGGCAGCTCTTCGGCGAGCGCGACCGGAAGGAGCAGCGTTCGCTCCGGGTCGCCGAGCATCGCCTCGACCCAGCCCGCGTGCTTGCGGAGCGGGCCCGCGCGGACCGCGCTTCCGACCACGCGCGGCACGTCGAGGAAGGTGAGGCCGTGGCCCGTCGCCGGCGCGTCGACGATGAGGATCTGATGGAGCGGGTCACCCTTCGGTGTCGTCATCTGCTCGAGGTGCCAGATCTTCCCGAGCGTGATCAGCTCGCGCCAGCCGGGAGAGGCCTCCATGAGCTGCCGGAACGCGCGGTTGCGGAACACGAGATCGACCACCGGGCGAACGCCGAGCTGGAGACCGAGGTACTCGGCGAGCGCCTCGAACGGGTCGATGCGCATCACCGTGAGGCCCGGCCGCAGCGCGCGTCCCGCGTATCCGACGGGCTTCGTCCCCGGCGCCACGAGGCGAGGGACGTGCTCGTCTCGCCCCACCTCGGCGACCAGCACCCGCAGCCCGGACTTCGCCGCCGCGAGCGCGAGTGCGGCGACGACGCTCGTCTTCCCCGTTCCGCCCTTGCCCGTGACGATCACGAGGCGCCGCTCGAGGAGCGTGCGCGCGGTCCCTGTCACGGGCGAAGTCCTCCGGGTTCTCAAGCCCCCCGGCGGGGGCGCCGAAACGACTGCGGGGACGCGACGCTAGCACACGGGGGAGCGCGTGATCGTCACCTGCGAGCGCTGCGATACCCGCTTCCAGCTCGACGATCTGCGCGTTCCCGAGACGGGCGCGCGCGTCCGCTGTTCGCGCTGCAAACACGCCTTCCTGCTGCTGCCCGAGGGCGCGAGCGCGGGCGATGCGATCGACGCCGTCGCTCGCGCCGCCGCTGCCGCAGAGGCGCCGACACCGCCGAGCGTCACCGAAGACCTCGCGGAGCCGGCGCCCGTCGCCGACGACGAGTGGCAGTTCGCCGACGCGCAGCCTCCGGCCGCCGCGCGGCCCGCCCGGAGCGAGCCCGAGGCCGACCCGTGGGCCGGGCTCCTCGACGAGGAGAAGCCGCCCGAGGCCCGCGAGCTCGACACGCTCGGGAGCCCCGAGAGCTGGCGCTTCGTCTCGGAAGAGGCGCCACCGCGCCAGCCCCCGCGCCCGGCCGTGAAGCGGGCCGGCGCCGGGCGGGCGCCGGCCGCCGCCGCCGAAGTGGTCATCGAGCCGGCGCCGCCCCCCACGCGCGCCGTCGACGCGGCGGGCTGGGCGGCGACCGCGCTCCTGCTGCTCGCGATCGCGACCGGCGTCGACTGGACCGGAGCTCCGCCGCCGCTCCCGGCCACGGTCGCGCTCGATGGCGGACTCGTGGTCGAGGGCCTCTCGGTCCGCAGGCTCGAGAACCGCGTGCTCGGCCCTGTGGTCGTGGTCGGCGGGGCCCTCGTGAACCCGGGAGCCGAGCCCGCGCACGCCGCCGGGCAGCTCAGCGTCCGGCTCGTCGGATCGCGCGGCGAGGCGCGGGCGACGGCCGCGAGCCCGCACTCCGAGCAGGCGCTCCGAGAAGCGGCGCCCGGCGGGGGTGCGGCCGCTCCGCTTCGACTCTCCGGCCTCGCTCCCGGCGCGCGCGTCGCCTTCGAGGCGCTGGTCGCGAACCCGCCGGTGGGAGACGCGCGGCTCGAGCTGCAGCTCGTGCCTGCGGGAGGCGCGAAGGAGTCGCGAGCGGAGGGGGGAGGGCCGGCTACGGCCGGGTCTTCCCCTCCGTCACCTCTTCCTTCTTCGGGGTGACGTCGATCTCGTCCTTGCCCGACACGCCCGACTTGAAGTTCTTGATCGCCTTGCCGAGCCCCGCGCCGACCTCGGGCAGTCGTCGCGCGCCGAAGATCACGACGACGAGGAGCAGGATGACGAGAACCTCGGTAAGACCCAGTCCGAACATGGTGATCCGGATGGTGCCTCCGCTCCGGCGGCGGGTCAAGCCGGCGGTCGCGCGGTAGGCTCGTGCGCCGATGTCGATCTTCAAGGCCTACGACATTCGCGGCGTCGTCGGGGAGGAGCTCGGCCCGGACGACGCGTACGCCATCGGCCGCGCGGCCGCGCGGTACCTGGCTGCGTCTCCGTTGCTGGTCGGACGCGACGCCCGGACGAGCTCGCCCGCGCTGTGCGAGGCGCTCGTCCGCGGCATCCTCGACGAAGGCGCCGACGTGCTCGACGCGGGGCTCGCCTCGACGCCGATGGTCTACTTCGGTGTCGAGCACGCACGGGCCGCGGGCGGCGTGAGCCTCACGGCGTCGCACAACCCGGCCCGCTACAACGGCTTCAAGCTCTGCCGCGAGCACGCGATACCGATCGGCGCCGCGAGCGGCCTGCGCGAGATCGAGGCGATCGCTCGCGAGGCTGCGAGCGCGCCGCGGGCCGCGCGCCGGGGGGAGCGCCGCGCGATCGACCTCGCCGCGGACTACGCGGACCATCTGCTTCGTGTCGCGACCGCGCCGTGCCCGAAGCTGCGCGTCGCAATCGATTGCGGCAACGGCATGGCGTCAGTCGGCCTCGAGCCGCTGCTGGCGCGGCTTCCGCTCGTGGTCGAGCGCCTCTACTTCGAACCGGACGGAAGCTTTCCGAACCACGAGGCCGACCCGCTCAAGGAAGAGAACCTCCGCGACGTCGCGGATGCGGTGAAGCGAACGCGGGCGGACCTCGGCGTGGCGTTCGACGGCGACGCCGACCGCGCCGTCTTCGTCGACGAGGCCGGGCAGCCGATCTCGTCCGATCTCACGACCGCGCTCCTCGCCCAGCCGCTCCTCCGGCGGCATCCCGGCGGCCGCGTCCTCTACGATCTGAGGTCGAGCCGGGCCACGCGCGAGGCGATCGAGGCGGCCGGGGGCATCGCGGAAATGTGCCGGGTCGGTCACTCGTTCGTGAAGGCCGCGATGCGCGAGAGCGGGGCGATCTTCGGCGGCGAGCTCTCCGGCCACTTCTACTTCCGCTTCTCGGACACGCTCATCGCCGACGACGGGTGCGCGGCGTTCGTCGCGCTGCTCGACGTCCTCGCGGCCGAGCGGCGGCCGCTCTCGGAGCTCGTCGCACCGCTGCGGCGCTACTTCGCGACGGGGGAGGTCAATCGCCGCGTGAAGGACGCCGGCGCGCTGCTGCGCGCGATCGAGTCCGAGCACGCCGGCGCTCCGGCCGTCTCGCACATGGACGGGCTGCGCGTCGAGTATCCCGAGTGGTGGTTCAGCCTGCGCCCGTCGAACACCGAGCCGGTGCTCCGGCTCAACCTCGAGGCGACGACGCGCGAGCGCATGCAGCGCGAGCGCGACCGCCTGCTCGCGAGGATCGACGCCGCAGGCTGAGCCGCACGGCTCGCTCACGCTCGCCGGCAGCGGCCTTCGCTCGCCTTCGGCTACGACCCGGCGGCGGCCTTGCCGTGCGCGTCGAGCTCGCGCTCGATGATGGCGCTGAACTCGTCGACCGGCTTCGCGCCCGAGATCATGATCCCGTTCACGAAGAAGGCCGGCGTGCCGGAAACGCCTGCGTCGCGGCCGGCCTTCGCGTCGGCGTCGACCTTGTCCTTGTAGCGGCGCTCGGTCATGCACGCCTTGAACTTCGCCGCGTCGAGCCCGACCGCTTCGCCG
>JAYRMX010000049.1:0-4751 GCA_041912475.1 Myxococcota bacterium
GAGCGCCCAGAGGTAGGCGCGCGCGACGCGCGCGAGCGGCGAACTTCCGGCCCGCTTCACGACCGCGGCTTCGCGAGCGCTTCTTCGATCTCGCGCCCGAGCGTGACGACACGCGCGAACGGAGAGCCCGGGGGCGCGTCGCGCAGCCGGCGCTCGAGCCCTGCGCTCCCGCCGAGCCGCTCGAGGCCGTGCGTGCCGTAGCGCCGAGCGAGCGCGGCGCGAACGAACGCGTCCTCGCCGCGCTTTCGCCGCCCGGCGAGGTCGCCCGTCGCGACCAGGTGCGCGTGGTGCGCTTCGAGCGCGTCGGCGAGCGCGCCGACCCCGGTTCCGTCGCGCGCCGAGACGAGGACCACCGGCGGCGTCCAGTCTCCCGGACGCTCGGCGAGGCCGACGCCGGCCTCGAGCTCGCGCGCGGTGCGCTGCGCGACGGCGCCGAGGTCGGCCTTGTTGACGGCGAAGACGTCGGGCAGCTCGAGGAGTCCCGCCTTCATGAACTGCAGCAGGTCTCCGGCCCCCGGCTGCGCGACGTAGACGAGCGTGTCGGCGAGCTCCGCCACGTCGGACTCCGACTGACCGACGCCGACGGTCTCGATCAGCACGACATCGAAGACCGTACCGAGGATCGTGACGCTCGCTCGTGTCGCATCGGCGAGGCCGCCCAGCCGGTCGCGCGCCGCCATCGAGCGGAAGAAGACCCCGGCGTCGCCGGCGAGCGAGCGGACGCGGATCCGGTCGCCGAGCAGCGCGCCGCCGCTGCGCGCGCTCGAAGGATCGACGGCAACGATGCCGACGCTGCGCCCGCGGCGACGGAGCTCGCGGACGAGCGCGTCGAGGAGAGTCGACTTGCCCGCGCCGGGCGCTCCGGTGAGCCCGACGCGCGGCGCACCCGGCGCGGCGGCCGCGCGGGACAGCGCGTCGAGGAGCGCGAGCGCCTGCTCGCGGCGGTCGGGACGGGCGTCGTCGACGAGGTTCAGCGCCGCGGCGACCGCCGGCCGTTCGCCGGCGAGCAGCCGTTCGAGCAGAGCGCCGTCAGGCGGCAGCGGGCGACTCCGCGACGACGTCGACCACCTCGTCCAGGATCCGGCCGAGATCGAAGTCCTTCGGCGTGTAGACGCGCCGCACGCCGGCCTGCTCGAGCTTCGCCGCGTCCTCGTCGGGGATGATTCCGCCGACCACGACGGGAACGTCGCCGAGGCCTTCCTTGCGCAGCGCTTCGAGCACGTCGAGAACGAGAACGCCGTGCGACCCCGAGAGGATCGAGAGGCCGATCACGTGGACGCCCTCGTCGCGCGCGGAGCGCGCGATCTCCGCCGGCGTGAGGCGGATGCCTTCGTAGACGACCTCCATCCCGACGTCGCGTGCCTTCACGGCGATCTGCTCGGCGCCGTTGCTGTGCCCGTCGAGGCCGGGCTTGCCGACGAGGATCTTGAGCGGGCGGCCGAGGCGCTCCGCGAGCGCATGCACGCGCTCTCGCACCCGCTCGCTCTCAGCGCCGCCCGCTTCGGAGCGGCGGGCGACGACTCCGGTCGGAGCGCGGTACTCGCCGAACAGGCGCCGCAGCGCGTCGGCCCACTCGCCGGTCGTCACGCCGGCGTGCGCGGCGCGGATCGAAGGCGGCATCACGTTGCCGCCGTTCGCGGCGACGTCCGCGAGGTTCGTGAGAGCGGCCTTCGCCTCGGCGGCGCTGCGCTTGCGGCGGAACGCCTCGAGCCGCTCGATCTGCTCGCGCTCGGCCGACTCGTCCACCTTGAGGATCGCGCTGCTGCCGGTGCCGAGCGGCGAGGGCTCGGTCTCGCGGAAGCAGTTGACGCCGACCACCTGCAGATCGCCCGATTCGATCGCACGAAGGCGCGCGGTGTGGGACTCGACGAGGCGCTGCTTCATGTACGCGTTCTCGACGGCGGCGACGGCGCCGCCCATGCCGAGCACCGTGTCGAGCTCGGCGCGCGCCGCGCCGGCGAGCTCCTTCACGCGCGCGGCGACGACGGGCGAGCCGTCGAAGAGGTCGCCGTACTCGAGCAGATCGGTCTCGTACGCGAGGATCTGCTGGATGCGCAGCGACCACTGCTGGTCCCAGCGCCGCGGCAGGCCGAGCGCCTCGTTCCACGCCGGGAGCTGGAGCGCGCGACAGCGCGCCCTCTTCGACAGCGTGACGCCGAGCGCCTCGAGCACGATGCGGATCACGTTGTTCTCGGCCTGCGCTTCGGTGAGGCCGAGGCTGTTCACCTGCACGCCGTAGCGGAACAGGCGCGCCTTCGGATCGGTGACGCCGTAGCGCTCGCGCGTGAGCTCGTCCCAGAGCTCGGTCATCGCGCGCACCTTGCACGTCTCCTCGACGAAGCGGATGCCCGCGTTCACGAAGAACGAGATGCGCCCGACGACGCGGCCGATCGCCTCGGCCGGCACGTCCTTGCGCGCGCGCACGGCGTCGAGGACGGCGATCGCCGTCGCCATCGCGTACGCGATCTCCTGCACGGGCGTCGCTCCGGCCTCCTGCAGGTGGTACGAGCAGACGTTGATCGGGTTCCACTTCGGGATCGCATCGACCGTGTAAGCGACGACGTCGCTGGTGAGCCGCATCGACGGCTCGGGCGGGAAGACGTACGTCCCGCGCGAGAGATACTCCTTGATGATGTCGTTCTGCGTCGTCCCCGAGAGCTGCTTCGGGCTGGCGCCCTGCCGCTCGGCCGCGGCGACGTAGAGCGCGAGCAGCCACGCCGCCGTCGCGTTGATCGTCATCGACGTGTTCATGCGGTCGAGGGGGATGCCCTCGAAGAGCGCCGACATGTCGTCGAGGTGCGAGACCGGGACGCCGACCTTTCCCACCTCGCCGCGGGCGAGCGGATGGTCGGGGTCGTAGCCGGTCTGCGTCGGGAGATCGAAGGCGACGGAGAGGCCCGTCTGCCCCTTGGCGAGGTTGCTGCGGTAGAGCTCGTTCGACGCGCGCGCCGAGCTGTGCCCCGAATAGGTGCGGAAGACCCAGGGCTTCTCGCGCTCGGCCATCGCCGCCTCCGCGTTTGCAAGTCCGCGTCCAGACTAACGAAAGGGCGATGGTGCGGCAAACGCCCGCGCGCCGCTCGGCTATCCTCGCGCCGGTGACGTCGCGCTTCTCACGGCTCGGGCCCGAATGGGTGCTGCGTGCGGTCGAGGCCGCTGGCCTGCATCCGACGGGCCACACGACCGCGCTCACCTGCCTCGAGAACCGCGTCCACGACGTTCGCCTCGACGACGGACGCCACGTCGTCGTGAAGTTCTACCGTCCGGGGCGCTGGAGCCGCGAGGCGATCCTCGACGAGCACCGCTTCCTCGCCGACCTGCGCGCGGCCGAGGTTCCGGTGTGCGCGCCGCTGCCGTTTCCCGACGGGCGAACGCTGCACGAGGTCGAAGGGATCTTCTTCGCGGTCTGGCCGCGCGCGGGAGGCCGCTCGCCGTCCGAGCTCGCCGACGCCGACATCGCGATCCTCGGCCGTCTGCTCGCGCGCATTCACGCGGTCGGGTCGGCGCGCCTCGCAGCGCATCGTCCGGAGCTCACCGGAGCGGGCTACGGGGGCGAGGCGCTCGCCTTCCTCGAGGAGCACGGCTTCCTGCCTCCGGCGTGCGCGCGACGGTACCGCCGCGCCGCGAGCGAGCTCGTCGCTATCTACGACGCGACGAGCCGCGGCGTTCCGCGCCATCGCATCCACGGCGACTGCCACCTCGGGAACCTTCTCCACGGCCCGGCCGAAGGCGGTGGCGACGCGTGGTTCTTCCTCGACTTCGACGACTTCGTGACCGGCCCCGCCGTTCAGGACGTGTGGATGCTGATCCCGGGCCGCGACGTCGACGCCGCGAGGCAGCGCGCGCTCCTGATCGGCGCCTACCGCGAGCTTCGCGACTTCGACGAGCGCTGGCTGCGCCTCGTCGAGCCTTTGCGCGGGCTGCGCTTCGTTCGCTACGCGGCGTGGATTGGGCGGCGGTGGGACGACCCCGCCTTCGCGTCGGCCTTCCCGCACTTCGGGACGCACGAATACTGGGAGAACGAGACGCGCGACCTCGAAGAGCTGCTCGCGGCGCTCGCGCGCGGCGATGCGCCGCCGCCGCCGGAGGATCCGCGAGCCGGTGCGCCGGACGACGCCCGCGAGCCCCGCAACGAGGACTTCTTCTGGGACCTCTGATCCTCGCTCCGTCGCGAGGATCGCGCCGCGCCCGTCGATCTAGCGGCGCGGGGCTCGTGCGAGGCCGAGTCCCAGCAGCCCCGCTGCGACGAGCAGCGCGGTTCCCGGCTCCGGCACGACGCCGACGTTGAACGTCTGCTCGAGGTAGCGGCCGAGGGGAGCGGGCATGAGGAGCCCGACCCGCCCGAACGTGAAGCCGCAGCTCCCGGTGTCGTTCGCGAGCAGGCCACACTGGCCGGTGACGCGAGTGGCCGGGAAGATCGCGTCCGAGCTGCCGCCGCCGGTCTCGCTCACGAGCGAGGGGTCGACCACGGCCGTCTGGCCCGCGGCGATGCTGTACGAGGTGACGCCGCCGACGGGGCCGGACACCGTGATCGGAAGCGGCCCGCTGGTGTAGGTCGTGCCCGAGAGCGTGAGCGCGGTAACGCCGTTATCGGCGGCGCCGTCGATCGATGCGGTCGCGACCGAGAGCGAGAGCGTCATCGTGAGCGCGACGGTGTCGATCGTGATCGTTCCGCTCGCCGGGAAGACTGTTCCCGCCGGGTACGACCCGCCCGGCATCGTCCACTTCACGGTGCTGCACGCAGTCGTCGTGCA
>JAYRMX010000050.1:0-2521 GCA_041912475.1 Myxococcota bacterium
GCCGCTTCGCACCGGCCGCGGCAGATCGCCGTGCAGACGAGCTAGCGAGGCTGCTGCCGGCGAGCGCAAGCGAGCCGATGCGGCTCAGGCAAGGCCGCGAAGCGGCCGCGCAGCGAGCGGAGCGAGCGAAGGCCGCTGCCGGCGAGCGCAGCGAGCCGTGCGGCTCGGCTACGCCGGTGGGTCCGGCAGCCAGAGCGCGCCGAGGCCAATCTCGACGGCGTCGAACGGCTCGGCGCGGACGCGGTCGTCTTCGCCGTGCGTCGCGACGAGCATCCACTGCGCCCCGTCCCGCCGGAGCACCTCGAGCGTGCGCCCGATCGCGTCGACGATCCACGCGTTCACGACGCCCGCACGGGCGTAGACCCCGAGCTTCTTCACGCGGTCGAAGCGCGCCGTGGACGGGGAGAGCACCTCGCAGATCCAGTCCGGTGCGAGCGTGAAGTGCGGCACGTCCTCGACCACCGCGAGGCGCTCACGCCGCCATCCGGCGATGTCGGGAACCACGACGTCCCGATCGAGATGGAGCTCCGGCCCGTCGAGAATCCACCACCCCCCCGGCCCGCCCCGCCCGAGCTGGAACGGCCCCAGCAGCTCGCTGCCGAGCACGGAAGACGCGACCGCGTGGCGGCTCGCAGGCCGCGGCGAGGCGTAGAGGTCGCCCTCGACGATCTCGCCCACCTGCCACACGGGCAGCGCCGCGAGGTCCGCGTAGGTCGCCTTGCGCTTCACGCGCGTCGACATCGCGCCCTCCTCGCGTCCGAGCGCGCGGGGCTCACGTCTCGTCTGCTTCGGCGGAATCGTCGCCGCCGGCCTCGAGCAACCGGCTCGCCTCGCCCGGCGGAAGCTCCTCGACGTCGCGCAGCTTGCGCGTGATCGCGCGCGTCCGTCGGGAGGCCTCGTCCATCTTGTTCGACGCCTCGTTGAGCTTCTTCTGCACGCCGTCGAGAATCGTGCCGAACTTCTCGAACTCGCTCTTCACGGCGGAGAGCAGCTTCCAGACTTCGCTCGAGCGCTTCTCGATCGCGAGCGTGCGGAAGCCCATCTGCAGGCTGTTCAGCATCGCGACGAGCGTCGTCGGGCCGGCGATCACGATGCGCTGCTCGCGCTGGAGCTGATCGACGAGGCCGGGCCTGCGCAGCACCTCGGCGAAGAGGCCCTCGACCGGCAGGAACAGGATCGCGAAGTCGGTCGTGTGCGGAGGCTCGACGTAGCGGATCTGGATGTCCTTCGCGCACTGCACGACGCGCTTCTCGAGCTCGCGGCCCGCGAGGTCGGCCGCCTCGCGGTTTCCCTGCTCGAGGGCGTCCACCAGCCGCTGGTAGTCCTCGAGCGGGAACTTGGCGTCGATCGGGAGCCAGACGGGCGCGTCGCCGTCCGCATCGCGGCCGGGCAGCTTGATCGCGAACTCGACGCGCTCGCCCGATCCGGGCCGCGTCGCGACGTTGGGCTCGTACTGCGCCGGCGCGAGCGTCTGCTCGAGCAGCGCGCCGAGCTGCACCTCTCCCCATCCGCCGCGCTGCTTCACGTTGCTGAGCACCTTCTTGAGGTCGCCCACGCCCGCGGCGAGGGTCCGCATCTCTCCGAGCCCCGCGTGGACCGCGGCGAGGCGCTCGGAGACCTGCGCGAACGACTCGCCGAGGCGCTTCTCGAGCGTTCCCTGCAGCTTCTCGTCGACCGTGACGCGCATCTGCTCGAGCTTCGCCGTGCTCTCCTCCTGGATCTGCTGGAGCTTCTGGTCGATCGCGGTCCGCAGCAGGTCGAGGCGCTGCTCGGTGCTCTGCGTGAGGCCCTCGAGCCGCCGCGCGAAGCTCTCGAGGCGGTCGCCCTGCAGCGTCGCGATCTCGCCCATGCGCTTTCCGACGCCCTCGCCGAAGTCGGAGAACGACGTCGCGAGCTCGCTGCGGTTGCGCGCGATCTCGCCGCGGACCGCCTCGCCGCTTCGCGCGAGCTCCTCGCGCAGCGCGCGCTCGCTGCGCTCGTCGGACTTCTCGATCGCCTCGAGCCGCGCGGCCATCGCGAGCAGCTCGGGGCTCGCGCGCCTCCTCGCGGCGGCCAGCAGCACCACCGCGGCGACGAGCGCGACGAGAACGCCGCCGGCCGCGATGAGGGCCCACGTGGGCAGCGTGAGGGCTTCGGGCATCGCACCTCCGAACGATCCGGCTCCTCGAACGATCGCGCGGCCGCCGGGCCGGGGCCAGCGGCAGCGCGCCGGAGCGCCGGCCCCGCGGAGCGCGAGGCCGGGCGGCAGCACCCGGCACGGCGAGGATGCGCTCGTCGTGTGACCGATCCGGTCGCACGCCGCATGGCCGCGGCCGCGAGGCTCGCCCGCGGCGGCGCCGGCGAGAGCCCCGGCGCCCGGCCGGCTCAGCTCGCGAGCGAGGGAGCCGGCGGCGGCCGCCGCGACCAGAGCGTCGCGACCGAGAGGCCGGCGACGATGTGCCAGATGCCCCAGAAGGCGGCCACCACGGCCATCCCGCCGAGCCCGCCGAAGAAGTCGAAGATGAGGATGAGGCCGAGCCCC
>JAYRMX010000051.1:0-5499 GCA_041912475.1 Myxococcota bacterium
CGACGGCCACGACTGCGCGCGTCTCGTCCTCTCCGATCCCCGCCTCGACGACGCGGCCGGGCGCATCCGCCTGCGAACGGTCGCGCACGCGCGCCTCGGAACCTGGCTGATGGAGCGCTGCACGCTTCCCACCGACTGGGATGGCGAGATCGAGGCGCTGCTCGAGCCGCGAATCGATCCCGCGTCGGCCTCGCTGCGCTTTCGGGTCGTCGATTCTCGCGTCCGGCGCCCGGACGGAGGGCCGGCGGCGATCTCGGGCGTGGTCTGGGACTGGATCAAGGGATCGGTCCATCCGCGGCTCTCGGCGTTTCACGTCGATCTGGGTCAGCCGCTCGCGGACCTGCGCGGCCTTCTGCCGCTCGTGCTCCCGGGCGAGGATGCCTCCCGCGCACAGCGGGTCGTCGATTCCGTCGCGCTCGCGGACGCGCGCGTCACCGCCGCCGGCGTCGTCGCCGAGCTGCGCTTCGACGCGCCCGAGGGCCGGCCTCGCGCCGAGACGGAGCGCGCGCCCGAAGCGCCGCTCACGGACGACGAGATCGCACGAGCGTCGGAGAGCCTCCAGCGCTGGGACGCGTTCCTCACCTTCGTCGTGAAGCACGCCGGGCGGGACGCCCCCGCGACGGACGTGCGCCGCGAGCTGCTCGCCATTCTCCTCGACGCGCGCGAGGAGCTCGTCGACGCGCTCGCCGAGCCGGCCGCCGCGGGTCCCGATCCCGTTCGCGCCCTCTTCGTCTCGACGTGGACGCGCCTCGCGCCCGTGCTGCGCCGGCTCGACGCGCGGCTTCCCGGCGAGGCGTCGCTCCGTTACCTCTCGTTCGTCGCGGCGGCCGATGCGCTCGCAGCGCTCGATCGGCTCGGCCCTGCGGCGGGAATGGAGATCTCGGCCGACGGTCTGCGGCGAATGGCGCGCATGCTCGCGCCGTCGGACCCGGCCGATCCGCTCGCCTCCGACGACGCCGTCGATCCCGGGCTGCGCGAGACGTTCGACTTCGGCGATCCGATCGAGCTCCCGCCACCCGAGGAAGGCGCCGCTGCCGCGCGGCCGGACTTCGCGGTTCGCGGCGGCGGGGCCACCCGAGCGCTCCGCAGCGAACGGGGCGCCGTGCCGACGCTCGCCCGCGCCTCGTGGACGCTCGCGCAGCGCACGCTCGCGCCGGCCGAACGAGCGCGCTTTCGCGACTGGGTCCCGACGGCGGCCGAGCTCCCCGAGTATCTCCCGCTCGTTCGCGCCGTTCTCGACGAAGCGGCCGAGAAGGCCGCGGCGAAGACGCGCCTCGAAGCGCGCTTCGATCCGGTCTACGGCTGGCTGGTGCTCGCCGCCGCGTGGAAGGAGTCGTGCTGGCGGCAGCTCGTCCTGCGAGGCGGCCGGCCCGCCGCGCTGCGCTCGTCGGCCGGCGCCGTCGGCATCCTGCAGGTGAGCCCGCGCGTGTGGCGAGGCTTCTACGACGTTCGCGCGCTCGAGAGCGATCTCCCCTACAACGCGCGGGCCGGAGCCGAGATCCTCGCGCACTACCTCGTCGACTTTGCGATTCCGGCCGGCGAGCACGAGCGCGCCGGCAGCCTCGACGCGCTCGCCCGCGCCACCTACGCGGCGTACAACGGAGGCCCGGGCGCGCTGCGCCGCTGGCGAACGCCGACCACGCGCGCCGACCTGCGCAGGATCGACGAGGCGTTCTGGAGCGAGTACCAGGCCGTGAAGCAGGACGGCGAGCCGCGTCTCGAGAGCTGCTGGGGCGCGTGACCGCGGCGCGCGCGAAGCGCACGGCGGGCGCGCCGAAGCGGCTCGCGCCGACCCGTCAGATCCGAAGGCCCTGCGCTCCCTCCTCCGCCGCGCGGGCCTTCTCTCGCCGCCGCTCCAGCTCGCCGAGAATCTCCGTGTGCCGCGCGCGCGTGAGGCGGTAACGCGCGAGGAAGACGAGCGCGACGAGATACAGCGCCATCATGATCGGACCGACCGCGATGCCGAGCGCCGTCAGCTTCTCCGCCGGGACGCTGCCCGGCGCAGCCTGCCGCGGGAAGGCGATCGCATCGAGCGTGATCCCCGCGACGAAGCCGCCAAAGCCCGAGGTCGCCTTCACGGTGAACGCGATCGCGGACGCGAAGATGCCCTCCTGCCGCTCGCCGGTCGTGAGCTCGCTCTCGTCGACCGTGTCCGCGACCATCGACGAGATCACGATTCCGATCGTGATCATCCCCGCGACGACCACGAGATTGTGGACGGCGAGGATCGGAAGCAGCGCAGGGTGCCCGTTCGCGGGCATCCAGCCGAGCAGCCGCAGGAAGATCGGAAGCGGGCCGGCGGCGATCGCGAAGGCGGCGACCCACACGGCGACCCGGTGCTTCTCGAACCGTGCGGCGAGCGGGGGCGCCGCGGCGAGCGCGAGCACGAGCGAGCCGAGCAGCGCGAGACCGAGCGTCGCGATCTGCTCCGTGCTGAAGTCCCAGAAGTACGTCCCGACGTACAGGCCGACCACGTTGGTGAAGCCGCCGGCGACCGACGAGAAGAGCGACGCGACGACGAGCACCCGGTAGGAGCGGTTCGCGAGCGCCTGCCGGACCTCTCGCGAGAGGCCGCGCAGCGAGAAGGCGCTCCCGTCGCGCGGGCGCCTGAGCGTGGGGATCAGCCAGTGCGTCCCGGCGGCGCAGACGAAGATCGCGACGACGATCGCGACGGCGCCCACCGCCGCGAAGCCGCCGTACGCGGCCGCATCGAGCCGGCCGTCCGGAAAGCCCTCGCGCGTGCGAAAGAAGATCCGGAAGCCGATCTGCGCGAACGTGATGCCGGCCAGCCAGCCGAACAGGAAGCGCCAGACGACCAGCGAGGTGCGCTCGTCGTAATCGTCGGTGAGCTCGGCGACCAGCGAGTTGCTCGGCGTCGAGTACAGCGCCATCGAGCAGCGAACGAGGACCGCGAAGGCGGTGAACCATGCGAAGAGCCCGTGCTCGCCGAGCCCGGCGGGCGGGTTGAAGAGGAGCCAGAACGAGGCGGCCATCGGGACGGCGGACGCGTAGAGAAACGGATGGCGGCGCCCGAGCCGGTGGTGAAAGTTGTCCGAGAACGATCCCACCAGCGGGTCCATCACGGCGTCGACGCACAGGGCGGCGAGGATCGCGGCGCCGCTCAGCGACCCGGGAAGCCCGAGCACCTGGCTGTAGTAGAACACCAGGAACGTGTTGAACGCGGTGTCCTTCACGCCCTCGGCGACCGAGCCGAAGCCGTACGCGACCTTCGTGCGCCGCGGGAGCGCCCGACCGGCGCGCGCCCTGCGCGACGCGCCGCCGTCTGCGGACGCTTCCATTTCGCCCCCCGTCTGCGCCGGGCGCGACGTTAGCCGCATCGGCTCGCTTCGCTCGCCGGCAGCGGCCTTCGTTCGGCCGGGGGGCCTCACTGCGCGGCGCCCACGGACACGGCGCGCCGCGTCTGGCATGATCCCGCAGCCGGGCCGCCGGCGAGGGAGGACATGGCCGAAGATCCCGTCGACGTCGTGATCGTGGGCGCAGGCGCGTCGGGCGCGGCGTTCGCGTGGAGCCTCGCCGAGACGCGCATGAAGGTCGTCTGCCTCGAGCAGGGCGACTGGATGGACCCGTCCCGCTATCCGACGACCGGAATGGACTGGGAGCTGCGCGGCCTCGGCGAGTTCGGCCTGTCGCCGAACGGCCGCAGGCTCCCCGCCGACTACCCGATCAACGACTCCGAGTCACCGATCGCGCCCTCGAACTTCAACGCCGTGGGCGGCAGCACGGTGCTCTATGCCGGGCACTTCCCGCGCATGCACGCGAGCGACTTCCGCGCGCGGACGCTCGACGGCGTCGGCGACGACTGGCCGATCGACTATGCGACGCTCGCGCCGTTCTACGCACAGAACGACCGCGTCATGGGCGTCGCGGGCCTCGCGGGCGATCCCGCGTATCCGCCGAAGGAGCCGCAGCTCCCGCCCGTCCCGCTCGGAAAGCTCGGCATGCGGATCGCGCGCGGCTTCGACGCGCTCGGCTGGCACTGGTGGCCGTCGGACAGCGCGATCGCGACGCGCGAGTACGACGGCCGCGCGGCGTGCGTGAACCTCGGTCCGTGCATCACCGGCTGCGCGCAGGGCGCGAAGGCGAGCACCGACCTCACGTACTGGCCGAAGGCGATCCGCGCCGGTGTCGAGCTCCGCACCCGCTGCCGCGTGCGCGAGATCCTCGTACGCCCGGACGGCATGGCCGACGGCGTCGTCTACCTCGACGCCGACGGGGCCGAGCACCGGCAGCGCGCCGAGATCGTGGTGCTCGCCTGCAACGGCATCGGGACGCCGCGGCTGCTCCTCCACTCCCGCTCGGCGCAGTTTCCCGACGGGCTCGCGAACCGAAGCGGCCTCGTCGGAAAGAACCTCATGTTCCACCCCTACGCGATGGTGGTCGGAGCCTTCGACGAGCGCCTCGAAGGCTACAAGGGGCCGACCGGACTCGGCCTGTGGAGCCAGCAGTTCTACGAGACCGATCCCGCGCGCGGCTTCGCCCGAGGCTACACCTTCGAGCTGATGCGCGGTCTCGGGCCGGTGCAGAGCGCGATCCTCATGATGATGCGCGGAAGGCTGCCGTGGGGCGGCGCGCACCACGACGCCTTCGCGTCGCAGTTCGACCGGACCGCCGGCCTGCTCGCGATCTGCGAGGACCTTCCCGAGGAGCACAACCAGGTGACACTCGATCCGCAGCTCACCGACTCGAGCGGCATCCCCGCGCCGAAGGTGCAGTACCGCGTGAGCGAGAACTCGCGGCGCATGATGGAGCACGCCGTCGCGCGCGCGAGTGAGGTGCTGACGGCCGCGGGCGCGAACGAGATCTTCTCCGAGACACCGATGCGTGTCGCCGGTTGGCACCTGCTCGGGACGGCCCGAATGGGGACCGATCCCGCGCGCTCGGTGGTGAACGCCTGGGGCCGGTGCCACGACGTCAGGAACCTCTTCGTGATCGACGGCAGCGTCTTCGTGACGTCCGCCGGAGTGAATCCCACCTCGACGATCCAGGCGCTCGCGCTCTACGTCGCCGATGCGATCAAGAAGAACCTCGGGAGCCTGTTCGACTGATGGGTCCGCTCACCGACGCGCAGCTCGCGATCCTCTCCTGCGTCCTCGACGAGGTCGTTCCGCCGAGCGCCGACGGCCGAATGCCGGGCGCGGGCGAGCTCGGCCTCGCGGCGAGCGTCGCGGAGATGGTCGGCCGCGCGCCCGGCGCGGTCGCCGCGCTCGGCGAGGCCCTGCTCGCGCTCGAAGCGCACACGCCGCAGCCGTTCACGGCGCTCGCCGGGCCGGAGCGGCTCGCCGCGCTCACCGGCTTCGCCGCGCGCCGCCCCGGCTTCGTCGAGGGGCTCCTGTTCCCGACCTACGCCGGCTACTACCGGGCACCGCGCGTCCTGGCGGCGCTCGGCCGCGAGCCCCGGCCCCCCCAGCCGCAGGGCCCCCGGCGCGGGCCCCGCGGCCGCACGCGGCGCGACGCCGGCCGGCGCCGCGGGCAGGTCGA
>JAYRMX010000052.1:0-10032 GCA_041912475.1 Myxococcota bacterium
CCTCGACCTCGTGCTGCGCCGCATTCGCCGCAGACCGCGCTGCCGCGAGCTCCTGCTGCCGGGTCGTCTCCTCGAGCCGTGCGCGCTCGAGCTGCTCTTCGGCGGCGGTCCCGGCGCCGTGCAGCCGCTCCATGCGGCGCGCCTCGCGCTCCGCCTGCGCGAGCGCGGCCCGCGCTCGAATCACGCTCGCATCGGCCGTCCGGCGGTTCGCCTCGGCGGTCTCGATCCGCGCCTCGGCGGCGGCGCGGGTGCGGCGATCGAGCGGCGCCGGGTGGATCTCGGCGACGACGTCACCCGCCTGCACGGTGTCGCCGGGATCGAGGACGAGGCGCAGGACGCGGCCCGCGGTCGGCGCGGCGACGACGAAGCGGTCGCGAACGCGCGTCTCTCCCTCCTCGTCGACCGTCACGACGAGAGGACCGCGGTCCGCGGCCGCCGTCTCGACCGGCAGCGCCGGCTTCCGGAACACCAGGACGAGAACGGTCGCGGCCGCGACGAGCAGCAGCGCCCAGAGAGCATTTCGCAGCAGCGTCATCGGTCAGTCCCTGCTCTTGAGCGACGACACGAGGTCGAGGCTTCGCAGCCGCCGCCGAACGAGCGCTCCCGATCCGAGAGCTGCGAGCGCGGCCACCAGCGATGCGTAGGCGTACGTGCGAGGCGTCACGACGAGCGGCATTCGAAACAGCTCCCAGGCGTAGGCTTCGGCGAGGCGCTTCGCGAGCCCGTGTCCGATCCAGAATCCGAGAGGCAGCGCCAGCGCGAGCAGAAGCGCCTGCTCGCCGAGCAGCATCTGGGTGACCTCGCGCTGCGAGAAGCCGAGCACGCGCAGGCTCGCGAGCTCGCGGCTGCGCTCCGACAGCGCGATGCGCGCCGAGTTGTAGACCATCGCCGCCGCGATCACGCACGAGAACACGACGAGGATCCCGTTCATGACGCCGAGGTTTCGCGCCAGCGTGTCCTCGAAGCTCGCGAGCGCGGCGAGGCGGTTGCCGACGCCGGCGACCGCCGGCATGCGCTTGAGGCGGCGGTAGAGGTCGTCGGCCGCCGCCGCGTCGACGCGGAGAAACGCGCCCGACACGCTTCCCTCCTCCTCGAGCAGCCGCGCGAGCACGCCCGCTTCGAGATAGACGTTGAGGCCGAGCAGCTCGTCGGCGAGGGCGGCGACTCGGACGGCGAGCGCGGGCCTGCGGCCTTCGAGCACCTCGAGCGTGACGACGTCGCCCGGCGCGACGTGGAGCAGGTGCGCGAGATGCGAGGTGAGCACCGCCCCGTCGGCGGCGAGCGGGACCGGCCGGCCGTCGCGGCCGACGATGCGGCGGAGCGACGGCGCCGCGGGAAGTCCCATCACGGCGACGCGGCGGCTCCGGTGCTCGAATCGGATCCGCGCCGGGACGGCGCGGTAGGTCTCCGCGGCCAGCACGCCGGGAAGCGCGGCGAGCTCGAACGCGGCGCGCGCCGAGAGCGGCTCGTGGAACGCGACCGCGACGTCCTCGCGCTGCGCGGACCGGAACTGCACGTCCGAGAGCGTCTGGATCGCGTCGGAGAAAAAGCGCGCGAGGATCAGGATCGCCACCGCGAGCGAGAGGCCGAGCACCGAGAGGCCGGCGCGAACCGGCCGCCGTGAGAGGTTGCGCGCGATCATCCGGCCGGGCGTCGCGAGACGGCGCAGGAGGCCCGCACGTTCGAGCCAGCCCGCGCGGAAGCGCGCGGGCGGCTCGGGCCGCATCGCTTCGGCCGGAGGGAGCGCGAGGACGCGCAGCACGGCCGAGAGCGCGCCGAGCGCCGCTGCGAGCGCGCTCACGCCGACGGCGAGCGCCACCGCGCCGGCGCCCGGCTCGTACGGGAAGCGCGGGAAGCGGTAGAACTCGCGGTACACCCCGTTCACGACCGCCCCGAGCCACAGGCCGAGCGCGACGCCGAGCAGCGCACCGATCGCGACCGCCGTCAGCGCGAGCAGCAGGTAGTGGAGCGCCACCGTCCGCGTCGGGTAACCGAACGCCTTCAGCACCGCGATCTGTTCGCGCTGCGTCGAGACGAGGCGCGAGAGCACGATGTGGAGCAGAAAGGCCGCGACGCCGAGGAAGATCGCGGGCAGCACCGTTCCGGTGATGCGGTTCTGCGCGATCTCGTCCGCGATGAAGCGCGCCGAGAGCTGATCGTTTCGGCCGTACGCGCCGAGGCCGCCATGGCGCTCGAGGAGCCGGTCGAGCCGGGCGATCACTTCCTCCTCGTTCGCGCCGGGAACGAGCGCGAGCGAGACGTCGTTGAACGCGCCGTCGAGGTCGAACGCGGGGCCGAGCGCCGCGCGGCTCATCCACAGCACGCCGAATCGCCGCGGATCGGGAAAGAGGTCGGCCGGCCGGATCTCGTAGATGTATTCGGGAGACAGCGCGATGCCGGCGATTCGCAGGCGCTCCCAGCGTCCGTTGAGGATCGCGCCGAGCGTGTCGCCGACGCGCAGGTGGTTCGCCTGAGCGAAGGCCTCGCTCACCAGCACCTCGTCGCGTCGCTCCGGGTCGAGCGGACGGCCGCCGCGCAGGTGGACGGCATTGAGCTGCGGCTCTGCGCCGTCGGGCAGCGAGACGAGGCGGCCAGCCGCGGGCTCCGTGAGCCCCGGGACGTCGAGCGTCACGTCGGCGACGATGCGCGTTTCGACCGCCGCGACCCCCGGGATCTCGGCGATCCGGTCGCGCAGCGCCTCCGGGGCGCGCTCGAGCTGCGCGAACACCTCGGCGAAGCGGTAACGCGCGTAGTAGTCGGCCCGCGCGCCGACGAGCGATTCGTACGCGGTGCGGGTCGTCACGACGGTCGCCACTCCGCAGGCGACGACGAGCGCGATCGCCGCCACCTGTCCGCGCAGGTGGCCGAGATCGCGAACGAGCTTGCGGTCGAGCGCCCGCATCACCACTCCAGCTCCGAAGGACTCACGCGGCGCTCGTTCACCTGGACGCCGGTGATGGTGCCGCTTCGCATGCGGACCACGCGGTCGGCCATCGCCGCGATCGCCGCGTTGTGGGTGATCACGGCAGTCGTCGTTCCGAGCTCCTCGTTCGCTCGCGCCAGCACCTCGAGCACGCGCTTTCCCGTCTCGCAGTCGAGCGCGCCGGTCGGCTCGTCGCAGAGCAGCACGTCGGGACGCTTCGCGACCGCGCGCGCGATCGCGACGCGCTGCTGCTCTCCGCCCGAGAGCTGCGCGGGAAAGTGATCGAGGCGGTCGGCGAGCCCGACGAGGCCGAGCGCCTCGCCGGGCGGCATCGAACGCGTCGCGATCTCGGTGACGAGCGCGACGTTCTCGCGCGCGGTGAGGCTCGGGATCAGGTTGTAGAACTGGAACACGAAGCCGACGTGCTCGCGTCGGAAGCGCGTGAGCGCCTCCTCTCCCGCGTTCGTGAGGTCGTGGTGAAGGAATCGGACACTCCCGTGCGTCGGGACGTCGAGCCCGCCGAGGATGTTGAGGAGCGTCGACTTCCCGCTTCCCGACGGGCCGAGCAGAACGACGAGCTCGCCGCGAAACAGGTCGAGATCGACGTTCGCGAGGGCGGTCACGACGACCTCGCCGACGACGTACGACTTCGAGAGGCCCCGCGCTTCGAACAGCGCCTCCGGCACGGCCACGTCTTCTGCTCCCGCCGCGAGCGCGTCCGCCGCCTCGGCGCACGCTTCGGTCGCTGCTCGCGCGAGACGCAACCAGATGCGCCACCCCCCGGCAAGGGGTGGGCCGCTCATTCCCCGAGCGCGGCGAAGCGAGCTCCCGTGAGCTGCTCGGAGACTCTCCACAGCCGCGCCGCGGCGTCGGGGTCGCGGGCCGGGCGGCTCGCGTGCACGCGCTTCGGGTGGCCCCGCATCTCGCGGAGCCCGTCCGGGCCGTAGTAGTCCCCGTTTCGCACGCCCTTCGCCGCGGCGGCGTAGAGAGTCGGGAGCGCGCCCATCGCGGCCGGCTGCGCGAGCAGTCGGTTGCCGAGCGCGACGGCGAGCTCGCCGAGCCGCGATCCCGCCATCCGGGACGCGACGGACGGAAGGTTCGTCGCCGCGTAGCCGGGGTGCGCGGCGACGGCCGTGAGGTCGGCGCCCGCGCGCTCGATGCGCCGCGCGAGCTCGAACGTGAAGAGCAGATTCGCGAGCTTGCTCTGCGCGTACGCGCGCCACTTCGAATAGCGCCGCTCTCCCTGCAGGTCGTCGAATTCGATGCGGCCGAAGCGGTGCGCGTTGCTCGACACCGTGACGACGCGGGCGCCGGGCGTCGCGAGCAGCACCGGCAGCAGCCCGGCGGTGAGGGCGAAGTGGCCGAGGTGGTTCGTCCCGATCTGCATCTCGAAGCCGTCGGCCGTCTTGCGGTAGGGAAGGGCCATGACGCCCGCGTTGTTGCACAGCGCGTCGAGGCGCGCGTGGCGCGCGCGCAGCGCGCCGGCGAAGGCGCGGACCGACGCGAGGCTCGCGAGGTCGAGCGCGAGGCTCTCGACCCGCGCGTTCGGGACGGCTGCGCGAAGGTCGTCGAGCGCGGTCCGAGCCCGGCCCTCGTCGCGGCAGCCGATCACGACGTGGCCGCCCTTGCGCGCGAGCTCGCGCGCCGTCTCGAGACCGATCCCGCTGTTCCCGCCCGTCACGGCGAAGACGCGACCCGAGAGGTCCGGGAGGTCCGCAGCGGTCCATCTCGCGTTCTCGGGCATCGGGCCCCCTTCTCGGCGGCCGGCCCTCGAAACGGGCCGGGGGTTCGCGACATCCTACCTTCGAAACGCGGAGGACCGGCGAATGGCGCTGTTCGAGCACGGAGTCCGCATGCCGGGGCCCGGAGACGCTCTCCCGGGCCGCACCCGGCGCATGCCGGTTCCGAAGGAGCACTTCGTTCTCGGCACGCCCCTCGCGCCGCCCTTCCCGGACGGCCTCGAGCTCGCGCTCTTCGGCATGGGCTGCTTCTGGGGGGCCGAGCGAAAGATGTGGCAGACCCCCGGCGTCTACTCGACGTCGGTCGGCTACGCCGGAGGGCTGACGCCGAATCCCACGTACGAGGAGGTCTGCACCGGCCGCACCGGACACGCCGAGGTGGTGCGCGTCGTCTTCGACGCCGTGCGGCTCTCGTACGACGGGCTGCTTCGGATCTTCTGGGAGAACCACGATCCCACGCAGGGGATGCGGCAGGGCGGCGACGTGGGGACGCAGTACCGCTCGGCGATCTACGCCTGCACGCCCGCGCAGCGCACGGCTGCGACCGCATCGCGCGACGTCTACCAGCAGCGGCTCTTCGCAGCCGGCCTCGGCCGCATCACGACCGAGATCGAGAGCTCGCCGGAGCTCTACTACGCCGAGGCGTACCACCAGCAGTACCTCGCGAAGAACCCCGGCGGCTACTGCGGCATCGGCGGGACCGGCGTGTCGTGTCCGGTCGGGACGGGTGCGTAGGGGCGCGCGAGACGGCGCCCGCAGCGAGCGAGCGCCGATGCCGCCCGCAGCGCCGCGAGGCGCACGGCCGGGCGCGGGCCGCGTCGGCTCCGTTCGCGCGCACGCCGCGGACGGGCGCCGCGGGAGCGGATACCATGCACGCGAGGAGCCGCGCGATGAACGTCACGATCCACTACTGCGGGCGCTGAGGCTACGAGCCCCGGGCCGCCGGTCTGGCGGCCGCGATCGAGCGGCGCTTCGGCGCGAAGCCGAAGCTGGTGCGCGGAGACGGCGGGATCTTCGATGTCGCTCTCGGCGGGCGAACGATCTTCTCGAAGCACGAGGCCGGACGCTTTCCCGACGAGGGCGAGATCCTCGATCTCCTCGCGGCCGGCGGCGAGTAGCCTGACGGCGGGTCTTCGCGAGCCGGCGCCCGGCCCGGGCTCGCGCCGGGCCGAGCCGGCATGACGGCGGCGGTGACACGCATTCGTGTCCACGGTGTGGATCTCCACGTCGAGCGCTACGGCGAGACCGGGCCCGTCGTCGTCCTGGCGCACGGCCTCATGGGATCGGTCGCTCTGTCGTCGCGCTTCGGCGACCGGCCGGAGGCGCTCGCCGCGCGCGGCCTGCGCGTGGTCGCGTACGACGCGCGCGGCCACGGCCGGTCCGCGGGGACGCGCGAGAGCGCCGACTACCGCTGGTCGCAGCACGCGCGCGACCTCGCGGCGCTGATCGAGGCGCTCGGCCTCGCGCCCGCGAGCGTGTGCGGAGGATCGATGGGCGCGGGGGCGGCGCTCCTCGTCGCGATGGACCGGCCGGAGCTCGTCGACCGGCTCGTGCTGCGCGCGCCTCCGCCCTTCGGGCGCGACCTGCGCGCGGCGCGGCGGCTTCTTCTCCCGCTCGCCGCGCTCTACGCGTGGCTCGGCAGCGAGCGAACGGCGCGACTCGTGACGCTGCTTCCGCCCGCGCGCCGAGCGCAGCGCGAGATGCCCGAGAACGATCTGCGGAGCTTCTTTGCGGCGCAGCGGCGCGAGACCATCGTCCCCGCGATCCGCGGACTGCTCGGCGAGCGCGACCCCATCCCCGTCGCGCGGCTCTCGAGCGTGCCGCACGAGACGCTCGTCCTCGCGCATCCGAACGACCCGATCCACCCGCTCGCGTCGGCGGACGCGCTCATCGAGCGCCTGCCGCACGCTCGCGCCGTCACCGCACCCGACGCCCGCTGGTACGCAGCGAATCCCGGCGCCGTCACCGATCTCGTCGCCGATTTTCTGCTCGCGCGCCGATGACGCGGCGGCCGCCGCCACCGGAGGTCTCGAAGTGCGACTGCTCGACACGCAAGGCCGGCCCCGCTTCGGCGTCTTTCCCGACGCCGTCGACGTCGATCTCGAAGGCTACGTCCACCGCGCTCCGATGGGCGGGCGCGCCGGGCGCTTCGCGTCGTGGGTCGGCTTCAAGCAGTTCCAGTACTTCGGCGTGCTCGCCGATTCGCTCGTCGCCGGCTGTGCGCTGGTGCACCTTCGCTACGCGGCGACCGCCTTCGTGTACGCCTACGAGCCGGGGCGGGGCATGCTCGTCGAGCGAAGCCTGCGCCTTCCGCTGGGCCTCGGCGCTGCGATGTCGGCGTCGCCCGCAGCGGGGCGCAGCTCGCTGCGCAGCGGCCGCGCGCGCATCACGATGGAGTACGACGGCGCGCCGCGCCGCAAGCGCATCGACGTCGATCTCGGTCCCGCGCTTCGCCTGCGCGCAGAGCTCGACGAGACCGCGGCCGGATTCCGGCCGATGAGCCTGTGCACGCGGATCGGGCGCAGCGGCTGGGTGTACGCGCACAAGGTCGCCGGCGTCCCCGTCACCGGCTCGCTCGCCGTGGGCGAGCGGCAGTGGGATCTCGCCGCGCAGGGCGCCTTCGGCCACCACGACTTCTCGGCGGGCTACATGCGCCGCGAAACGTTCTGGAACTGGGCGTGCCTCTCGGGATCCGTACAGGAGCGCGCGGTCGGTCTCAACGTCTCGTGCGGCGTCAACGAGACGAGCTTCTCGGAGAACTGCGTGTGGGTGGACGGCCAAGTCTTCCCCGTCGGCGGCTGCCGGTTCGACTACGACTGGGATCGTCCGCTGCGCCCGTGGCACGTCACGTCCGGCGACGGCGCCGTCGACCTCGAGTTCCGGCCCGAAGGCCAGCACACGGAGCGCCTCCGCCTCGGAGTCGTGGCGTCCGACTTCGAGCAGATCTTCGGGCGCTTCTCCGGCGTCCTCCGCCCTCCCGGCGCGCCCGCGCTCGAGGTCCGCGACATGGTGGGATTCGTCGAGGACCAGTACGCGAAGTGGTGAGCGCCGCGCACGAAGATTCCGGAGGTCATCCCGTCGTTCCCGCCTCGACGGCCTGCATCGGCGCCTGCGGGCTCGGTCCCTTGCGAACGTGGAGGCGGCCGGCGCCGGCTCGATCGCGGCGGTGCCGACCTTCACACCGTGGCCGCGGCCGATCTCGCGCGGGCTGCCGCGCGGGTCGATGACGGGACTCTCGACGGGCAGACGGCGCCCTCCACGAGGCCCGTCGCGCGCGCGGGCGACGCCGAAGGTGGCCTGAACGGACACAGTCGTCGAGGACGGGCCGGGATCGGCGAGGGGCGCTACACGACGCTGCGGGTTTGCCCACGACACGCCGGCACGGAGGTCCTGGCCGCGCGCCGGTGACGAGCCGATTGCCCCTCCCGGAGGTCTCATGTCGCGTCCTGCTCGCGCCCTCTTGGCCGCCGCGCTCGCGTCGGCTGCTGCCTGCGCTTCACCCCCGCCGCATCACGTTCACGGGCAGCCGGAGGTGCTGATGTCCGACACCTCCGACGGCGCCCCTGCGCCGCCGCGAGACGCGCCGCGTGCCGGCGCTCCTCGATCGACCGAGGCGGACTCGCTCGTCACGCCGTACGACGATCGCATCGTCGGCGCGAAGCAGGCGCAGATGGCCGCGGCGCAGTACGGCCTCGTCGAAGACCCCGCGCTGCTCGCGTACGTTGGCGCGGTCGGACAGCGGCTCGCGCGAAACGCCCCGGGAGACTTTCAATATCGCTTCCAGATCGTGAACCAGGACGTTCCCAACGCGTTCGCGCTTCCCGGAGGCTACGTCTTCGTGACGCGCGGGCTGCTGCTGCTCGTCAACTCCGAGGACGAGCTCGCGAACGTGATGGGTCACGAGATCACGCACGTCGCCGAACGTCACGCGGCGATGCAGCAGGCGGCGGCGAACTCTCCCGTCTTCGCGCTGCCGAAGCTCGTGCAGGTGGCGGGAGAAGGCGTCGACATGGCCGGCGGGCAGCTCGGCGAGAGCCCGCGCGCATGGCTCGCTCGCTACGGGCGCGACGAGGAGAGCGACGCCGACCGCATCGGCCAGCAGATTGCCGCGTCGGCCGGCTGGAGCCCGCAGGGAATGGCCGACTTCCTTCGCGATCTCGAGAGCGCGATGCGGCTTCAGGAAGGAGCGCCGCACGCGCCGAGCTTTCTCGACTCGCACCCGTCGAACCCCGATCGCGTCACCGCCGCCTCACTGAACGCGTCGATGCTGCAGTGGGCGGCGAGCCCGGGGATCGCTCCCGGCCGCGCGGAGTTCCTCGCGAAGCTCGGTGGCCTCGTCGTCGGCGAGGATCCGGGAGAAGGCGTCTTGCAGGGGACGCTCTTCCTGCACCCCGACCTCGACCTCGCCGTCGCCTTCCCCGAGGGCTGGGAGGTGCAGAACTCGCACACTGCCGTCGGCGCGGTCTCCTCCGAGCACGATGCGGAGATCCTCTTCGAAGGCGAGGGGCCGGGGAGCGATCCGAAGGCTGCCGCCGACGCGTTCTTCGCGAAGGCGCCTCCCGACTCTCGCGTGCAGCGCAAGGGCGGCGCCGCGATCCGAGCGGGAAGCTCTCCGGCCTGGCACGAGCAGGCCGAGGTCCGCACGGGGCAGGGGATGCTCGTCCTCGACCTCACGTGGGTCGCGTTCGGCGGCTCGGTCTATCGCGTGACGGGGGTCGGGCCCGGCGTCGTGATCGCGGAGAAGCAGGAGGCGCTCGCCGACGTCGCGCGGAGCATTCGCGCGCTCACGCCCGACGAGCGCAAGAGCATCCGCGTGAAGCGCTTGCGGAGCGCGGCCGCGCACGAGGGGGAGAGCCTCGAAGCGTTCTCCGCCCGTGTCGGCAACTCCTGGGAGCCCCTCGATCTCGCGGTCGCGAACGACCTCTTCGCCGACGCGACGCTCTCTGACGGCCAGCTCCTCAAGATCGCCGTCGAGGAGGCCTACGTGCCGCGCGGGTCCGCAGGAGGCTCGCGTTGAGCGCAGTGCCTCCCGGGATCGATGCCGAGCGCGTCGGCGCGTTCTTTGCCGAGCGAGTCGCCGGCGCCGGCGCGCCGCTCGAGTTCAGCCTGATTTCGGGCGGACGTTCGAACCTCACGTACCTCGTCCGCACGCGCACCTCGCCCGTGCGCAGCTTCGTGCTGCGGCGCCCGCCGCTCGGCCACGTGCTCCCGACGGCGCACGACATGGCGCGCGAGTACCGCGTGATCGCCGCGCTCGGCGCGACCGACGTGCCGGTCGCGCGCGCCATCGCGCTGTGCGAGGACACGTCGGTCAACGACGCGCCGTTCTACGTGATGGATCACGTCGAAGGCGTGGTGCTCGAGACGAAG
>JAYRMX010000053.1:0-10834 GCA_041912475.1 Myxococcota bacterium
GAGGTCGAAGGCGCTCTCGCCGAACATCCGGCGGTCGCCGAGTGCGCCGTCTTCGCGGTTCCCGACGCGAAGTGGGGCGAGGCCATTCGCGCGGCGGTCACGCTCCGCCCCGGCATGCAGGCCGAACCGGAGGAGCTGCTCGCGTTCTGCCGCGAGCGCCTCGCACGCTTCAAGGTGCCGAAGGCGATCGACGTGGTCGGCGCGCTGCCGAAGAGCGGCGTCGGCAAGATCCTGCGCCGCACGCTTCGTGAGCCGTTCTGGAAGGGCCGGGACGAGGGCATCCACGGCGCCGAGTGACGAGCGGCCGCCTCGAGCAGCGGCGCACCGCGAAGCCGTGACCGCGAGCGAGCGCAGCGATCGTTCGGGCGTCGCCCCATCGCTCGCGCGGCCGGCGCCGCGCGGCTCACGCGAGCAGCGAGCGTGCGATCGTCTGGAGCTGGATCTCGTTCGTCCCGCCGCCGATCTCGAACATCTTGGCGTCGCGGGCGAGCTTCTCGAGCGGAAGGTCGGCCATGTAGCCCGAGCCGCCGTGGATCTGCACCGCGGCGAGCGCGGCGCGCGTCGCCTCCTCGGCGCAGTAGAGCTTGGCCGCCGACGCGAGGCGCGCGTCGAGGCGCCCCTGCTTCTGCGCCCACGCGAGCTTGAGGACGAGGTTGCGCGCATTCTCGAGCGCGATCGACATGCGCGCGAGCGAGAACGCGACGCCCTGGAACTCGCCGATCGCGCGGCCGAACTGCCGCCGGGTCCGCGCGTAGCGTGCCGACTCCTCGACGCAGCGCTCGAGGATGCCGAGGCACATGCTCGGCATCACCGCGCGCTCGAGGTTGAGCGTCTCGAGCGCCGCGCCGCCGCGCGCTTGCCGGCCGCTCTCGAGCGAGCCGACGGCGTTGCCGATCGGAACGCGGCAGTCGTCGAGGAAGACGTCTCCCGTCGGAGAGTCGTGCATGCCCATCTTGCGGAGCGGCGGGCCGGTCTCGAGGCCCTTCGTCCCGCGCTCGACGACGACGGGCCGCGCGACGGGGTCGCCGCCCTCGCGCTCGACGCGCGCGAAGACCGCGAGCACGTCGGCGTACGGCGCGTTGCTGATGAAGGTCTTTCGCCCGCTGAGCCGCAGATCGCCCCCGTCGCGGACGGCCGTCGTGCGCATGCCGCCGAACGCGTCGCTCCCGGCCTCGGGCTCGGTGAGCGCCCAGGCGCCGATCTTCTCGAAGCGCAGCACCGGCAGCGCGTAGCGCTCGACGAGGTCGGCCGAGCCGCGTGCGAGGATCGTCATGCCGCAGCCGAGCGTCGCCATCAGCACCATGCCGAAGCCCGGCGAGACGCGGCACAGCTCCTTGAACAGCACGCTCGTCAGCAGCGGATCGCCGCCGAGGCCGCCGGCCTCCTCGCCGCCGTCCTCTCGGGCGGGCCGGGGCGGAGCGCTCGCGCCGCCGCGAAGGCGCGCGAGGCGCCGCTCGGCCGTCGCGGCGAGGGCGTCGGCGATGCCGAGCTCGCGTCCGAGCTTGCGGAGCAGCGGGTAGGGAAGGGCCTCGCCGCGCTCCAGCGCCGGGATCGCCGGAGCGAGCTCGCGCTCGCACCAGGCGCGGACGGCGCTCTCGAAGGCCTGGTGCGTCTCGTCGAGCTCGAACACTTCAGCGGCACTCGCGGCTTCGCCGCTCGGCAGCCGCCTCCGCTCGCCTGCGGCTCGCTGCGCGCGTCGCCCGCACTAGGCGCGGGCCGCGGCCGCTTCTTCGATCATGCCGCGCGCGATGCGCGTCGCGAGCGCCATGATCGTGAGCTGCGGGTTGAGCCGCGACGACGTCGGGAACAGGCTCGCGTCGGCGACGTAGACGCCGGGCGCTCCGCGCAGCCGCCCGGCGGTGTCGACGACGCTGCGCCCGGGGTCGCCGCCCATGCGCGCGGTGCCCATGGGATGGAACGCCATCAGCTCGAAGTCCGAGGCGCGCAGCGGGGCCTGCTCGAGCGCCTCGGCCTCGCCCACCGAGCGCAGGACCGGCGCCTGCCGCACGCCCGGATAGACCTCGCGGGCTCCCGCGGCGAAGTAGATCCGGGAGAGCAGCGAGATCGCGCGCTGCATGCGCCGCACGTCGGCCGCGTTCATGCGGTACCACGGAACGGCGCGCCCGCCGAGCGTTCGAACGCGACCTTCGCTGGTGTCGCTGATGAGCGCGCCGAACGACGCCATTCGCGAAACCGCGGCCATCCGCTCTTCGTGCTCGGGGCCTGCGCCCGGGAGCGTCGGCGCGAGGAGCTGCGGCGGCACCCAGATCCCCTGCAGCACGATGCCCTCGCCCTCGAAGTCGCGCACCTGAAGGCTCTGCGGAACGCCTTCCCACGAGCGAACGGCCTCGTCGAAGAGGGCGGCGACGCGCGACGCGGGGTGGATCCGCAGGTGCAGGCCGACCTCCGACCCGCGCGGCGCGAGGCCGCTCGCCGCGAGAAGGCCCGGCGTCAGCAGCGCGCCAGCCGCCACGACGACGCGCGGCGCGCGAACGCGGAGCGTTCCGGCCGGACGGTCCCGCTCGTCGAGGCGCACCGCGACGACGCCGCTCGCGCGTCCGCCGTCCATCAGCACGCGGCTCACGCGCGCCCGAACGTGCAGCCGCGCGCCGGCGCGGATCGCGCGCGGTACGTACGAGACGTCCATCGACTGCTTCGCGTGGCGCGGGCAGCCGAAGGCGCAGATGCCGGTTCCGCGGCAGCCGACGGCGTTGCGCGTGAGCGGCGTCGTGTGAAAGCCCATCGCCTCGGCGCCGCGCCGCACGAGGCGCGCTCCCGGGCCGAGGATCTCCTCCGGAACGGGCGTCGCGCCGATTGCCTTCTCGACCCGCTCGTACTCGGGGGCGAGGCCTCCCCCTGCGAGAGACGGAATGCCGAACTCGCGCTCCCAGCGCTCGAGCACTTCTTCGGGTGCGCGCCAGCAGGTGCCGGAGTTCACCGTCGTGGTGCCGCCCACGGTCTTTCCGAGCGGGACGGGGATGAACGTGTTGCCGAGCGTTCCCGTCATGCCGCCGTCGCGGTAGAGCGCGCCGATTCGCGCGAGCGGCGGCGCTTCGGGAGCCACGCGATCGGGATGGTCGCCCTCTTCGAGCAGGACGACGTCGATCCCCGCCTCGGCGAGCTCGGCCGCGACGACCGCGCCGCCGGCGCCGGTGCCGATCACGACGACCTCGGCGCGCTCCTCGGTCTCGCCCGGCCGCACGCTCGCCCCCGTCATCGCGCGGCCTGCGCCGCGTCGCCGAGCGGCACGCGGTCGAGCGGCTCCTCGTAGCCGATCGTGCGCAGCACCTCGGGGCGGCCGTAGACGTGCGTGAGCGTCACGAGCTTGAGCGTCGCAATCGCCTGCCGGCGCGGCCACAGGCGGGAGTCTTCCCAAGCGCGCAGCACGCGGACGCGGTCTTCGAGCGAGAGCCTCGAGAAGCGGCGCAGCCAGAGCGGCGGCAGGAAGAACGGCGAGAGGTCGAGGCCGCGCAGCAGCCAGCGGAAGGCGCCGAGGCCGCCCGCGGCGCGCACGTAGCCTTCGACCTCGGCAGCGACCGACGGGCCGGCCGTCTTCTCGGTGAGCGCGGCACCCGGCGGCGCGAGCGCCTCGAGCACGCTGCGCAGGATGCGCACCTCGCCGTGCGCGAGCGCGGGAGCGCGGCGCGGCCGCGAGCCCGTCGCCGCTGCGGCGAGGCGAGGCGCCGCCACCCAGATCCACGCGACGCCGATCGCGATCGTTCCGTCGACGAGGAAGTTCGCGAGATACGGGAACGCCGGCGACACGGTGCGGTAGGCGTGGAGTGCGGCGAGCGACGACGCGGCTTTGCCCGCGAAGAGCAGCGCGAGATACGGCCTCGCATTCGCGAGGTCGCGCTGCGCCATGAACGCGAAGATCGTCACCAGCAGCATGTACGCGACCGAGAGCGAGAGCCACAGGCGCGCTCCCGTGGCGGGAGTCGGCGGGAAGCTCCCGAAGAGCGCGCCGGTCCGGTCGAGCGACGCGAGGGTCGCGTCGGGCGCCAGCAGGAAGAGCGTTCCCACGACGGCGAACGATACGGCGAGCAGGCGGAGGGTGAGGATGGCGAAGCGGTCGGCGCGCACGGCGGTCTCCACCTGCGGGAGGGGGTCGGAGGGACGGGCCAACGTGCCGCGGGGGTCTCTCCGGAGGTTATGACGGCGATCATCTCCCAGCGTGGGGCCTCGCGCTACTGGCAGCCGCTTCCAATGACAGATGAGCCTCGAGGCGGGGCATGAATCCAAGGAGAAGTGAGCCTGAAGGCATCGGGGCCAGGGGTCTGGGTGAATCGCTCCGGGTTTGCCGGAGGCTTCAATTCTCGAGAGGATGGAGCGATGGCAGGCACCGAGAGGTAGTCGCGAGAGGTCCGAGAGCGCGCGTGCGTTCGAGGCGGAAGACATCCAGAACCCCGGCGCCGAGTAGCGCGCGCGAGGGCGTCGCGCGGTCCGGGATCAACGCACGGGAAGCGTCAGCACGGGCGTTCCCGCACCCGCACGGGTGGCGTCGGCGAGCCGGGACTGGAAGAGCGTCTGGACGCCCTGGAAGATTGCCTTGCTCGCGAGGTCGGTGTCGTCCAGGTAGAACCAGGAGCCCCGGTGCGAGACGGCGAGGTTCGCGTGGCTCGGGTAGCCGTCGCTGGACCGGATCCGAAGCGCCAGGTCGCCGGCGGCCGACGGTGATTCGTTGGGAGTCACGACGCCGGCGGCCACGTCCTTCTCGGGAACCTCGATCAGGTCCGCGACAGTGCGCATGATGCCGGCCACCGATCGCGTATCGAGCCGGAGCGAAGCGCGTGTTCCGTCCGGCGCGCCGAGCTCGATCGGGATGTGGATCGGAGCGCCGCTTCGCGTGTCGCCCCTGACGTCGAGCCGCTGCAGCAGATCCTCCACCTCGGCCTGCGCGTCGGGTGCGTAGCCGGAGAGCGTGAGCTCGTAGCGCTCCGGAGGGCCCTTCTCGCCGGACCAGGTCGCGATCCCTCGCCGGTGGAGCTCGCCCAGGGTGGCGGCCACGTGCAGGAACCCATCGCGCTCGTCGTCGGAGGCATCGGGGCCCGAGCGCAGGTGGTTCATGCGCTCCACGAGGAGGGGGACGAATGCGGAGCTGTGTCGCGCCTCCTGCATCACCGACACGAGCGAGACGAGCGAGAGCGGCGCCAGCCACTCGCGCAGGAAGGCCTGCCCCTCGATGGGCGTGTAAGAGATGGTGGGGTTGTCCTCGTAGCCCACCCCGGCCGTGAGCGGCACCAGGTTGCCGTTGTAGTGCGACTCCGGTCCGATGCCGATCTCGCTCTTGGCCGAGAGCGCGAACTGCAGGTTGGCGGTGACGCTCGAGACCGTGAGCAGCCCGACGGGGTCGGAGTAGCGCATGCGCACGACGAGCCCGAGGGTCTGCTCGGCACTGGTACGCGCGATCACGTCGTTGTACGCGCCGCGTCCAGCCGCGAGGGTCGCGGGGCCGAGGGCCTGGCAGCCGAGCAGCGCGAGGCAAAGCGCTGCAGCGGCGCCGCGCGCTGCGGCACGGCGCCCGCCCGCCAGCGGAAAGAGAGGCACCCCGATCTGCCTGCAGGCGCTCGCCGTCATGTCCGGTGGCCCTCCGTCTACGCCATCTGCCTGGTGCAGCGGCGCAGCACCGGGCCGCGCCACCGGAGCGCATTCTACGCCCTCGGCCCCGGCACGCGTGGGCCCGCCTGACACCCAGCGTCCTGGGCACGTAGATTGAGGAAGGCTCTCGAGCTTCGGGAAGAGGCCGTGCCCAGCCCCGGCCGATCGTGGTGAGCGCTTCGTCCCGTCCCGCCTGTCCGCTCGTTTCCGTGGTCGTTCCCGTGCTGAACGAAGAGGGATGCGTGGACGAGCTCGCGCGCAGGATCGGACTCGCCGTGCGCGGTGCCAGCGCGCGGCTCGAGCTCCTGTTCGTCGACGATGGGAGCGCCGACGCCACGCCGCAGCGGCTTGCTGCCCTGTGCGCCGCGGACAAGGACCTAGAGTCCATCCGCCACACGCGCTCCGTCGTGCGCTCGTTCGGCACCGCGCCGAGCAGCGCCGCCCGCTCCGCTCGCATCGCCTCGTTCAGCAGCAGCTCGAGGGCCTTGCCCATGCCCCCGAGCCCTTCCTCGCTCAGCACTTCCATCGCCCGCTCCGCCGCAGTCGCCTCGCCGTCGTGGTGGGCCATCTCGCATTCCCTCCCTTGTTGGTCTTGCAACCCAAAGGAGAGCGAGTCCGGCCCGCCATCTCGACCCTACACCGGGAGGAGTAGGAACTTACAGAAGGAAGGATGCACCAACCGCCGTTCGTCGTTCCCGAGCCCGGCACGATGATGCTGCTGGCGAGCGGATTGGCCGGGCTCGCCGCTTACGGCAGGAAGCGGCGCAGCGGATAGGGCTGCCTCTACGCCAGACCCTGCGCGGCCATCATGAGGCGCACCTGTGCGTGGAAGTCGTACGGGTAGACGAGCTCCAGCGCCGAGACCTCGTCGAGGGCGCGCAGCGCGTCGGCGTCGAGCACGAGGTCTGCGGCGCCGAGATTGTCCTCGAGCTGCTCGAGCGTACGGGCTCCGAAGATCGGAGACGTCACGCCCGGCTGCTGCGCCGCCCACGCGAGAGCCACCTGGCTCGCGGTCTTGCCGATCCGCCTGGCGACACCGATCACGGTGTCGGCGATCGTCAGGTTGCGCTCGCTCCAGAAGCGCGCGCGATTCGCCGGATCGACCGCCGCGCGCGAGCCGGCCGGCGCGCCACCCTCGCGGCGGATCTTCCCGGTGAGCATCCCGCCGCCGAGGGGGCTCCACGGAATCACGCCGATCCCTTCCTCGCGGCAGAGAGGGAGGTGTTCGCGCTCGATGTGGCGGCACACGAGCGAGTACTGCGGCTGGAAGCAGTCGTAGCGCGACGTGCCCAGCTCGCGCGCCAGCGCGTTCGCCTTCATGAGCTGCCACGCCGAGTAGTTGGAGCAGCCCACGTAGCGGACCTTTCCCGCACGCACGCAGTCGTCGAGCGCGCGAAGCGTCTCGTCGAGCGGCGTCGTCGGATCGTAGGCGTGCACCTGGTAGAGATCGATGAAGTCGGTGCCGAGGCGGCGCAGGCTCGCGTCCACCGCGTCGAGCACGTGACGGCGCGAGAGGCCCAGATCGTTCGGGCCCGGACCCATGGGGCCCGCCACCTTGGTGGCGAGCACGACCTGGCGGCGCTTCCCCGCGAGGGCGCGTCCGCAGATCTCCTCGGAGACGCCGCTCGAGTAGACGTCCGCCGTGTCGATGAAGCTTCCGCCGGCGTCGAGGAAGCGATCGACGATCTTGTGGGAGGTCGCTTCGTCACAGCCCCACTGGCCGTTGCCGAAGGTCATGGTACCGAGGCAGAGATTCGAGACCTTGAGACCGGTGCGGCCGAGCGTGCGGAGCTTCATGGGTCCTCCTCATTCTCCGGGAGACTACCGCGGATGGTCGCCGGAACCGCCTCGGCTCTCGGATGCGCTCCAGAGACTCGGCCCGCCGCCAACGTGCGGGAACGCGTTGACGATGCGCTCTGCATCGCCTGCCGCCCGTCATCGCCGGAGCTCAGAGCCTGTGAATCAAATCGCTCACCGCGGGCGCGGCGGGCGATTGTGCGATGTGCTGCGGCCCGCAGCCGACGCTCCGGATCACTCGCGGTACCCGCCCACCCGGCCCAGCCGCTCGAGATCCCCTCATCGGGGCGCCGGCTCTCCCCCGGGGTCTTGGTCAGATTGATCGTTGCCGGACGTAGTCCGCAGTGCGCCCGCTTCTTCTTCCCGGGCGCTGCCGGGCGCGTGGCGCGATCCCGAGAGCGGCGACGGCCGAAGTGGCCAGAGTTTCCGGAATGCGGTCGTTGGAATTTCCGGAACTCGCACGCGCGACTGGGCGCCGATCGAGGATCTGCGGCACCCGATTGCGGAGCGGGTCGCGCGCTACGACGAGGAGCGCCCGCATCAGGCGCCCGGCTGGCGTACGCCAGCCGAGCGCACGCGCTCAACTCGAGCCAGGCGCTCGATCGAGCGGCGTGATACAACCCGCGAGGGTTTCTCTCCCGAGACTGTGCCGACTCGGCAAGGAGGCAGGGCACGCGCGCATGGCCAGCACCGACGGTGGCGAGCTCTTCGTCCGGACGCTCGAGAGCGCCGGCATCCGCACGATCTTCACGCTCCACGGCGGGCACCTCGACGCCATCTTCCAGGCGGCGAAGGATCGCGGCATCCGGCTCGTCGACACGCGGCACGAGCAGGCCGCGGGCCACGCCGCCGATGGCTGGGCGCGCGTTACGGGCGAGACGGGCGTCGCGATCGTGACCGCAGGCCCCGGGCTCACGGACTGCGTGACGGCGATCGCGAACGCGTGGCTCGACTGCATCCCCACCCTCTTCGTCGGCGGCGCCGCGCCGCTTCGCGACGCCGAGCTGCTGCCGCTGCAGGGCGGCTTCGATCAGCTCGCGCTCGTTACGCCCATCACGAAGTGGGCGCATCGCGTGACGCACACGCACCGCATTCCGGATCTCGTCGCGCAGGCGCTGCGGATCGCGCGGTCCGGACGGCCCGGTCCCGTGTATCTCGAGATCCCGATCGACGTGCTGTTCGCACGCGCAGCGAGCGAGAGCGTTCGAATCCCGGCCAAGATCGCTCCCGACGCCGCGCCGGCGCCTTCGCCCGCGGCCGTCGAGCAGGCGATCGCGTGGCTGCACGCGGCCGAGCGGCCCGCGATCGTTGCCGGCGGCGGAGCGCGCTTCGCAGGCGCCGCGGCCGAGCTCGTCGCATTCGCCGAGCGCACGGGCATCCCGGTGTTCACGAACGGCAAGGCGCACGGGCTCGTCCCCGCCGACCATCCGCTGTGCGGCCGCGGCCTCCCGCACCTCGCCTTCGCCGCTGCCGCGGGAGGCGGCGCCGCCGACGTCGTCCTCGTGCTCGGCGCGCGCCTCGGCCTGTTCACCGGGCATCCGGCGACACCGCTCATCCCGCGAACCGCGAAGCTCATCCAGGTCGACGTGTGCGCCGAGGAGATCGGCCGCAACCGGGACGTCGAGCTCGGGATCGCGGCCGACTGCCGGGAGACGCTGCGCGCGCTCGAGTCCGCCGCGCAGGAGCGGCGCTGGCCCGACCGGAGCGCGTGGCAGCAGGCGGTGCGCGGCGTTCGGGACGCGCATCGCATGATGTTCGCGCAGGCGCTCGCGAGCGAGAAGGCGCCGATCCATCCCTACCGGCTCGCGGCCGAGATCGCGAAGATCCTGCCGCGCGACGCGATCATCGCGGCCGACGGCGGCGAGACGGCGTCGTGGATGGACATGGTCGCGCAGGTGTACGGCCCGGGCCGCTGGATGTCGCACGGCTATCTCGGCTGCCTCGGGACGGGCCTTCCCTTCGCGCTCGCCGCGAAGGTCGCGCGACCCGAGAGCCCCGTGCTGTGCATCGTCGGCGACGGCTCGGTCGGCCTCAACTTCGCCGAGTTCGACACGTTCGTGCGACATGAGCTCCCGATCGTCACGGTCGTCAACAACGACCGGCAGTGGGGAATGTCGGCGCACGGGCAGGACCTGCTCTTCGGCAACGACCGCCGCGTCGTCACCGACCTCGCGCCGACGCGCTACGACCTCGCCGCCGCGGGCTTCGGCTGCCACGCCGAGCACGTCGAGGAGCCGCGCGATCTCGCACCGGCGCTCGAGCGCGCGCTCGCGAGCGGGCGCCCGGCGTGCGTCAACGTCATGACCGATCCCGCCGTGATCGCGCCGATCACGCGGGCCATGGTCGGGGCCGCGAAGCCGGCGGCGAAGGGCGGCGAAGCCGGCGCCGCCGTGCGGATTCCGTACTACGAGGACCTCGGCTGAGACACCCGGCGGTGTCGAACGGATCGGGCCGGCCCTCTCGTGCGGGGCAGGGGGGCGCGAGGTCGCAGCGGGACCGTCACGCCGAACGGCGACGACGCGGCTCCGTGTCGGCGGCCGGGCGTCTCTGGCCGACCGCTACGGCGACGGCGCCAGCTCCGCGGGCGGGCGCAGCCCCCGGTCGCGCGGCGGCGCGCCGCCCCAGAGGAGGACGTCCGGATCGAGATCCGCGCCGCCGGGCCAGACGACCGTGCCGGACTCGACGCGCACTGCCTCGAACGTTCGGCGATCGGTCCGAATCGCGTCGAAGACGGGCCCCCAGACGAGTCGCCCCACGTCGCGCTCGATCAGCGAGCCGTCCGTGAGCGTGAGACGGAGTCGGAAGCCGGCGAGCGGGACGACGGACGCGATGCGGAGAAGCGGAGCGGGCGACCTCGTCATTCGAGCGGCTCGATTGGCCGCACTGGCTGCTGAGCGCGAGCCAGCTCCCAGTCGTTTCGGAGCTCGGCGCGGTGCGCGATCGCCCATTCGACGACGAGCGCCAGCGGGCGCTGCGGCAGCGATCCCTCGATCACGTCCAGCGTGTCGATCGCGACCATGGCTTCGTGCTCCGCGTAGCTCGCATGGAAATGCGGGGGAGCGTGGTCGTCGTAGAACATCCGGATCACGATCCCGAAGTAGCGAGATCTCCGGCACGCCGCCGGCCTCCGCGGGACCGCGGGGCTTCGCCATCCTAACGCGGCCCTGCTTCGGAGCAACGGCGGCTCACGGAGCGATGGCACGTTGCACCGCGCGGCGAGGGGCGTGCGTCGGGCGCGCTCGCAGCGAGCCCTAGCGGATGAGCTCCATTCTCCACGAAGCGTCGTGAGCATCGCGGCCGGCGAGCGCCCCGCACGCCCTTACCGCTGCCACGCAGCGCACGGTCCGTTCCCGGAACGGTCGAGGGCCCTCGCTCTCCGCCGGCTTCGGGACCCACAGCCGAGACCGCTCGGACGCTCCACCGCCTCTCGATCCCGATC
>JAYRMX010000054.1:0-7596 GCA_041912475.1 Myxococcota bacterium
CACTACGCACGCCTCCTGCACGCGAGCGGCGGCTCGCTCATGAGCGTCGTGAGCGGCGCGGCGATGGCGGCGCAGGTGCAGGACGAGATGCGCGCTCAGCCACCCGGCGAGCGGCACGTCTCCGACTATGTCTCGCTCCCGCTCGCCACGTTCTTCGCGCCGCACCACGCGGCACCGGGCCTCGTCCGTTCGGTGCCGGGGCTGCTCTACGCGAGCGCCTTCGCCGACGGGCACGGCGAGTTCCTTCCCGGCGAGGTGCCGCGCGTTCTCGCTGCCGAGTCGCTGCTCGCGCTCGGCGGCATCGTTCCGACGCTGCTCGCGGCTGCGGGGCTGGTTCGCGTGCTGCGCGCGCCGCACCGCTTCGCGCGGGCTCTGGGCCCGCTGCTGCTCGGTGCGCTCATGGTCGCGGCGCTCGTTCGCTACACGTGGGTGCTCCCGGCGTACTCGGCCGTGAAGGCGAGCTATCTGCTCCCGGCCGCGCTGCCCGCGGCGCTGCTGGTCGCGTGCGGGCTCTCGGGCCTCTCGCCGCGCTGGCGCGGGCCTGCGCGCGGTTTCTGTCTCGCCCTCGGCCTCATGGCGAGCGCGGTGCTGTGGCAGGGGTGGTGGGCGTGAGCACCGGGGCGGCGCGCGGCTGCGCGATCGTGGCGCTCGTGCTCGCCGCGCTCGCGGCCGGCTGCGCGCGCGAGCGAACGCCCGACGAGGTGGTGCGGCTCTACTTCGCGAGCCTCGGGCGAGATCCGATCCGCGCCGCTTCGCTCGTCACGGAGCCGTTTCAGCTCCGGCACGGACTGCGTCACGCGACGACGGCGCAGGCGGCGGACTGGGCGCGCCGTGTTCGTGGAGGGGCGCCGGCGGCGACTGCGCCGCCGAGCGCATCGGCCGCGCGCTCGCGCGCGGAGGGCGAGCTCATGTGGCTCGCCACGCAGATCAAGGAAGGCTACGCCGAGCAGGCCGCGCGGCTCGTCGTGACGCCGCTCGCGTCTCGCGAGGAGGGCGGCGAGGCGGAGATCGCAGTGCGCGTTGCATCGCCGGGTGCGCCGGGCTTCGTCCAGCGCTTCTTCCTCGCTCGCGGACCGGAAGCGAGCTGGCGCATCGACCGCATCGACCAGGAAGGCGTCACGGACGCGAGCCTCGCCGATGCCTTCGTGGCCGCTCCCTCCGAAGCCATGCGGCGCCGTCTCGCCGCCGCGCTCGGCGTTCCCGCGGACTGACGGCGGAGCACCCGGCGCACGACGGCCGGCGCGCGCCGCCACGCGCCTCGTGCCGGCGCTCCGCCGTGCCCGTGAAGCCTACTGCTTGCGGATTCCCAGCGCGTGCTCGGCGATCAGCTTGCGGTGCAGCTCGCTCGTTCCCTCGCCGAACTCGAGCGCCTTGGCCTCGAGCAGCAGGCGCCCGACCTCGTATTCGGCCGAGAGCCCGTAGCCGCCGTGGATCTGGATCGCGTCGAGCGCGTTCTTCGTCGCAGCCTCGCTCGCCATGAGCTTCGCGACCGACGCCTCGAGCGACGCGCGTGCGATGCCCGCGTCCTTCATGCGGCCGAGGCGGTAGACCATCTGCCGCGCCGCTTCGGTGCGGCACACCATGTCGGCGATCTTCTGCTGGATCATCTGGAACTCGCCGATCTTCTGGCCGAAGGCCTCGCGCTGCATGGCGTAGGGGATCGCGAGGTCGAGGCAGCGCTGCGCCTGCCCGACGCAGCGCGCCGCCACCGAGAAGCGTCCCGTGTCGAGGGCGCTCCCGAGGACGGGAAATCCGCCGCCTTCTGCGCCGAGCAGGTTCTCCGCCGGGACGAACGTCTCGTCGAAGTGCACCTCGGCGAGGTTGTCGCGCTGGAGCGTCCGCATCGGGAAGTCGCGGATCGTGATTCCTTCGCTCGCGCGCGGGTCGACGAGGAATGCCGTCACGCCGTGGTGCTTCTGCGCGCGGTCGAGCGTCGCGACGACGAAGAACAGCCCCGCGTGCGCGGCGTGCGAGATGAAGACCTTCGTGCCCGTGATCCGGTAGCCGCCGTCGACGCGGCGTGCGGTCGACCGCAGGTTGCCGAGGTCGGTGCCGCCGCCGGGCTCCGTGAGGCACGCCGAGCACAGCACCTCGCCGCGCGCCATCGGCGGCAGCCAGCGCTCCTTCTGCACGTCGCTGCCGTGCGCGAGGATCGACCCCGCGACGAGCGAGTTCATCACCGAGACGACCGACGCCACCACCCAGTCGGCGCGCGCCAGCTCCTCGCAGATGACGCCGTAGGTGAGCACGTCGGTGAACGACCCGCCGTAGCGTTCGGGGATGAGCGGCGCGATGAACCCCAGCGGGACGAGCTTCGCGACGAGGTCGGTCGGATACCGCTTCTCGCGCTCGTAGCGCTCGACGTGCGGGAGGATCTCGCGCTCGGCGAACTCCCGGACCGCGTGCCGCACCGCCCGCTGCTCGGGCGAGAGGTCGAAGTCGGCCATTCGCTGCAGCGCGGGGCTCGTCGGCACGCGGTTCCCTCCGGCGGCGTGGGCCGCCGGAGGGTAAGCCGCCGGCTCGTGTCCGTCAGGGCCGGGTTCGGACGCGGCCGCCGCGCCGTCCGCGCGCCGCGAGCGCCGCGACCCCCACGCCGGCGAGCGCGAGCGTTCCCGGCTCCGGCACGGCCTCGAGGTTGAGCTTCGCGACGCTGCTGTTGGTGAGGAGGATCTCGACGCCGTCGACCTGTCCCTGGAAGCCGTTCGCCCACGCGCTTCCGGTCTGCAGACTGAACGCGAGAATCGTCTCTCCGCTGTAGTCGTGTGTTGCACCGCTCTGCCCGGCGCCGTTCCACGTGACGGGACCGGACGTGATCGAACCGAGCATCGGATCGGTGTACGTGCCGTAGGTTCCCGAGCGCGCGGCATCGTAGAAGCGAAGCGAGTTTGCTCCGTCGTTCGACTTCCACTCGTGCCACGTCCCGGACGCGACGGTCGTCTGGGTGAAGTACGGCTCGGTGTTGAGACGGCTGCGGTACCACGAGGCCGTGTCCCCGCACCCGCCGCCGCAGGTCGGCGCCGTGTAGACGATGAGCGTCCAGTCCGGATCCGCCCCGGTTCCGCTCTTGTTCGTCCAGTACGAGAGAGAATCGAGCTCGGAGACTGTGACCGAGCGCCCGAAGAGGGCCGACGGCGTGATGTAGAACTCCGACTTCGCACCGGGTGTCGAAGCATTCGCTTGCCAGGAGCTCGCGGGGTAGCCGGGTGCGTTGCTCGCGCCGCCGATCGCATTCGTCACCATGCTGACCGGCAAGACGAGCGTCGCGCTTTCGGCGCGCGGCGCGATCAGGCTCGCGAGGAGTACGAACGACGCAATGACCAGGCCTCTTGTCGACATCGACGATCCTCCAGTGGCGGGCCGGCGACTGCCGGTCGCGAAGGGGCCGCGAGAGCGGCCGGACCCTGCGGAGCGTGTCACGGCGCGGGCTCCGAAATCGCTATCGGAAGTGATAGGGACGGAGCCGCGGGGGCCCTGCGAGTAGAGCGCGCGGCCGAACGAGCTTCGCGAGAGGGCGTCTCGCGCCGTACGCCCGATGCCCCGCCCGGGTGGACGCGGGCGGGGCCGTTCCCTACGTTGCGGCGCCGCGAACCCGAAGCCCGGAGACCTCCATGAAGAAGGCCAAGCCGCTCCCGCACCGCAACCGCAGCAAGAGCGTGCGGCATCGCGCGAAGCTGAAGGCGAAGCATGCCCGGGCCCGGCGCCGCGTGACGAAGGGCAATCGCAGCACCTACCGGTAGAGGTCCGGCCGATGGCCGGCGAGGCTGCGGCCTTCCGCTTCGATCTCGCGGCGCGCTCGGGCGCCGCGCGGGCCGGCACGCTGCACACGCCGCACGGGCCGGTCGACACGCCGGCGTTCATGCCCGTCGGGACGCACGGCGCCGTGAAGGCGATGACGCCCGATCAGGTGCGCGCGACCGGCGCGCAGATGATCCTCGCCAACACGTATCACCTCGCGCTTCGTCCAGGCGAGGCGCTCGTCGCGAAGCTCGGCGGCCTGCACCGGTTCATGCAGTGGCCCGGGCCGATTCTCACCGACAGCGGCGGCTTCCAGGTCTTCTCGCTGCCCGGCAAGGAGATCGGCGACCACGGCGTGCGCTTCCGCAACGAGGTGGACGGCAGCACGATGGAGCTGACGCCCGAGCGCTCGATCGAGATCCAGAACGCGCTCGGCGCCGACGTCATCATGGCGTTCGACGAGTGCACGCCGTATCCGGCGGACGAATCGCTCGCGGCGACCGGCGTTCGCCGCACGCTCGCGTGGATGGAGCGCTGCCTTCGCGCGCACGCGCGTCCGGACGATCAGGCGCTCTTCGGCATCGTTCAGGGGAGCGTCTACCCCGCGCTGCGCGAGCGCTGCGCGGCCGGGCTCGTCGCGCTCGACCTTCCCGGCTACGCCATCGGCGGCGTCTCCGTCGGCGAGGGCCACGAGCTGCTGTGCCGCGTCACCGCGCACGCGGCGCCGCTGCTTCCCGAGAACAAGCCGCGGTACCTGATGGGCGTGGGCCTTCCCGAGGACGTGCTCGCGGCGATCGGCTTCGGCATCGACATGTTCGACTGCGTGATCCCGACGCGGTACGCGCGCTCGGCGTCGGTCTTCACGACCCGCGGGCGTCTTCGCCTCACGCACCGCCGCTACCGCCGCGACGGCTACCCGATCGACACCTCGTGCGACTGCGCGGCCTGCGCGGGCGGCTTCAGCCGCGCCTATCTGCACCACCTGTTCGCGGCGAACGAGATCCTCTCCGCGATCCTGTGCTCGGTCCACACCGTCCGCTTCTACCAGAGCCTGGTGCAGGGAGCGCGAACGGCGATCGTCGAAGGCCGCTACGATGCGTGGCGGACCGGGTTTCTCGCGGCGTACGCCGGAGGCTCCGGCGGCGGCGCCGACTGACGCCCTCGGCGCGCGCCCCCTGGCGCCGCCCGGGGATTCGGGGAAGCTACCCGTCCCATGGCCCTCCGCTGCGGAATCGTCGGCCTGCCGAACGTCGGCAAGAGCACGCTCTTCAACGCCCTCACGGCGGCGGGGATCGGCGCGGAGAACTATCCGTTCTGCACCATCGAGCCGAACGCCGGCGTGGTGGCGGTTCCGGACCCCCGGCTCGCGGCGCTCGACGCGCTCGTCCACGCCGCGCAGACCGTCCCGGCGACCGTCGAGTTCGTCGACATCGCGGGCCTCGTCCGCGGCGCGTCGAAGGGCGAAGGGCTCGGCAATCAGTTCCTCGCGCACATCCGCGAGGTCGACGCCATCGTCCACGTCGTTCGGTGCTTCGAAGACCCGAACGTCATCCACGTCGAGGGCGCCGTCGACCCGGTTCGCGACATCGAGACCATCGACACCGAGCTCGGCCTCGCCGACCTCGACACCGTCGAGCGTCGCCTCGAGCGCGCCCGCCGGGCCGCGAAAGGCGGCGGAGCGAAGGGCGCGAAGGAGGAGGTCGCGTTCTTCGAGGGCCTGTACGCTCACCTCTCCGAAGGCAGGCCCGCGCGGAGCTTTCCCGTTCCGGACGATCAGGCGGCGGCGCTCCGCGAGTGTCACCTGCTGACCGCGAAGCCCGTTCTCTATCTCGAGAACGTCGACGAGGCGGGGCTCGCGGGCAATGCGTACACGGCCGCGGTCGAGGAGCGTGCGGCGAAGGAGGGCGCGGGGTCGGCGCGGCTGTGCGCGAAGGTCGAGAGCGAGCTCGCGGAGCTCAGCGACGAAGAGAAGAAGGCGTTCCTCGAGGACCTCGGCCTCGAGGAGCCGGGCCTTCACCGCCTCGTCCGCGCGGCGTACGCCCTCCTCGATCTCATCACGTTCCTCACCGCCGGGCCGAAGGAGGTGAAGGCGTGGACGATCCGGCGCGGAACGCTCGCGCCGCAGGCGGCGGGAACGATCCACACCGACTTCGAGCGCACGTTCATCCGCGCCGAGGTGATCGCGTTCGACGACTACGTTGCGTGCGGCGGCGAGGCCGGCGCGAAGGCGAAGGGTCTGATGCGCGTCGAAGGCAAGGACTACGTGATGCGCGACGGCGACGTCGTTCACTTCCGCGTGGGAGCGTAGCGGCCGTGGCGTTCCGGCCGCGCGAGCTGCTCACTCCCGAACAGGTGCTCGCGCGCCATACGGCGGGGCCGAAGACGGGCGTGTTCACCGACGGAAGCTGCGAAGGAAACCCGGGGCCCGGAGGCTGGGGCTTCGTCTGGGTCGAAGACGACGAGATCCGCGCGCAGGGCTCGGGGACCGATCCGGCGACGACCAACAATCGCATGGAGCTGACGGCGCTCATCGCGGCGTACCGTGCGCTTCCGCCCGATGCCGTGGTGACGGTCTACAGCGACAGCGAGCTGTGCGTGAAGACGGTGAACGAGTGGGCGGTGCAGTGGGAGAAGCTCGACTGGCGCCGCAAGACGGGGCCGATCAAGAACCTCGAGCTGGTGCAGGAGCTCTACGCGCTCGCGAAGTCGCACCCGAAGGTGACGCTGCGCTGGATCCGTGCGCACGACGGCTCGCGATGGAACGAGTACGTCGACGCGCTCGCGAACGCATTCCTTCGCAACGGGAGGGCGAGCTGACGGCTCGCTCGGCGCTCCTCGAGCCCGGCGGGGCCACGCGTCGTTGCCGGCCGGCGAGCGTCGCACGATCTCCGCGCGGCTCGGGCCGCCACGGTCGCGGAGGACGCGCGTGCCGCAGCGGCGTGGCCCTCGTCTCGGCATGTCTCGCGATCGCGTGCGCGGCGCGTCTGCCGGGCCGGCAGGCCGAGGGCGCTGCGGCGAAGGCCGCTCGGCCGGGCCTCGCGGCGACGGAGAACCCGGAAGCCGCGGGAGCGAGCGTCTCGGAAGCGCTCCGCGGTGCCGCGGAATCCGCGCGGCGCGGCAAGGACGGCGCGCCCGCGGAGCAGGGCCCCGGCGACGCGCTCTCCGGGCTCTACGAACGTGCGGGCTGGAGACCGCTGTGGATCGAAGGCGGGCGCGCGACGCCGCAGGCGAGCGCCGTCCTCGCGCAGCTCGCGAACGCGCACGACATCGGTCTTCGCCCTGCCGACTACGACGCCTCCGGCCTCGCCGCGCGATTCGGCGCCGTCTCGGCCCGGACGCCGCAAGCCGACCTCGCGCGGCTCGACGTCGCGCTCTCGCTGGGGCTGCTGCGAAATCTCGCCGATCGGCACATCGGGCGCGCGAACCCCGAGCGCGCCCGCTTCTCCGCGGGCGCCGGACGGGACGCGCTCGTCGCTCTCGCGTTCGAGATCGCGAGCGCCGCCGACGTGCCCGCGCGGATGGCGAGCGCCGAGCCCCGCTACACGGGATACACCGATTTGCGACGGTCGCTCGCGCGCTACCGCGCGCTCGCGTCGGCCCCGGGCCTCGCTCCGCCGCCCGATCTCACCGGCCTGCGGCCGGGAGCGCGCAGCCCCTTCGTTCCCGCGCTGCGGCGCTGGCTCGAGGCGCTCGGTGACGCCCCTGCCTCGGGCGCGGTCGCGGCCCGTAGCGAGGTCTACGACGCCGGCCTCGCCGCCGCGGTGAAGCGCTTCCAGGAGCGCCACGGCCTCGCAGCCGACGGCGCGATCGGCAAGGGCACTGCGCAGGCGCTCCGGGTTCCGCTCGCCGAGCGCGTTCGCG
>JAYRMX010000055.1:0-4661 GCA_041912475.1 Myxococcota bacterium
CGGGGCCGCTCGGTCCCGGCGAGGTGATCGAAGCCGTGCGCGACGGGCGCCTTCTCGAATCGCGCGTCGACGAGGTGGTCGGGGAGCTGCTCGCGTGCGTGCTGCGCGCCGCCGAAGCGCGCGATGCCGCGCCGCCGCCCGCACTCGACGCCGCCGCGCACCACGCGCTCGCGCGCGAGGTTGCGGCGTCGTGCCTCGTCCTGCTGCGCAACGAGGGCGATGCGCTGCCCCTCGACCCCGCGACACCGAAGAAGGTCGCCGTCGTCGGCCGCTTCGCGAAGGGCCCCCGCTTCCAGGGCGGCGGCAGCTCACAGGTCGTCCCCACGCGGACGACGAGCGCGTGGGACGCGCTCGGGGAGATCGCGCGGCCGGGCGGCCTCGCGCTCTCCTACGCGGACGGGACGGGCCCGGAGCACGAGGGCGACGACGACGCGCTCGCCGAGGCGCGCCGCGTCGCCGCCGCCGCGGACGTCGCGGTGGTCTTCGTCGGCCTTCCGCTCTCGCACGAGATCGAGGGCCGAGACCGCACGGACCTTCGTCTGCCGCCGGCGCACGACGCACTCGTCGAGGCCGTCGCGGACGTGCAGCCGAATCTCGTGGTCGTCGTGACGGCCGGCGCGCCGGTCGTAATGCCCTGGCTCGGGCGCACGCGGGCGGTGCTGCTCGGCGGCCTGCTCGGGCAGGCCGGCGGCGGCGCGGTCGCCGACGTTCTCACGGGCCGCGTCGCGCCTTCGGGAAAGCTCGCGTCGAGCTGGCCCGTCCGGCTCGAGGACACCCCGTCGTACCTCCACTTCCCGGGCGAAGGCGGATCGGTGCGCTACGGCGAGGGCGTGTTCATGGGCTACCGGGGCCACGATGCGCTCGGGGTCGCGCCGCTCTTCGCGTTCGGCCACGGCCTCTCGACGACGCGCTTCGAGTACTCGGACCTTCGCGTCTCGGCCTCGCGCGTTCGTGACGTGGACGGCGTCACCGTCTCGTGTCGAGTCCGCAACGCCGGCCCGCGCACCGGCCGCGAGATCGTCCAGGTCTACGTCGGCGACCTCGCCGCACGCGTTCGCAGGCCCCCGCGCGAGCTCGCCGCGTTCGCGTCGGCGACGCTTGCGCCCGGCGAAGAGCGAGAGCTGCGGCTGCGCCTCGATCGCCGCGCGTTCGCGTTCTGGGACGCCGGCGCGCACGCATGGGCGGTCGAGAGCGGCGAGTTCGAGATCTCGGTCGGCGCGTCGTCGCGCGACCTTCGCCTGCGGGCGACGATCCACGTCGAAGCGGCCGATCCCGTCCGCCCGCGCTTCGACCGCCACACGCCGCTCTCGCGCTGGCTCGACGACCCGCGCGCGCGCGCCGCGCTCGAGGCGACGGCGGGCAACCTGCTCGCCGCGCTCGGTCTCGGCGCGGGAGCGCCTTCGCCGACGCGCCCCGCGACGCTGACGCTCCGCGCGATGATGCTCGCGCTCCCCGTCGGCAAGATCGGCCGCTTCACGCGCGGCGCCTTCACGCGCGAGCAGCTCGAGCGCGTGATCGCGGAGGCGAACGGCGAATAGGCCGCGCGGCGGACCGCCGAGACGGTCAGCCCGCCCGCAATGGATGGCGCCAGCGAAGACCCGGGAAGCGTGCGTAGTCACCGTCCGCGCTGATCCACTCGCTGCCCGACTCGATCGCCAGCGCAGCGAACCAGGCGTCGGGGATCAGATTCCCGCGTGCGTTCGCCTCGCGGCACAAGGTCTGGAAGATCTCCCAGTGTCGCTCGCCCGGCTCGATCCTCACGCGATTCGGCGCCGAGCGAAGGGCGCCCGTGAAGGCGAGCGCCTCCCCGAGCGTACTCGGCTTCACGAAGACACGCGGATGGGTGAGAACTCGGAGGCAGCCGCTCAGCACCTGATCCGAGAGCCCGAATGCCTCCGGGCCGTTGATCACGCCGTCGAGCCAGTCGCGGTAGCGAGCGTGGTCGGGGACATCGCGCCGATGCGCGTACACGAGGACGTTCACGTCAGGGAGCAGCATCGGACGAATCCATCGCATCGAGCAGCGCCGCCGAGTCGTCGAGGTCGATCCCCGGCCGCAGTCCACCGCTCCCGGCCGTGGGAAGCCCGATCCGCCCGCCTCGACGGCGCGGCCGGCTCTGCGCCAGCGCGGCGCGCAGTGCGTCCTCGATCACCTTCGTGAGCGAGCGTCCCGTCCTTGCCGCGAGAGCCTTCGCCCGGGCCAGCAGATCGTCGTCGAGCCGAATGGTCGTGCGCACGCATCAAAGCATATCATGGTGACATGAATATGTCACGCATGGCGAGCCCCCGGATTCGGTGAGCGCGCACGCCGTCACCCGAGGCGCCGGGAACGCGCCCGGCACTCCGTGTATGTGAACCGATCGTGAGCGGCTCGACGCGCGCATCCATGCGAGCGGCCGCAGACTCGCGCGCCGCTCTGGGTCGCGGGGCGCGCATGCCTGCGCGGCCGCGACGCGGACGGCCGCATCCGGCTGCTGGTCACCGAGCGGCGGGGCGCAAGGCTTCTGCTCGGCACGCTGGCGGCGCCACCGGCGACGGCCGGGCGGGCCGAGCAGGCGGCCATCGTAGAGCATGCCCGGGGCGTAACTCTCCGGAGGCTCGAGGACGGGCTCGGCGGCCTGCGCCCCGCGCAGACGGCCATCGTGTTCTCAGCTCTCCGCGAGGCGGCCAGCGTGTTTCTGATCGCCCTCGAGGCGGTGCACCGGCAGCTCGCGGCCACGGCCGGCGAGGCGGGGGCGTGCCGCCCGCGGCCTCCACGCGCGCACGGTCTCGTGCGAGGGCCACGCGCCGGAGGCCCTCGTCCCCGCGATCGACCTTCGCGCCTCGGGGCCGCCGCTGCTGCGTCCGGCGTCGGGGGACGTGATCCTGTGAGCCCGGCAGGGCTCGCCGAGACCGGCTGCTAGAACCGCTCGATCTCGAGGTCGTCGGCCTTCTCGTCGGGCGCGGGCGACGCGGCCTTCGTCGCGGCCGGCGCCTCGGCCTTCTCCTCGCCGTCGCGCTCGAAGTCGTCCCACGTGCCGTCGGACGTCGACGCGATGCCGCGGAAGCGCAGCGCGAAGTCGTCGGCGTTCGAGACGTGCTTGAGCGCCTCGTCGTACGTGACGAGGCCCGTCTTCACGAGGTGCATCAGCGACTGGTCGAAGGTCTGCATGCCGTACGTCGTGAAGCCTCGCGCGATCGCGTCGTGCAGCTCCTTGGTCCGGTCCTTGTCGGCGATGCACTCGCGGACGCGCGCGGTCGATACGAGCACCTCGAGCGCGGGAACGCGTCCCTTGCCGTCGGCGCGCGGAACGAGGCGCTGCGAGATCACGGCTTTGAGGATCGACGCGAGCTGGAGCCGCACCTGCTTCTGCTGGTACGGCGGGAACACCGAGATGATGCGGTTGATCGTCTCGGTCGCGTCGAGCGTGTGGAGCGTGCTCATCACGAGGTGCCCCGTCTCGGCCGCGGTGATCGCCGTCTCGATCGTCTCGAAGTCGCGCATTTCGCCGACGAGGATCACGTCGGGGTCCTGCCGCAGCGCGGCGCGCAGCGCGTTCGCGAAGCTCTGCGTGTCGACGCCGATCTCGCGCTGATTGACGATCGAGCGGCGGTCGCGGATCAGGAACTCGATCGGATCCTCGATCGTCACGATGTGGCAGGTCCGGTTCGAGTTGATGTGGTCGATCATCGCGGCGAGCGTCGTCGACTTGCCCGAGCCCGTGGTCCCGGTCACGAGGATGAGCCCGCGCTGCTCCATCGCGACGCTCTCGATCACCCTCGGCAGGAAGAGCTGCTCGATGCTCTTCACGCCGAACGGAATCACGCGGAACACCGCGGCGACGGTGCCGCGCTGCTGGAAGACGTTCACGCGGAACCGCCCGAGGCCCGGGATGCCGTACGCGAGGTCGCACTCGCGGTGCGCCTCCCAGCGCTCCTTCTGGACGGGGTTCATGATCCCGACCGTCATGCGCTGGAGGTCGTCGGGAACGAGGCGCTCGGCGTTCTTGAGCGGCACCAGCGCGCCGTCGAGGCGGAACATCGGCGGAAGGCCCGACTTCAGGTGAATGTCGGAGGCGCCGCCCTTGATGGCCACCTTGAGAATCTCGTTCAGGTCCATGGGCATGGGCCGGCTCCCGCGACCGGTTCGGCCGCGCTCTTCCGGGTCCGTTTCGACCGCCGGGCGCCGTGCCTTGAGGCGCGGCGCGCGCCGGGCCCGGCACGCAGCCCGCGCGCAGCTCGTAGAGAGAGGGCGGGCGAAAGCGCTACGTTCGGCCGCTGACCCGGAAACGGACGGCGAGGGGGACGATCGATGGCCGCGCTCGACAGCCTGGGGACCCGCAGGACGCTGCAGGTCGGCGACCGGAGCTACGACTACTTCAGCCTCGCAGCGGCCGCGGCGTCGCTTCCCGGCATCGAGCGGCTCCCCTTCTCTCTCAAGGTCCTGCTCGAGAACCTGCTGCGCTTCGCGGCCGGCCGCTCGGTGACGCGCGCGGACCTCGAGGCCGTCGCCGCCTGGTCCCGCGACCGGCGCTCCGACCGCGAAATCGCGCTGCGCACCGCGCGCGTCCTCATGCAGGACTTCACGGGCGTTCCCGCCGTCGTCGACCTCGCCGCGATGCGCGACGCGATGGCGCGCCTCGGCGGCGACCCGAAGAAGATCAACCCGCTCGTCCCCGTCGA
>JAYRMX010000056.1:0-2552 GCA_041912475.1 Myxococcota bacterium
ATCGCCGGCGGCTGCCACGTCCCGTCGCCCGGCGGGAGGATCGAGGGCGGCGTCTGCTTCGGCCAGTACAGGCGCATCACGAGATAGATCGGGCCGTCCGGCGCCGGGAGCCAGTTCGACTCCTTCGCCTTTCCCGGAGAGTCCTTCTGGACGTAGATCGTGACGGAGCCGTCGGGGTTCTTCTTCATGTGCGGCAGCATCGGCGAGTTCACGAGGTAGCGATCGATCGGGTTCTCGATGAGGAGCTGCGTCTTGCCGTCGTACATCGTGACGGACCAGAACGCGTCGACCGGAGGAAGCTGGTCCTTCGCGAACGTGAGCGTGTAGCGATGCTTCGATCCGTCGAGCGGCGAGCCGTCGGCGAGCGTCTTCGAGAACGGATACATGGCCTCGACGGCGTCGTTCCCGAAGATCCCCGCCTTCGCGGCGACGGCGCGCAGAGTCCAGTTGCCGGCGTAGTAGGCGCGGTCGCCGAACGCCGATCCGACCTGCCAGCCGTTGATCCGCTTGCCGAGCTTCGCGAGGGCCGCGAGGACGCGGTTCTCGCCGTCCTTCATTCCGAGGAGAACGGCCGCTTTGTGCTCGAGCGAGAGATCTGTGAAGTCGAACTTCCGGTCGGGGCCGACGCCGATGCGGGCGAGCTTCGCGCGGATGTCGGCTTCCTCCGGACCCGGCGGTGCGAACTGGAGGGCGAAGCCGAGGTACTCGAAGAACTCGGTCTTCACGAGGTCCTTGTCGATCTTCGGCCAGTCGGCGGCCGGCGGCGCGGGGGGCGCGGGCTGCTCGAGGTAGCTCGAGAGCGGCCGTGCGGCGTAGCCGTTCTGGACGGCGATCACCGCCGGCATGTCGCTCGGGCCGAAGAGCTGCGTGCGGAAGATGACGAGCGAGAAGTCGGTGCTCGACTGGAAGACCTTGCGGATTCCCGGCGGTGTCGCGCCCTTCCAGCGCGGCCCGACGACGAGGTAGTCGCCGGCGGCATCTCCGGTCGCGCGGCTTCCGATGTAGCCGTAGTTGAACGTGTTGCCGTCGACGAGCTGCACCGAGTAGTAGCGCTTCTTCTCGACCGCGGGGACCGAGATCACCATCGGCTCGGCGCGCAGGTCGAGCCAGAGCATCGAGTACGGCGTGTCGCTGTTCGGCGTGACGACGGCGGTGTCCCGGTACGTGAAGACGCGGCGGTCGTTCGAGATCTCGTTGAATGGAGCTTTCCACTGGCCAGAATTCCGGTCGATCACGAAGTCGTAGAGGACCGCGTAGTTCATGACGATCGGAAGGCCGTAGACGAAGCCTTCCGCCGCGATGTCCTTCACCTCGGAGAGGCTCGGTGCGGGCGCGCCGTGCGCGGCGTCCTCGGCTCCGGCGCGCGTGATCGCGTCGTTGCGACCGGCGCAGCCGGCCAGCAGCGCGGCGAAGGCCGCCGCGAGAAGAGCGCCGCCGCGCGCGTGTCGCACGGATCCGTTCATGATGGCCCCTCCGGGTGATCGGTTCTCGCGTCGATCGTGGTCGCCGCGCAGGCGCCGTGTCCGGGGCTGCGGCCCCGCTCCCGGCGCGCGCGAGGATGACACGCGATCAGGTCGGCGGCGAACCCTCGCGGTCAGGGCTGCTCGGCGCCGTCCTCTTCCGGAAGCGCGACCGACCCGAAGAGCGCCGGCATCACGGTGCCGAGGGCCTCGGTGAAGATGAGCGGCGGCGCAGCGTCTTGCGCCAGCGATTCGATCCGGCGCTTCAGCGCCTCGACCTCGCCGGGGTTCGCTCCGGCGAGGTTGGTCTGCTCGCCGGGGTCGTGCGCGAGGTCGAAGAGCTCGAGGCGCGAAGGAAGCCTCGCCTGCCAGACGAGCTTCCAGTCGCCTTCGCGTACGGCGGCGCGGAAGGGCTCGATGTCGTAGACCACCTCGGTGCGCGGCGAGGGCTTGCCTGCCGCGATCGCCGGCCAGACGTCGACGCCGTCGAGGGGCTTGCCGCCCGTGAGCGGCGCGCCGGCGAGGCCTGCGAGCGTCGGGAATACGTCGACGACGTGAATGGGCTGGTTGACGACCGTTCCCGCCGCGATGCGGCCCGGCCAGTTGGCGAGCGCAACGACGCGCGTTCCGCCTTCGTACAGGCTCCCCTTGCCGTCGCGGTACGGCCCGTTGTCGGCGGGAATCGTGCTCTTCGACATGTCGATCTCGCCGGTGAACTTCGCCGACCGCGGCCCTCCGTTGTCGCTCTCGAACACGATCAGTGTCTCGTCGCGCATGCCGCGCTTCTCGAGCGCGCGCACGACGCGGCCGACCTCGTCGTCCATCGCAGTGATCATCGCGGCGTACGCGCGCCGCGCCGGGTCGGCGATCTCGGCGTAGCGGTCGAGGTCCTCCTGCGGCGCCTGATACGGCGCGTGCGGAGCGGTGAATGCGAGGTACAGAAAGAGGGGAGTCGCGGGGTCGTGGCCTTCGACGAGCCGGACGGCGTCGTCGCCGAGGAGGCGCGTTGCGTAGCCCTCCTCCTTCACGGGCTCGCCGTTGCGGAACCAGTCGCGCGTTCCGTGCGCCGAGTGCGTGAAGTAGTCGATCTCG
>JAYRMX010000057.1:0-13319 GCA_041912475.1 Myxococcota bacterium
AGGTCGCGAGGGCCGGATGCGAGAGGCGCAGGCCGCGGACGCGACCGCCCCCGCCCGCCGGCCTCCGCATCAGCCCCGATTCGGCAGGAAGGTGGCCACCAGCCCGTCGGCATGCCGCTCGACCCAGGCGGGGTCGGTCGGCTCCGCCCTCGTCAGCAGCCGCGCCTCGGGAGCGTTCACGTAGGGCAGTGACGCGGCACCCACCAGCACGTAGTGGAACACCGCATCGTCGATGGGCGCGGCGATCCCGGCCTCGCGCAGGCGACGCCAGAGCACGCGGACCGCGTCGTAGAACGGCCGCACGTGGCGGTCGGTCATCCAGCGAAGCCTTTCGCTCCTCGCCGTCGCCTCGTGCACCATGATCCGGTTCAGCTCGGGCCTCTCGGCCGCGAAACGCACGAAGCGCCGGATGAGGTCGGCGAACGCGTCCGCGAGCGCATCGATTGCAGTCGTCCGGGCTGGATCGCTTCCGAAATCGAGCCCCTCCATGGCGCGACCGAGCTCCGCGAAGAGGTGATCGACCGCGGCCTTCCAGAGCGCCTCCTTCGATTCGAAGTGGTAGTGGATCTGCGGCTGGTGGGCGTCGATTCGCTCGGCGATCGCGCGCGTCGAAGCGCCGTCGAACCCCTTCGCTCCGAACACGACGAGGGCGGCGTCGAGCAAACGCTCGCGGATGTCCTCGCGCGATCGGCGCAGCCGGCGCCGGGGCTTCCGTGCCTGGCCCATCCGTCGAGCGTAGTATATTATCGCTCGATAACAACCCTCTTCTCGAGGAACAGTCATGCAGATCCTCCCGCTCTCTCCCGCCCCGTTCACCGCTCCGACCGACCGCGACATGCTCGCGTCCGAGCGCCGCGAGTTCGTTCGCACGCACCGCACGTGCATCTTCGGCTACGCGCGGCGCTCCGACGGGCCGGCCATGTCGGTGGTCTACTACGTGCCGACCGACGGCGACGAGCTGCTGATCTCCACGATGGGCGGCCGCGCCAAGGCAAAGGCGGTGGCGCGCTCGGAAAAGGTCAGCCTCTGCATCCTCGACGAGCGCTGGCCCTTCGCGTACCTGCAGGTCTACTGCGACGCGCGGCTCGAGACCGATCCGGGTCTGGTGGTCGACGTGATGATGGCCGTCGCCGGCCGCATGTCGGGCCAGCCGCTGCCCGAGCAGGCCCGCCCGGCGGTGCAGGCGATGGCCGAGAAGGAGGGACGCGTCGTCCTTCGGTGTCGCCCCTACGAGACCTTCGCGCAGCCGCCCCGCCACCTGCACCGGAACGACCCGCAGCAGGAGATCACCCACTGGGTCACGGGCGCGGTTGCGTGGAACGCAGCGGACCGGCCGTAGGCTCGTGCGCCGCGTCTTCGTCTCGCTGCGAACGCGAGCAGGACTCGCGGCTCCTCGCAGGCGGAGTCTCCACGGCGGCGCCGTCCCATTCGTGCAGCGCGTCGGGAATGCGCCACGGCGGCTCGCTGATCGACTGCGCCGCCCTCCTCGCGATGCGCGTCCGGGAAGAGGACGGCAGGCGGGCGCTGCTCGGGGCCTCGGCGGCACGCTCGGCGAGCGAGGCGCCCCGGCGCGCAGCCTCGTGCAGAGCCGCGAATCCCGGTGCGCGCCCGGTCTCAGCCCGTCTGCACCTCGAAAGCGAGCCCGGCCTCGCCGCACGCCACGCGCACGCGCCCGCCCTTCGTGAGGCGGCCGAAGAGCAGCTCGTCGGCGAGGCGGTCCTTCACCTCGGTCTGCATGACGCGCGCGAGCGGGCGCGCGCCGAAGAGCGGGTCGTAGCCCTTCTCCGCGAGCCAGGCGCGCGCCTCGGGCGAGAGCTCGACGACGACCTTCTTCGGCGCGAGCTCGGCGTTCACTTCGCGAACGAACTTGTCGACCACGGAGCCCATCACCTCGGGCGTGAGCTGCCGGAAGGTCACCACGGCGTCGAGGCGGTTCCGGAACTCGGGGCTGAACAAACGCTCGACGGCGCTCTTGCCGTCGCCCTTCGCACCGCCCGCGAAGCCGATGGCGCGGCCCGTCATCTCCCGCGCGCCGACGTTCGAGGTCATGATGAGCGTCACGTGCCGGAAGTTCGCCTCGCGCCCCTGATTGTCGGTGAGGGTCGCGTGGTCCATCACCTGCAGCAGGATGTTGAACAGGTCGGGGTGCGCCTTCTCGATCTCGTCGAGAAGCAGGACGGCGTACGGCTGCTTTCGGACGCCGTCGACGAGGAGGCCGCCCTGGTCGTAGCCGACGTAGCCCGGCGGAGCGCCAATGAGACGCGCCACGGCGTGCTTCTCCATGTACTCGCTCATGTCGAAGCGCAGGAACGCCACGCCGAGCGTCGCCGCGAGCTGCTTCGCCAGCTCGGTCTTGCCGACTCCCGTCGGTCCCATGAACAGGAACGAGCCCATCGGCCGCTCGCCGCCGCCGAGCCCCGCGCGCGCGCGACGAACCGCGCGAACGACGGTCTCGACCGCGTCGTCCTGCCCGAAGACGACCTCGCGCAGGTCCGTTCCGAGACTCTGCAGCCGCTCGCGGTCGCTGGTCGACGCGGTCGCGAGCGGGATCCGCGCCATTCGCGCGACGAGCGCCTCGACGTCGCGGACGCCCACCGTCGCGCGGCGCTTCGACGACGGCAACAGCCGCTGCGCAGCGCCCGCCTCGTCCATCACGTCGATCGCCTTGTCGGGGAGGAAGCGGTCGTGCAGGTGCTTGGCCGAGAGCTCGACGGCGGCGCGCAGCGCGGCCCCCGTGTAGCGCACGCCGTGGTGCTCCTCGTAGCGCGGCGCGAGGCCTTCGAGGATCTTCACCGCCTCCTCGATGCTCGGCTCGGCGACGTCGATGCGCTGGAACCGCCGCGAGAGCGCGCGGTCCTTCTCGAAGTGACGGAACTCGCCGTACGTCGTCGATCCCATGCAGCGCAGCTCGCCCGACTGGAGCAAGGGCTTCAGCAGGTTCGAGGCGTCGATCGTCCCCCCCTGCGCCGCGCCCGCGCCGAGGATGGTGTGGATCTCGTCGATGAACAGGATGGGCTTGCTGCGCTGCCGCACCGCAGCAACGAGCGCTTTGAAACGCGCCTCGAAGTCGCCGCGGTACTTCGTCCCCGCGAGCAGCGCGCCGATGTCGAGCGCGAAGATCTCGGCGCCGCGAAGGTCCTCGGGCATGTCGCCACCGTGGATCTTGAGCGCGAGCCCCTCGGCGATCGCGGTCTTCCCGACGCCGGTCTCGCCGACCAGAATCGGGTTGTTCTTGCGCCGGCGCGCGAGGATGTGGATCGCGCGCGTCAGCTCGGCCTCGCGGCCGACCAGCGGGTCGAGCTCGCCCTTCGCGGCGCGTTCGGTGAGGTTGGTCGCGAACGCCGCGAGCGGATCGGCCGGGATCTCGCCCTCGTCGGCCTCGGCCGGCGCGCGCGCAGGCCCCGGCGCCCGGGGGCCGCCGGCCGCGCCCGCCTTCGTGACGCCGTGCGAGAGGAAGCGGAGCACGTCGATCCGCGTTACGCCCTGTCCGCGAAGCAGCGCGACGGCGTGCGAGTCGGGCTCCTGCAGGATCGCGGCGAGCAGATCGCCCGCGTCGACCTCCTCCTTCTCGGCGCTCTCGACGTGATGGATCGCGTGCTGCACGACGCGGTGGAACGCGAGCGTCTGGCCCTGCTCGACCGGCCCGTCTCCGGGCGCGTGCTCGAGATCCTCCTCGAAGAAGCGGCGCAGCGCGCGCTTGATCTCGTCGACGTCCGCCCCGCACGCACGCACGCACTCGATCCCGCGCTCTTCGTGGAGTACGGCGAAGAGCAGGTGTTCGACGGTGAGGTAGGGATGGCGGTAGGACGCCGCCTCCTGCAACGCGGCCTGGAGCGTCATCTGGAGATTTCGCGAAAGGCGGCTCATTCGGCCTCCAGCCCCGCGCGCAGCGGGTGACCGCGCTCCTCGGCCATCCGGTGAACGGTCGCGACCTTCGTCTCGGCCACCTCGAGCACGTAGACGCCGGCGATTCCCGCGCCGTGATGATGGATCTGGAGCATGAGCTGCGTCGCCTCTGCCGGCGGCTTCGAGAAGACCTGCTGCAGGAGCGCCACCACGAACTCCATGGGCGTGTAGTCGTCGTTGTAGAGAACGACCTTGAACCGCGCGGGCCGCTCGGACTTCGGGCGCGTCTTCGTCGCGACGCCGCGGCGCCGCTCGACGTCGGCCGCACCGGCTCCGCCCCCCGGCTCGCCGCGGCCGGGGCCCTGCTGCATGCGCTCGGTCCGCACGTCGTTCGAGGATAGGAGCCGGGGGGCCGCTGCGCCCGCGCGGCGCGGACTATGCTTGCCGGGTGGCCGAGATCGAGATTGCGCACGGGATCTCCGAGCTGCCGCGCGCGGAGTGGGACGCGCTCGTCGCCGGCGGCTCTCCATTTCTCGAATGGGACTGGCTCGCTTCGCTCGAGCAGTCCGGCGCGGTGTGCTCGGCGGCCGGCTGGACGCCGCGGCCGATGATCGCCCGCCGCGACGGGCGGCTCGTTGCCGCGTGCCCGCTCTACGTGAAGGGCAACAGCGAGGGCGAGTTCGTCTTCGACTTCGCGTGGGCCGACGCCGCGCTGCGAAGCGGCATCCGCTACTACCCGAAGCTGCTGGTCGGCGTCCCGTTCACCCCGGTCACGGGAGAGCGCGTCCTCGTCGCCGCGGGCGAGGACCGCGCCGCGTGGCTGCGGCGCTTCGGCGAGGCCCTGCGCGAAACCTGCGCCGAAGCGGGGCTCTCGTCGGTCCACGTGAACTTCTGCCCGCCGGGCGATCTCGCGCCCCTCGAGGACGCCGGCTTCGTTCCGCGCCTCGGCATCCAGTACCACTGGCGCAACGAGAGCTATACGAGCTTCGGCGATTTTCTCTCGCGCTTCCGGAGCAAGCGCCGCAACCAGATCCTGCGCGAGCGACGCGAGGTGCGGGCGGCCGGGGTGAGCATCGAGATCCTCGAGGGCGACGCGATCCCGGACGAGCTCTTTCCCGTCATGTACCGGATCTACCGCGCGACCGTCGATGCGCACCCCTGGGGCCGGCCGTACCTGAACGAGCGCTTCTTTGCGCTCCTCGCCGAGCGCTTCCGGCAACGCCTGTGCTTCGTCATCGCGCGGCAGGGCGGCGAGGTCGTCGCGGGGGCGGTCAACCTGCGCAAGGGCCCGGCGCTCTACGGACGCTACTGGGGCGCGCTGCGCCCGGTTCGCCATCTGCACTTCGACGTCTGTTACTACACCGCGGTCGAGCACTGCATCGCGCTCGGGCTCGATCGCTTCGAGCCGGGCGCGGGCGGCGAGTTCAAGCAGGTTCGCGGCTTCGACCCGCAGCCCACCTACAGCGCGCACTTTCTCGCCGAGCCTCGTCTCGCGCGAGCGATCGCGCGCCACCTCGACGCCGAGCGCACGCAGGTCGAGCGCGGCCTCGCGTGGATCCGCGAGCGGAGTGCGCTCAAGAGCGCCGGAGACTGACCCCGGCTACGCCGCCGCCGCCCGCAGCCGCTCGATTCGCAGGTCGAGCGGCGGATGGCTCATGAACAGGCGCATCACGCCGCCCTGCGCCGAGATCTGCAGGGTCGCGAGCGACGGCGGCGCGTGCGCGCTCGCGACGGCCTCCTGGTCGCGCCGCAGCGCCTCGAGCGCGTGGATCATCGAGTCGCGGCCCGCGAGGTGCGCCCCGCCGGCGTCGGCGCGGAACTCGCGCCAGCGCGAGAAGGCCATCACGACCATCGATCCGAGCAGCATGAACACGGTCTGGAACACGAGGACGCAGACGAAGTAGATGGCCTCGGACGGCCCGCCGTCTCGGTCGTCCCCGCGCATGGCCTGCGCCGCCACGAAAGCGAGCGCGCGGGCGAGGAACATCACGAACGCGTTCACGACGCCCTGCAGCAGCGTCATCGTGACCATGTCGCCGTTCGCGATGTGTGTGATCTCGTGGCCGAGGACGCCCTCTACCTCGGGGCGGTCCAGCTTGCGCAGCAGGCCCGTCGAAACGGCGACGAGGCTGCGCGACTTGCTGGGTCCGGTCGCGAAGGCGTTGATGTCGTCCGATTCGTAGACACCGACCTCCGGCATCGGGATGCCGGCCCCCTGCGCGAGGCGCTGCACGGTCTGGACGAGCGCCTGCGCCCCGGCGTCGCGGGTGTCGGGAGCGATCACCTGGACTCCCATCATGCGCTTCGCGGTCCAGCGCGAGATGAGCAGCGAGAGGAAGGCGCCGCCCATGCCCCAGACGAGGCAGAAGACGGCGAGAGAGCCCAGATCGAGGCCGCCGCGCTGCAGATAGGGCTGCACGCCGAGCAGCGAGAGGACCACCGTGAGGGTGGTCATGACCAGGAGGTTGACGGCGAGGAAGAGGAAGATTCGCTTGACCACGGAGGGGTCCTCCCAAGAAGCTCCAGGGAAGACGGATCGCACCCGGCGGCCCGGTGTCAAGGCAGGCGCACGTGCAGTGCGCCGGCAACGCCCGGCCGCGGGCCGCCCGCCCCTTCGTCCTATAGTCTCCCGGACCCGCCGGTAGATTCACTCCGGCCCGAGGAGCGCCATGGCACCCAGCGTCGAGGAAAGGCTCCGCACCCTCTTCGAGCGCCGGATCCTCGTCCTCGACGGGGCGATGGGAACGATGGTGCAGCGCCGCGGGCTCACCGAGGCCGACTTCCGCGGCGAGCGCTTCCGCGCGCACCCGAAGGACCTGCGCGGCAACAACGACCTGCTGATCCTCACGCGGCCGGACGTGATCCGGGACATCCACGAGGCGTACTTCGCGGCGGGCGCCGATCTCGTCGAAACCGGGACGTTCAGCGCGACCCGGATCGCGCAGGACGACTACGGCCTCGGCGAGCTCGCCTACGAGCTGAACCTCGAGGGCGCGCGGCTCGCACGCGCCGCGGCCGACGCGTGGTCGGCGCGTACGCCGGACCGGCCGCGCTTCGTCGCCGGCGCGCTCGGCCCCACCAACCGCACGCTCTCGCTCTCGCCGGACGTCGCCGACCCCGCCTTCCGCGCGGTCACGTTCGACCCGATGCGCGCCGCGTACGCCGAGCAGGCGCGCGGTCTCGTCGACGGCGGCGCCGACGTGCTGCTCGTCGAGACGATCTTCGACACGCTCAACGCGAAGGCCGCCCTGTTCGCGATCGAGGAGGTCTTCGACGAGAAAGGCCTGCGGCTTCCGATCTTCATCTCGGTGACGATCGTCGACCGCAGCGGCCGCACGCTCTCCGGCCAGACGGTCGACGCGTTCTGGACCTCGGTCGCTCACGCGAGGCCGCTGTGCGTCGGCATCAACTGCTCGCTCGGTGCGGCGGAGATGCGCCCGTACGTCGAGGAGCTCTCGGCGCTCGCCGACACCTACGTCTCGGCGTACCCGAACGCGGGCCTGCCGAACGCGTTCGGCGGCTACGACGAAGACCCCGAGACGACGGCGCGCCTGCTCCGCGAGTTCGCCGAGGAGGGGTTCGTGAACCTCGTCGGCGGCTGCTGCGGCACCACGCCCGACCACGTCCGCGCAATCGCCCGCGCCGTCGAAGGCCTGCCCCCGCGGCGGCCGCCGGCGCGGCGGGAGCGCCTCACGCGCCTCTCGGGCCTCGAAACGCTCACGATCCGGCCCGAGAGCAACTTCATCATGATCGGAGAGCGCACCAACGTCACCGGCTCGAAGCGGTTCATGAATCTCGTGAAGGCCGGCGACTTCACGAAGGCGCTCGAGGTCGCGCTCGATCAGGTGCGCGGCGGCGCGAACATCCTCGACGTGAACATGGACGAAGGCCTGCTCGACTCCGAGCAGGCGATGACCACCTTCCTCCACCTCGTCGCGGGCGAGCCCGAGATCGCGCGCCTCCCGATCATGGTCGACAGCTCGAAGTGGAGCGTGATCGAGGCGGGTCTGCGATGCCTGCAGGGCAAGGGCGTCGTCAACTCGATCAGCCTCAAGGAGGGCGAGACCGAGTTCCTCGCGAAGGCGCGTCTCGTCCAGCGCTACGGCGCAGCGGTCGTCGTGATGGCCTTCGACGAGAAGGGACAGGCCGAGTCCACCGAGCGCAAGGTCGCGATCTGCCAGCGGGCGTACGCCCTGCTCACGCAGACGCTCGGCTTCGATCCGGCGGACGTCATCTTCGATCCGAACGTTCTCGCGATCGCGACGGGGATCGAGGAGCACGCCGGCTTCGCGAAGAGCTTCATCGAGGCGGCGCGGATCCTGAAGGCGACCTGCCCCGGCGCCCACGTGAGCGGCGGAATCAGCAACCTCTCGTTCTCGTTCCGCGGCAACGACGTCGTTCGCGAGGCCATGCACTCGGCCTTCCTCTACCACGCGATCCGGGCCGGCCTCGACATGGGCATCGTCAACGCCGGACAGCTCGTGGTCTACGAGGACATCCCGAAGGACCTGCTGGAGCGCGTCGAGGACGTCCTCTTCGACCGCCGGCCCGACGCAACCGAGCGTCTGGTCGAGTTCGCGGAGCGCGTGAAGGGGAGCGGCAAGAAGCGCGAGATCGACCTCGCATGGCGAGACGCGCCGGTCGCCGAGCGTCTCTCCCACGCGCTCGTCCACGGCATCGTCGACTTCGTCGAGCAGGACGTCGAGGAGGCGCGCGCCGCCATGGCGCGGCCGCTCGACGTGATCGAAGGCCCGCTCATGGACGGGATGAAGACGGTCGGCGACCTCTTCGGCGCGGGCAAGATGTTCCTGCCGCAGGTGGTGAAGAGCGCGCGCGTGATGAAGCGCGCCGTCGCGTACCTCGAGCCGTTCATGGCGGCGCAGAAGGCGGCGGGCGAGCGCAGCGCGCAGGGCAGGATCGTGCTCGCCACCGTGAAGGGCGACGTCCACGACATCGGGAAGAACATCGTCGGCGTCGTGCTCGGCTGCAACGGCTACGACGTGATCGACCTCGGCGTGATGGTGCCGTGCGAGAAGATCCTCGACACGGCGCTCGCCGAGAGCGCGGACCTCGTCGGCCTCTCGGGGCTCATCACCCCGTCGCTCGACGAGATGGTCCACGTCGCGAAGGAAATGGAGCGGCGGAGAATGAAGCTGCCGCTGCTGATCGGCGGCGCGACGACGAGCCGGCAGCACACGGCCGTGAAGATCGCGCCCGAGTACGGCCCGCCGGCGCTGCACGTGCTCGACGCCTCGCGCGCCGCCGGCGTGGTGTCGAGCCTGCTCGATCCGCGCCGCCGCGAGGAGCTCGACCGCGCGAACCGCGACGAGCAGGCGAAGCTGCGCGCGCTGCACGGCGCGAAGCAGGGGCGCGTCCTCGTCCCCTACGCGCAGGCTCTCGCGAACCGCGTGCCGATCGCCTGGCGTGCCGAGGACCTGCCGCAGCCCGCATTCATCGGCCGCCGCGTTCTCGAGGACTTTCCGCTCGCCGACCTCGTCCCCTTCGTCGACTGGACCTTCCTGTTCTCCGCGTGGGAGCTGAAGGGGCGGTACCCGAAAATTCTCGACCACCCCGAGATCGGCGCCGCGGCGCGCGAGCTGTTCGAGAACGGCCAGTCGCTGCTGCGGCGCATGATCGACGAGCGCCTCGTCCGCGCGAGCGGGGTCTACGGCTTCTGGCCCGCCGCGTCCGAGGGCGACGAGATCGTGCTCTTCGCGGACGACGCCCGCAGCCGCGAGGCGGCTCGCTTCCACTGCCTGCGGCAGCAGCGACGGCCCGAGCCGGGAAGGCCCAGCCGCTCGCTCGCCGACTACGTCGCGCCGCGCGAGAGCGGCCTCTCGGACACCATCGGCGCCTTCGCCGTCACCGCGGGCCTCGGCGAGGATGACGCGGCCGAGCGCTTCCGGCGCGAGCACGACGACTACCACGCGATCCTGCTCAAGGTGCTCTGCGACCGCCTCGCCGAGGCATTCGCCGAGCTCCTTCACCAGCGCGCACGGCGCGACTGGGGCTACGGAGCGGCCGAGCATCTCGGCGCCGAGGACCTCATCGCGGAGCGGTACCGCGGCATCCGGCCGGCGTTCGGATACCCCGCATGCCCCGACCACACCGAGAAGCAAACGCTCTTCGCCCTGCTCGGCGCACCGGAGGTCGGCATCACGCTCACCGAGAGCTGCGCCATGCAGCCGGGCGCGAGCGTCTCCGGGATCTACCTGCACCACCCGCAGGCCCGGTACTTCACCGTCGGCGCCATCGACCGCGACCAGGTCGAGGACTATGCGCGGCGAAAGGGCATGCGCGTGGCGGAGGTCGAGCGCTGGCTGGCGCCGAATCTCGGCTACGAGCCGGGCGAGTCGGCGTAGGCCGATCGAGGCGGCAACGCGACGCGCGCGTCGTCCGGCGCCGCGCCCTACTCGCCGGCGGTCGGCCCCGGCGCGTGCAGCGGCTCGTCCGCCGAGACGGCGTGCGGCGCGGTCACGAACGCCACGACGCCCGCGACGGTGAGCGCCATTCCGAGCCACTGCGCCGTGGTCGGGACTTCGCCGACGAGCACGAAGGTCACGAGCAGCGAGAGCACGGGTACGGACGGCACGACGATCGCCGTCGCGCGCGCGAGGTCGAGCCGAACGATCGCCTGGTACCAGAGCAGCGTGCCGAGGTAGCTCAGCACGACGCCCTGGATCGCGAGCACGGGAACGAGCCGCGCGAGCTCCGGCCCGGACGGAAGCCGCGCGACGCCGCCGCTCGCGATCCAGCCCGCGCCGAGCAGAAGGCCGCCGTAGAGATAACGCGCGCCCGTGAGAACGAGCGGGTCGACGCCGCGCAGCCGCTGCAGCACGACGAGGTGCGAGGCCTGCCAGCACAGCGGCGTCGCGAGCAGGAGCGCGACGCCGAGCGGGTCTCGCAGGCCGCCGCCGCGCACCGCGAGCGAGATCCCGGCCAGCAGGATCGCGACGGCTGCGACACGCCGCAGCGTCGGGCGGTGGCCGAGAACGAGCCAGGAGACGAGAATCGAGTAGGCCGGCTCGATCTGCAGGCACAGCGCCGCGTCGATGGCGCTGGTTCGGCGAACACCCTCGAAGTACAGGAAGAACGCGAGGGTCGTCCCGAGCAGGCCGATGAGGGCGAGCCTTCCGGCGAGATCCCGACGGACGAGGAGCCCGAGCTCGCGTCGCACGCCGAGAACCGCCGCCGCGGCGACGGCCGCGAAGAGCGTGGTCACGGCGGCGACGGACAGCGGATCGGCCCGGCCGGTGGTGAGCTTCGCCATGCCGGGAACGAACGCGCCGCTCGCAGCGCACAGGCCGGCGAAGACGAGCCCGGCGCGCTCCACACTCCGCTGCGTCATCGCGCTCCCTCGTTCGGCGCGGCTCTCACGAAGCGTCGCGCCCGGCCCGGGCACCGGCAGTGTAGGAGGCCGCCTCGCGGCCCGCACCGAGGAAGCGGCGCCGTGTGCCGCCGGCGACGCCTCGGCGGGCGTCCGGCACGAGGATCCGGAGCTTCGAAGCGGACCGCGCGCTCCGCGTTCGCCGGGGTGCAGCGCGGCAACGCGGTATGCTGCGCCCGCATGCGACGCTGGCTCGAGCGGGCATTCGCTCTCCGCGAGCGCGGAACGACGCTTCGCACCGAGGTCGTCGCCGGCGCGACGACCTTCTTCGCGATGGCGTACATCGTGGTCGTCCAGCCGGCGGTTCTCTCGGGAGCGATGCTCGGCCGCGAGACGGGCATGCCCGCGGGCGCGGTCATGACGGCCACGTGCCTCTCCGCCGCGCTCGCGACCGCGCTCATGGGCCTGTGGGCGCGGGCGCCGATCGCGCAGGCCCCCGGAATGGGCGAGAACTTCTTCTTCGTCCTCACGGTGCTTCCCGCGGCCGCCGCCGCGGGCTACACGAACGCGTGGCAGGTGGGGCTCGGCGTCGTCTTCGCCTCCGGGGTGCTCTTCCTCGCGCTCACGCTCGCCGGCGTGCGGCGGCACCTGGTCGACGCGATCCCGCCCGGGCTCCACGCGGGGATCGGCGTCGGGATCGGCCTGTTCGTCGCCTTCATCGGGCTGCAGAACGCCGGCCTCGTCGTGAAGGACCCCGCCACCGCGGTACGTCTCGAGACGAACTGGCTCTCGCCGAATCTGCTCGTCTTCTTCACGGGCCTGCTCGTCGCCAGCGCGCTCGAGGTGCGCCGCGTCCGGGGGGCGCTCGTCCTCGGGATGGCCTCGTCCGCCGCGCTCGCCTTCGCGCTTCGCGCCGTGCGCCCGCTCGTCGGCGCCGAGGGCCCGGCGTGGACGGCGCTCGAGCGGCTCGCGGTCCCGGATTCGCTCGTGAGCCTGCCTCCGTCCGTCTCGCCGACGCTCTTCGCCCTCGACCTCGGCGGCGCCGTCTCTCCCGCGATGCTCCCGTTCGTCCTCGTCTTCCTGCTCATGGTGCTCTTCGACACGATCGGAACGCTCGTCGGCGTCACCGAAGGGCTCGGGCTCGAGAGCAAGGGAGCCCTCCCCCATCCCGATCGCGCGTATCTCTCCGACGCCGTCGCGACGGTGGGGGGCGCGGTGCTCGGAACGAGCACGGTGACGAGCTTCATCGAGAGCGCGGCGGGCGTCGAGCAAGGCGGCCGAACCGGGCTCACGGCGCTGGTGGTCGCGGCGCTCTTCGTGCTCGCGCTCTTCTTCTCGCCGCTCGTCTCCGCGCTCGGCGCCTATCCTCCGATCACGGCGCCCGCCCTCGTCGTCGTCGGCGCTGCGATGCTGCGCAGCGCGGAGCGCATTCCATGGCGCGACCCCGGCGAATCGATCCCGGCGTTCCTGATCGCGATCGGCATCCCGCTCTCGTACTCGATCAGCGACGGCCTCGCGGTCGGGCTCGTCGCGTATCCGGTCCTCCAGTGCCTCGCGGGCCGCGCGCGGACGCTGCGCTGGCCGCTCGTTGCGACGGCGGCGGTCCTTCTCGTCTACCTGGTGGCGCTGCGTTCCTCATGAGTGCGAACGATCCGAAAGAAGCGCCTTCGGCGTGGATCGTGCGCTTCGCGCCGCTCGTTCCGGCCGCAGGCGCGGTCCTCGACCTCGCGTGCGGAGGCGGGCGACACACGCGCCTGTTCGCGGATCGGGGCTACCGGGTCGTGGCCGTGGACCGCGACCTCGGGCGCCTCGGCGACCTCGCACGCGGCCCGCGTGTCGAAGCCATCGCAGCAGATCTCGAGTCCGGCGCCCCGCTCCCCTTCAGGGGCCGGCGGTTCGCCGGGGTCGTCGTCACGAACTACCTCTACCGGCCGCTGCTCGGCGCCCTGGTGGAAGCCGTCGAGCCGGGAGGCGTCCTCCTGTACGAGACCTTCGCCACCGGGAACGAGCGCTTCGGGCGGCCTTCGAACCCCGAGTTCCTGCTCCGCCCCGGCGAGCTGCTCGACGCCGTGCGGGGGCGCCTGCGGGTGATCGCGTACGAGGACCTCGACGTCGAGGAGCCGCGCCCTGCCGCCGTGCAGCGGAT
>JAYRMX010000058.1:0-8003 GCA_041912475.1 Myxococcota bacterium
GCGGAACCAGTCGCGCGTTCCGTGCGCCGAGTGCGTGAAGTAGTCGATCTCGCCGAGGAGCGGGCCGTACTGGTAATCGAAGCCGCGCTCGCGCGGCCAGTACTTGCGGTCGGCGTGTCCGAGGTGCCACTTGCCGACGATGGCGGTCCGGTACCCCGCCTCCTTCAAGGCCTGCGGCAGCAGCCGCTCGTCCGTCGGAAGGCCGTACCGGCCGGCCGACGGGATCACCAGCGTCTGGAGGCCGTAGCGATGCGGATAGCGGCCCGTCATGAGGGCGGCGCGCGTCGGCGTGCACATCGGCTGGGCATAGAGCTGCTCGAGCCTCGCACCACCGCGTGCGAGCGCATCGAGATTCGGCGTGCGGATATCGGAGCCGTGAAACCCGACGTCCTTCCATCCCTGGTCGTCCGAGAGGATGTAGACGATGTGCGGCGGGCGTGCGGCGCTCTCCGCTGCCTGACCGAGGCCCGGCACCCATCCGACGAAGGCGACGGCGGCCGCGAGACGCACGAGCTTCAAGAGCGGTCTCCTTGCATCGGATCGGGGCTCGTCTCGCCCGCTCCGCGTCGGGCCGACCTGCGTCCGGCGAGTGGATCGCCGGTCGCGGAGGCGCTGCGCCGGGAGTCTCGATTGCCGGCGGCCGATCTGTCAACCACTCTGTCGGTCGGGGCTCGGCGGCCTGCGCCGCTCGCGGCGCACGTTCGTCCGATCACACACGAGGAGCAGCAGCCATGGCGCGCGTATTCGTCACCGGCGGCTCCGGGTTCGTCGGGAGAAACCTCATCGCGGCGCTGCGCGAGCGCGGCGACGAGGTCGCGGCGCTCGCTCGTTCGGACGCCGCCGCGAGCGCGGTGAGCAAGGCCGGCGCGGAGCCCGTGCGCGGCGATCTCGGCGACGCTCGCGCACTGCGCGAGGGAATGAAGGGCGCGGGCCTCGCCGTCCACTGCGCGGCGAGCGTCGACGACTGGGGCCCGCTCGATGCGTTCCTGCGCGTCAATGTCGAGGGAACGCAGCACGTTCTCGATGCGGCGCGGGAGTCCGGTGTCGCGCGGCTCGTTCACGTGAGCACCGAGGCCGTTCTCGTGGGCGGCGGCCCGATCGTTCGCGCCGACGAGACGCGGCCGCGCCCCGCGCGGGCGTTCGGCGTCTATCCGATCTCGAAGGGGCTCGCCGAAGAGCGTGTGCTCGCGGCGAGCGGCCCCTCGCTCGCCACCGTGATCGTTCGCCCGCGCTTCATCTGGGGCCGCGGCGACACCGTGCTCCTGCCGCGGCTCGTCGACGCCGTGAAGAAGGGACAGCTCGTCTGGTTCTCCGGCGGCCGGTATCTCACGTCGACGTGCCACGTGCGCAACGTCTGCGAGGGCATCCTGTGCGCCGCGGCCGCCGGGCGGCCGGGCGAGATCTACTTCCTCACCGACGGCGCGCCGGTCGAGTTCCGCGCGTTCGTGAGCGATCTGCTCCGAACGCAGGGCGTGACGCCGCCCGAACGGAGCCTCCCCTTCGGCGTCGCCTACGCTGCGGCCGGCGCACTCGAGGCCGCGTGGCGATGGTTTTCACTCGCGGGGCATCCGCCGATCACGCGCGCCGCGCTGCGGCTCATCGGCGAAGAGGTCACCGTCGTCGATGCGAAGGCGCGGCGCGAGATCGGCTACACGGGCAACGTGTCGCGCGAGCAGGGGCTGCGCGAGCTCGCCGAAGCGCACGCCGCCGCCGCGCGATCAGGCTGACTCGCGATCGATCCACTTCTCGGTGACCGGAGGCTGGTAGGCGATCATCCGGTCGAGCAGGCTCGCGGGATCCTCGTCGGTGAGGACGAGCGCGCGGTGCTTGCTCTTCAGCAAACGCTCCGCGACCGCGTGGTCGAGGAACGCGAGCAGCGGATCGAAGTAGCCGCACACGTTCAAGATGCCGCACGGCTTCGCGTGCAGGCCGAGCTGCGCCCACGTCAGCACCTCGAAGAGCTCTTCGAGCGTTCCGAGCCCGCCCGGAAGCGCGATGAAGCCGTCGGAGAGGTCCGACATCACCGCCTTGCGCTCGTGCATCGAGCCGACGATCCGCAGCTCGGTGAGGCCCGGGTGGGCGATCTCCTTCGAGACGAGCACCTCGGGGATGACGCCGATCACGCGCCCGCCGTGCTCGAGCACGGTCTGCGCCAGGACGCCCATGAGGCCGACCTGCGCTCCGCCGTAGACGAGCTCGCAGCCGCGACGGGCCAGCTCGCCGGCGAGCGCGCGGGCGGCTGCCGCGTAGTCGTCTCTCGCGCCCGGGCTCGAGCCGCTGAACACGCAGATGCGTTCCATGCTCCGCTTCGTCACACGTTCTCCGGGGAGACGGACGACGCTAGCCCCTCCGGAACGCGAAGGGGAGCCCCGGATGCCGGTCACGGCGGGTCCCTCCCACGCGGGTCGTCGCTTCGCCGCCGGCTTCGCGGCGACGAGGCGGCCGGCGAGGCCGCGAGGGCGCGCCTCGCGAGCTCGGGCTCGACGAGCGGCCTCACCGCGCGCCGCGCTCAGCGGCGGAAGAAGCGGAGGAGCGGGGCGACGCGGAGGGGCTTGCCGCGTCCGACGACGTGCCACCAGAACAGGAGCGTCCACGCGCCGGCGGCGGTGAGGCCGCACGCGACTGCGAGCGCGACCCGCACCCAACCGGTGTCGGCGCCGGCGACCACGACGGCCGTGCTCAGCGTCATCGCGAACGCGAACGCGGTGAGGCCGATGCGTCCCGACATCTGGTGCAGCAGCGCGGGCACCTCGTCGAGGGCCGGCGTCACGGCGCGGATCTGGAGGTTCCCGGTCTCGACGTCGTGCAGCACCTGGTCGAGCTGCGCGGGCAGCCGCGCGACGAGCGCGGCGAGCTCGGTGGCCTCGCCGGCGAGGTTCTGCAGCAGCGCGCCCGGGGCCAGCCGCCGCGCGAGCGCCTGCTGGACGTACGGACGTGCGATGCCGACGAGGTCGACGTCGGGGTGGAGGCTCCGAACCAGACCTTCCACGGTCGTCGTCGCCTTCACGAGGATCGAGTACTCGGGAGCGAGCTTGATGCGGAAGCGCTGCGCGGCCTCTGCGAACTCCTGCGCGAAGCCGGTCGAGTCGACCTCCTCGAGGTTCGAGACGGCGAGGTACTTCTGCCGGATCCGGTCGATCTCGGCCCGCAGGTCGGCGAGGCTCACGCGCTGCGTCGGCGTCCCCATTCGCAGCAGCACGCGCGCGATCGAGGCGGAGTCTCCAGTGATGGTCGCGAAGACGAGCGCGATCAGATCTTCGCGCTGCGCTTCCGAGAGACGCCCGACGAGCCCGAGGTCGATCAGGCAGAGCGTTCCGGACTCGTTCGCGAGGATGTTTCCGGTGTGCGGGTCGCCGTGGAACAGGCCGTCGATGAAGACCTGCTTGCACGCCGCGTGGACGATCTCCTCGACGGCGTGCTTCGCCGCGGGGCTCTTCGGCGCGAGGTTGCGCAGAGCGGTTCCCTCGAAGAGCTGCATGGTGAGGACCGTTCGGCACGAGAGCTCGGGGTGCGGGCGCGGCACGGTGACCGACCGCTCGGGGTCGAGGAGCTGCCGCGCGGCGAGCAGGTTCGCGAGCTCGTCGCGGAAGTCGAGCTCGCGAAGCAGTCCCTTCTCGAACTCGGCGACGACGTCCGAAATCCCGACGAGCTGCATCTCGTCGATGCTCGCCTCGAGCACCTGCGCCACGAGGAACAGAAGATCGAGATCGCTGCGCATCGTGGCTTCGATCCCGGGGCGCTGGACCTTCACTACCACGCGCTCGCCGCCGCGCGTCGTCGCGAGGTGCGTCTGCGCGATCGACGCGGTCGCGAGCGGTTCGCGCGAGAAGTCGGCAAAGAGGTCGGCGAGCGAGGCGCCGAGGCCCGCTTCGACCGCGTCGCGAACCGTCTCGAAGGGCAGGACGGGAGCGCGGTCCTGGAGCGTCTCGAGGGCCGCGATCCACTCGGCCGGAAGCAGGTCCCTGCGCATCGACAGGATCTGGCCGAGCTTGATGAACGTCGGGCCGAGCGATCCGAGCAGCCGCGCGAAGCGGACAGCCGCCGTCGCCTGCCCGAGCGAGGCGTCGCCGCCGGGCGGCGTCTCGCCGGCGAACAGCCGCGGCCCGAGCGGCGTCCGCATCAGGAGCTCGCCGAAGCCATGCCGCGAAACGACCGCCGCGACGGTCCGCAGCCGCGCGAGGTCGCGGATCGCGACTCCGACGAACGAAGGCCTCTCGTCCGGGATCATGCCTGCGGCACGGTACCCCAGCCCGGACCGCTACACCGCGGCGCGTCGATCGTCGCTCTGCCCGGAGCCGAACCTGGCGGAGTACGCAGCGACGACGACCTCGCACGCGCCCTCGCGGGACAGACTCGCGGTGTTGACCGCGAGGTCGTAGCGGGTCGGATCGTTCGGGTCGACCCGGAAGTGGTGCTCGAGAAACATCTTGCGCTCTTCGTCCTCGCGAACGAGCTCGCGCTCGGCCTGCTCCGGCGAGACGTTCCGCGACTTCGCCAGCCGCTCGATTCGTAGCTCGCGCGGCGAGACCACGAGCACGCGCAGCGTGCGCTCGGGTCGCAGGATGTACGGCGCCCCACGCCCGAGGAGCACGGCCCCGCCCGCTTCGCCGATGCTCCGCACCGTGTGAACGAGCGCTCGCAGATAGTCGCTCTCGAGAAAGGCGCCCTCGCGGAACGCGTCGAGGACGTAGCGGTCGATGGCGTTGCGGACGTGCTCGTCGAACGCTTCGGCGATCTCGCGCGGCAAGCCGGCTTCGCGCGCCATGCGGTCGACGATCTCGATGCCGTAGAAGCCGAAGCCGAGCGCAGCGGCGACGTCGCGGCCGAGCGTCGCGGCGGCGGAGCCGGGAAAGCGCGAGAGCGCGACGCAGGGCCGCGGCTCCGGCCGTCCCGCCGCACGCTCGCGAAGCTCGCGGCGCACGGCCTGTCGCTGGAGGAGCTGCTGGGTGGTGAGCGGCACGGCTCACCCTGCATCCGGCTCGGCGCCGGCGACCGCGGGGAGGATCATGGCGAAACCTCCGGTCTCACCCCGTCTGGAGCATACGCCTCGCGGCGCGGCCGGCCAGCCGGCCTCCTGCGCCGACCGCAGCGCGCAAGGCCCGCGGCGGCGCAGCCGCCCGCGAAGCTCGGAGCCCGCGCGTTCAGCCGTTCGGCTGCGCCGGACACCAGCGAGCGAGCACGCGCCGCAGCGTCGCCTTCTCGACGGGCTTGCTGAGGTAGTCGTCCATGCCGGCATCGAGGCAGACGTTGCGGTCGCTGCTGAGCGCGTTCGCCGTGAGGGCGACGATGGGGATCCGGCGGCCGGAGAGCTCACGCTCGCGGATCGCCTTCGTCGCGCCGAAGCCGTCGAGCTCGGGCATCTCGCAGTCCATGAGAACGAGGTCGTACGACCGCCAGCCGTACATCTCGACCGCCTCGCGGCCGTTGGTCGCGACGTCGACCTGGCAGCCGGCCTTCTCGAGCATCCGAACCGCCACCTTCTGGTTGACGGGGTTGTCTTCGGCGAGCAGAACGCGGATGCCCTCGCGGACGACCACCTCCTGCTCCGGCGCCTCGTCGGCGCGCGAGGCCTTGCGCTTGTCGATGCGCAGCGGGAGACGGACACGGAACGTCGATCCCTCGCCGGGCGTGCTCTCGAGGTCGATGCTGCCGCCCATCAGCTCGGTGAGCTGGCGGGTGATCGTGAGCCCGAGACCGGTTCCGCCGAAGCGCCGCGTCGTCGAATCGTCGGCCTGCGTGAACTTCTCGAAGATCCTCCTGGCCGCCTCGGGCGCGATCCCGATTCCGGTGTCCGTCACTTCGATCCGGATGACCGCCGACCCCTCGCTCGCGCTCTCGCAGGCGACGCTGACCGCCACCGACCCCTCGCTCGTGAACTTGATGGCGTTGCTCACGAGGTTGAGAAGGATCTGGCGCGTTCGGACGGGATCTCCGACGAGGCGTCTCGGGACCTCCGGCGCGATCTGCGCCCGCAGCGCGACGCCCTTGCGCTTCGCCTGCAGCTCGAGCAGCGCCACCACGTCGGCCGTCACCTGCCCGACGTCGAGCGAAGTCTCTTCGAGCGTGAGCCGCCCCGCCTCGATCTTCGACAGGTCGAGGACGTCGTTGAGGAGCTTGAGCAGCGTGTCCGCCGACCCGGCGAGCGTGCGAACGAGATCGCGCTGCTCGGGGTCGAGCTTCGTCTCGGCGAGCAGACCCGCCATCCCGATCACGCCGTTCATCGGGGTTCGCAGCTCGTGGCTCATGTTGGCGAGGAACTGCGACTTCGCCTGCGTCGCGGCTTCCGCGCGCTCCTTCGCGAGCCGCAGCTCGGCCTCGACGAGCTTGCTTCCCGTCACGTCGTGGAGCACGAGCAGCAGCCCGACCCGTTCGCCGCGCTGATCGCTGAGCGGCGTCGCCTGGACGTCGTAGCTCCGCTCGTCGAGCGTGAGCGCGGTGTGGCTCTCGACTGCGGTGTCGAGCAGCGCGATCAGCTCGGCGTGAGGTGCGAGGAGCAGGCTGGCGGGCTGGCCCGACACGCCGACGAAGGAACGCCCCAGCAGCCGCAGGGCGGCCGGATTCGCGTCGACCACGCGGTCCTCGGCGTTCACGACGAGGACGCCGTCGGCCATGCGGTCGACGATCTGGCTGCGCGCGCTCGGGCCGAGGTTCCAGAGACCCCGGTGCAGCATGCCCCACGCGAACGCGAGCGAGGTGAAGGTGAAGGCGAGCGGCGTGACGGAGAGGCTCGTGATGAGGTTCGTCCGCGCGACGTCGGCGACGCTCGTCACGAGCGGTACGACGATGCCCGAGAGGACGGCGACGGCCTCTCCGCGCTGCGTCCGCCACAGGCGCACGTAGTGCGCGAAGAGCATGCCGAGCGCGACGACGAGCGTTCCGTACGCGTCGGCGAGGAACACCGGGAACAGCGGGCCGCGCTCGGGAACGAAGACGAGCGGATACCCGGCCTCCACCTCGTACCGCGTCCAGAACAGGAAGTGGGAGTCGTTCGTGAGGATGGCGGTGTAGAGAAGGAGCGGAGGCAGGAAGAGGAGCGCGAGTCGCCGCGGCGTCGTCCACGACTCGCGGTGCGTCACCTGGAGCGCGAGAACGAGCAGGCCGGTCGGCACCGCGAGCATCCCGGCGAACGCGAACTTCACGGCCGCGACGAGCGAAGGCAGGTCGCCCGCGAGCAGCTCGAGCTGGTAGCCGAGGAGCCAGACGATCTGCGCGCCGAAGATGAACAGCATCGTTCGCGCGATCGGCAGCGAGCGGCGGGCCCACGCGTACGCGATGACGTTCGCGATGAGCGCCATCGGGATCAGCAACAGCGCTGCGACGGGGACGCCGGGTTCTCTCATTCGTGACGGCTTTTCGGCCGGCGGGCGCCGCGCCTTGTGGCGGATCTCGCGGCTCTCCCGCGGGGGCGCAGCGCGTGCGCAGCTCGGGGTCTCAGCGCCTCGAGAGCGAGCCGAGGAGGCCGCGGACGAGCTGCCGGCCGACCTGCGCGCCGACGCTGCGAGCGACACTCTTCAGCATCGCTTCGCCCGCCGACTCGCGGGTGCGCCCTCGCGCCGCGGCCGGCGGGTCCGCCGCCGGCCTGGCCGCGGGGCGTGCCGGCGGCTCCGCGGCCTTCGCGCGGGCAGCGAGGAGCTCGGACGCGCTCTCGCGGTCGACGGAGCGATCGTACGCGTCGCCGACGGGACTTCGCGATCGAACGGCCGCGCGCTCCGCCGGCGTCACCGGGCCGACCCGCGAGTCCGGCGGCCGCACCTTCGCGCGCTCGACGACGGCCGGGGTTCCCTTCGCTTCGAGCAGCGACACGAGCGCCTCTCCGACAGCGAGCTCGGTGATGGCCGCCGCGGAGTCGAGCTTCGGATTCGCCCGCAACGTCTCCGCCGCCGTTCGCACCGCCTTCTGGTCGCGCGGCGTGAAGGCGCGCAGCGCGTGCTGGATGCGGTTTCCGAGCTGGCCGAGCACCGAGTCCGGAACGTCGAGCGGGTTCTGCGTCACGAAGTAGACGC
>JAYRMX010000059.1:0-12341 GCA_041912475.1 Myxococcota bacterium
CGTACCGCGCCGCGTTCGGCGCCGGCAGCGGCGCGCGCCTGCTCGGACTGCCGTGAGCCCGCCCGACGCCGCGAGCGCAGCCCCCCGGCCGCACGAGGTCTACACCGAGCGCCTCGCGCAGCGCCGCGCTGCGGTGGCCGCGCTGCAGCGCCGCGAGCGCACGCTCTCGGGCCTTCGCCTCGCCGTCTTCGCTGCGGGCGTCGTGCTGCTGTGGGTCGTGTGGGGGCCGCGCGCGCTCGCGCCGGCGTGGCTGCTCGCGCCCGCCGCGGTCTTCGCGCTCCTCGTCGTGCTTCACGACCGCACGATCCGGAGGCGCGGCGCCGCCGAGCGCGCGGCCGCCTTCTACGAGCGCGGGCTCGCGCGCCTCGAAGATCGCTGGGCCGGCGGCGGCGAGGCCGGCGAGCGCTTTCTCGATCCCGCGCACCTCTACGCCGCGGACCTCGATCTGTTCGGGCGCGGCTCGCTCTTCGAGCTGCTTTCGACGGCGCGAACACGGATGGGAGAGGAGACGCTCGCCGGCTGGCTGCTCGCGCCCGCGCCTCCCGGCGAGATCCTCGCGCGGCAGGCCGCGATCGCCGAGCTGCGGCCGAGGCTCGACCTGCGCGAGGACCTCGCGCGCCTGGGCAGCGACGTTCGCGCGGGGGTCGACGCCGCCACGCTCCGCGCCTGGGCGGCCGAGCCGCCCGCAGCCGTCTCGCGCTTTGCGCGGATCGGCGCTGCAGCCCTCGTCGCGCTCCTGCTCGCGGCCGTGGCCGCGTGGCTCGTCCTCGGAACCGGCGCGCTTCCCGCGCTCGCCGTCGTCGCGCTCGAAGGCGCGCTCGCGGCCCGGCTTCGCGCGCGCCTTCTGCCCGTGATCCGCGAAGCCGGACGTCCGAGCCGCGACCTCGCGCTCCTGGCCGAGATGCTGGAGCGCATCGAGCGCGAGCGCTTCGATTCGGAGCGCCTCACGGCGCTTCGCGCTTCGCTGGTCGCGGACGGAGAGCCGCCGTCGCGGCGCGTGGCCCGGCTCCGGCGCCTGCTCGATCTGCTCGACGCGCGCCGCAACCAGCTCTTCGCGCCGGTCGCTGCGCTGCTGCTCTGGACCACGCAGCTCGCGCTCGCGATCGACGCCTGGCGCGCGCGCTCGGGGCCGAGCGTTCCGCGCTGGCTCGACGCCGTCGGCGAGATCGAGGCGCTGTGCGCGCTCGCGAGCCACGCGTTCGAGCACCCGGACGACCCCTTCCCGGAGATCCGCGCCGAGGGCCCGTGCTACGAAGGCGAGGGGCTCGGCCATCCCCTGCTTCCCGAGGCGCGCTGCGTCCGCAACGATCTTCGCCTCGGCGCAGAGCTGCATCTTCTCGTCGTGAGCGGCTCCAACATGTCGGGCAAGAGCACCTGGCTGCGAACGATCGGAACGAACGCGGTGCTCGCGCTGGCCGGCGCTCCGGTTCGCGCGCGGCGCATGGCCGTCTCGCCGCTCGCGGTCGGCTGCTCGCTGCGCATCGTCGACTCGCTCCAGTCCGGCGCGTCGAAGTTCTACGCCGAGATCACGCGCATCGGCGAGATCGTGGCGCGCGCGCGCGGAGACGAACCGCTTCTGTTCCTGCTCGACGAGATCCTCAACGGAACGAACTCGCACGATCGGCGAATCGGCGCCGAGGCGATCGTGCGCAGCCTCGTCGGCCGCGGCGCAATCGGGCTCGTGACGACGCACGACCTCGCGCTCGCCCGCATCGCCGACGATCTCGCTCCGCGCGCCGCGAACGTCCACTTCGAGGACCAGCTCGAAGACGGCCGCATGCGCTTCGACTACCGCCTGCGCCCGGGCGTGGTGGCGCGCAGCAACGCGCTCGCGCTGATGCGCGCGGTGGGGCTCGAGGTCTAGGAGACGACCGGGGATCTCACCGCGAGGTAGAGCGCCGGGGCGCGCCGCGCACGGCGGACCGCCGGCCCCGAGCCGGCCCCCGAGCGCGCCGGCCCCGCCGCGGGGCCGGCGACCCTCAAGGGAATCCCCGATCTGCCGATGAGGCGGCAGGGAGGGTTCTGCGATGCGCAGCCCCGCTCGCGGAGGAGTGGTCGCCGGCGTGCTGCCGGCGTTCTGGCCGAGCCTCGCCACGCTCGCCGTCGCCGCGCGCAGCGTGCGGCTCGTCCTTCGCGATGACCTCCCGTTCGACCCGGAGTCCGGCCTCCATCGTGCACGGCTTCCGTCGCCGGCCGGGCAGACGTGGATCACGCTCCCGGTTCGCGGAGCCCTCCCGGCGGCGCCGGTCCGCGAGATCGCGCTCGCTCCGGCGAGCGAATGGGCGCCGCGCGCGATGCGCGCCGTCGAGCACGCGTTTTCCGGCGCGCCGTACTTCGAGCACTACCGCTGCGACCTCGCGCGACTCCTGTTCCAGGGCTGGACGCGGCTCGCAGACCTCGACGTCGCGATGCTGCAGCTCCTCCTGCGCTCGTTCGGCGTCGACGCCGAGGTGCTCCGCGCATCGACGAGCGAGACAAAGGCGCCGCTCGTCGCCGCGCCGATCCTACACGGAGTCGTGTCGAGTCGGCCGGCGATCGAGATTCTGTTCGAGCGCGGGCCGGGAGCGCGAGCGCTGCTCGCTCGGCGCCGCGTCGCCGGCAGGCCGCGCCGCGGCGCGCGGCCGCACCGCGGGGCTCCGGTCGCGCAGGCCGCCGCGGTCCGCTGACCCGCGCACCGCTCGCGCGCCCGCCGACCATCGCCGGCCGCCTCGACCCGCTGCGGAGGGGGATTCGCCCGGCGCCGCGCGCGCCCGGGCGGCGCTCCCGCCGCCGCGCAACCTGCGGCCCTCGGCCCGGTTGAACGAAGCGAGCGGCGGACGGCAGGATCCGTCGCCGTCCACCGGAGGAATCGATGCGTCCGAGCGTTCGACCGACCCGTCCCACACGCCTGTGGAAGGCCGCCGCCGCGGGCTTCGCGCTGTCGCTGCTCTGCAGCGCCGCGCCCGCCATCGCGCGCGACTTCGACAACAACCCGCCGGGCCACGCCGGCGGCCCCGGCACCAACTGGGAGAATCCGCCCGGCCCGCGCGGCGGCCCGGGCACGAGCCCCAACCGCCACCACTTCGTCCGCCGCGATCGTGACAACAACCCGCCGGGCAAGGTCGGCGGCCCGGGCACGAACTGGGAGAATCGCCCCGGCCCCCGCGGCGGCCCCGGCGCCAGCCCCGATTTCCGCCCGCGTCCGCAGCAGCAGTAGCGTCCGCGGCCCGGGCCTCGACGGGGGCCCGGGCCCTCCTTGCCGCAGCAAGCGCTCCGCGAGAAGCTTCGCGGCGTGAGCCGCGCACGCGACGTCTCCGCCTTCCCGCGCGAGGTCTACACCTGCTGGAGCGAGGATCGCGCGCTCACGCACGGCGCGGCGCTCGCGTACTACACGCTCTTCTCGCTCGCGCCGCTGCTCGTGCTGGTGATCGCGATCGCCGGGCTCGCCTTCGGGCGCGCCGCAGCGCAGGGCGAGATCGTGGGGCAGATGGCCGGCCTCATCGGCGAGAGCGGCGCGCGCATGATCGAGGGCATGATCACGCACGCGAGCCGTCCCGCGGCGGGCCTCGTCGCGGGAGCGGCGAGCCTCGCGACGATGGTCTTCGGCGCGTCGGGCGTGGTCGGCCAGCTCCAGAGCTCGCTCAATCAGATCTGGGAGGCGCCGCCCCCCACGTCGAACGCGGTCCGCGGCGCGCTGCAGCGACGTGCGATCGCGCTCGGCCTCATTCTCGGCGTCGGCTTCCTGCTGCTGGTCTCGCTCGTCATCTCGGCCGCGCTCTCGGCGCTCCACGACTTCGCGACCGAGCGGATTCCGCTCGCGGCCGAGGTCGTTCCGCCGCTCAACTTCGCGTTCTCGTTCCTCACCATCACGTCGCTGTTCGCGATGATCTACAAGATCCTTCCCGACGTGAAGCTCGAGTGGCGCGACGTCTGGGTGGGCGCGGCGGTGACGGCCGTGCTGTTCTCGGTCGGTAAGAGCCTGATCGGGGTCTATCTCGGCCGCGCCGGCGTCACGTCCGTCTACGGCGCCGCCGGCTCGCTGGTGCTGGTGCTGCTGTGGATCTACTACTCGGCGCAGCTCCTGTTCGTCGGCGCCGAGTTCACCGAGGTCTACGCGCGCCGCTACGGCTCTCGGCGCGAGCCGCCTTCCGCCGCCTGATCCGCCGCCTCGGGTTCCGCGCCGCCGTGCTGCGCGACGAGCGCGTGCAGCGCGCCGGCCACGAGGTCGGGATCGGTGAGCGGGAGCATGTGGCTTCCGCCCGGGAGCCGGAGCAGCTCGGCCGAGGGGATGCGCCTCGCGAGATCCTCGCCGACCGCGACCGGAACGAGCCGGTCGTCGGCCCCGTGCAGCACGAGCGCCGGCGCACGGATGCGCTCGGGATGGAGCCCCGACGGGTCGCTGCGCTGCTCCTCGGCGATGAACGCCGTGAGCGTTCCGGGCAGCGCGAGCATTGCCTGCGTTCGCTCGGCAAAGCCGCCGGGGATCGCGGACTCCTTCGAGAACGCCGCCACGAGGTTCTCGTGCAGGAACGCGCGGCTCACCGGCGGGACCGCGCCGACCCAGCGCAGGATCTCCTCGCCGGCGCCCGACGCGACCACGAGCGCGAGCGCGTCGGGGTCGCCCCGCGTGAGCGCGGGGCCGACGGCGCCGAGGAGCGCAACGTGCGTCACACGATCCGGATGGTCCGCGGCGACGGTCTGCACCACGCCGCCGCCGTACGACCAGCCCGCGAGCGCGGCGCGCTCGATGCCGAGCGCATCGAGGAGCGCGAGAAGATCGCTCGCGCTCGACGCGTACGTGTACGCGCCCGGAGCGGCGGCGTCGCGCGTCGAGCTGCCGTAGCCGGTGCGGTCGTACGCGATCACGCGATGGCCCATCGCGGCGAGCTTCTCGGGCACCTGGCCCCAGTCGTGAAGCGTTCCGGGAAGGCCGTGGACGAGGACGATCGGCGCGCCGGCACCCGTGTCGACGGCGTTGAGCGCGCGGCCGGCGCCGATCTCGACGCGGCGCGCCGGCGCGGGCACGCGGTCGGGATGCTGGTCCCAGGCGAGCACGTGCGCGCCGAGCAGCGGCACGGCGACGAGGGCGACGAGAACGAGTGCGAGCACGATCGCGAGGCGGCGCATGCGGACTCCCTCCGGCGAGGCCCGCGTGCGGCGAGCCGGCGCATGGGGCGAAGCATAGGCGGATCCGCCGCCGCGTCTTCCAGTCTGCGCCCGGCCTTCCGGGATCGGCCATTTCCCGCGCTGCGGGGCGCCGCCGCGCGACCGGTGGCGGCGCGTTCCGCAGCCCCCTTCGTCAGCCCGCGCCGTCGCGCGGCAGCTCGACGAGCTGGCGCGCCATCACGATGCGCTGGATCTGGCCCGTGCCTTCGACGATGTCCATCGCCTTCGCGTCGCGGAAGATCTTCTCGACGATGCACTCTCCGCGCGCGGCCACCTCGCCGAGGATCTCCATCCCGAGAATGGCCGCTTCGAGCGCGGCGGCCGGCGCGACGGCCTTCGCCATCGACGCCTCGAGCATGTTCGGTCTGCGCTCGTCCGCGAGCTGCGCTGCGCGCCAGCACAGAAGCCGCGCCGCGCGCAGCTTGCGGCGCATGCGCTCGAGCCGGTCCCGTACGCGCGGTCGCCCGAGAAGGCCGTTCGCGCGTGCGAACGCGTGCGATTCGTCGAGCACCGCGCGCCCCATGCCGACCGCCATCGCCGCGATCGCCGGCCGCGTCGCGTTGAACGACCGCATCGCGCCCTTGAATCCTCCCCGCCGCTCGTACGCGCCCTCGCCGCCCAGCAGATTCGCGTCGGGAACGACGCAGTCGCGCAGCGTGAACGACGTCGACTCGTACGCCTTGAGGCCCATCTTGTGCTCGACGTGGAAGTCGCCGAGGCCCGGAGTGCCGCGCTCGACGACGAACGCGCGGTGCCCGTCGCGCCCGAGCGCGGGATCGACCGTCGCGAAGACGACGATCCAGTCGGCGCGGCTCGCGTTCGCCGCGAACGACTTCGCGCCCGAGAGCACCCAGCCTCCGACTTCGCGTCGCGCCGACGTGCGAATGCCCGCGACGTCCGACCCCGCTCCCGGCTCGGTCATCGCGAGCGCGGCCCATCGCGGGCGATCGGGCTTGCGAAACGGCCCGAGACGGCGCTCGCGCTGCTCCGGCGTTCCGAGCGAGAGAAGCGGCGCCTCGCCGAGCCCGGGGCCCGGGACGGCGACCGCGACGCCCCGGTCCCAGTACGCCATCTCTTCGGAGAGCGCGACCACTGCGCGCGTGCCGCCGCCGCTTCCGCCTCGCCCCTCCGTGTCGTCGCCCGACCAGCGCGTTCGGCCGAGGCCGAGGCGCACCAGCTCCGCGAAGAACGGGTGATCCGCGGGAACCGGCCTTCCGAGCCGGTCGGCTTCGAGGCCGAGCGGCCGCATCTGCTCGCGGCCGAGCGCGCGAACGCGCAGCACGCGCGCGGCGAGCGCGGGCTCCATGCGAAGCTCCATCAGTTTGCCTCCGCGCGGGGCTCGCCGTGCGGGTCGTCGCCGCCGAGGCTCACGGCGCCCGAGACGGCGAGCAGATCGCGTCCCGCGTCGTCGCGCGCGGCGTCGGCGCCGCCGAGCACGAGGCCGAGCGCGCGCGAATCGCGAAGGTACTTCTCGACCGGATAGTCCTGCATGAATCCGTGACCGCCGAGGATCTGGAGCGCGTTCGGCGCCACGAACATCGACGCCTCGGCGCACTCGACGAACGCCGACGCGCACGCCTCGTCCGCGGCGAGGCCCGCGTCGAGCCGCCACGCGGCGTCCCAGAGCAGGAGCCGTGCGGCGTCGACGGCGGCGGCCATGTCGGCGATCAGGAACGCGAGCGCCTGGTGATGCGCGATCGGCCGTCCGAACGCGACGCGCTCGCGGGCGTAGCCGCGCGAGAACTCCGCCGCCTGCCGCATCACGCCGACGAGCAGCCCCGCGGCGTGAAGCCGCGCGAATGCGAGCGCGCGCCGCGCGCCGGGCGTGCTCACCCACTCGGCGAGAACGGGCGAGCCTTCGATGCGAAGCGACGACGCGCCCGCCGCGCGAAGGCCCGCGCCACGCACGGGCGTGCACACCATGCCATCGCGCAGCACGTACGCTCGCTCGCGCTCGAGGACGACGAGAAGGTCCGCGCGGTCGGACGGCACCCACGGCAGCTCGCCGTGCGCGGCCCTTCCCTCGGTGTGGATGCGCGGCGTCGCGTCGAAGACGAGCAGCGCCCGCGCGCCGGCGGTCTCGAGGAGCGGAAGCGCGAAGTCGCGAAGCGCCGCTTCGCCGCCGAGCTCGCGCAGCGCGTAGAGCGCGGGGCCGAGCGTGTCGAGCGCGATCGCTGCGCCGGCGTCTCCCGCTCCGAGCTCCTCGCGGACGAGCGCGCCGGCGAGAGCGCCGAGGCCCGCGCCGCCGAGCGACTCGGGAAGCTCGAGCCGCGCGAGGCCGATCTCGTCGAATCGCCGCCGCGCCTCCGCGTCGACGCCGCGCGCGGCTTCGGCCGCGCGCTCGCGCGGGCGCAGCTCCTGCGCCGCAAAGGCGTTCGCCGTCTCCTGCAGGAGCACGAGATCGGGCGACAGCGAGAGGTCGGGCATCGTCCCCCCGGAACGGCTTCGACCGGAAGTGTTGCACGGGCCGGGCCTCGGAGGGAGGCTCGCCGCGCAACGACGCGACGGCGGGGTCAGCGCACCGCGAGCAGGGCGTGGCGGCCGAAGCAGTCGCGCGTCAGGGCGCGCAGGCTGAAGGCCTCGGCGCCGGCTTCGGCGAGGAGCCTGCGCGCCGCGCGCTCGGGCGCCGGACGCTGCGCGCCGTCGAGGAGCACGAGGCCGCCCGGCAAGACGCGCTCGAGGATCTGCACGAGCGGAGCACCGTCATCCGTCACCATATCGTGTATGGCGAGATCGAAGCCGGCTTCCGCGCTGCCGGAGAGCTCGCGCCACGAGAGCAGGCGATCGGTCGCGATCGACTCCTCGGCGAGGAACGCGCGCGTTCGTGCGAGGCGCGCCGGGTCGAGGTCCGCCGACCAGATCTCGGGCTCCCACTCGGGCGCCTTCGCCGCGCGCCGGAGCGTCGCAGAGCCGAAGCCCGTTCCGACCTCGACGATGCGCCGCGGCCGCGTGCGCTCGCACAGCTCGAGCAGGAAGCCCGCCACCTCGAGCGACATCGCCGAAGCGGGCGGCGCGACGTGCGCGACGAACCGCCGGTAGAGCGGCAGCAGCGACGCGCGCCACGCCTCGCGCGCACGCAGCGGCTCGAAGAGCTCGGGGAGCCGCTCGCGCAGCCGGCGCGAATCGGACCGCGACTCCATCGCGCGACGCAGCGTCTCGAGCCCGCGGCCACGCGGAGGGCCGGCCGCGCTCGGCGTGAGCGCCTTCCACACGCGCGCCGAGAGCCGCTGCGAAGGCACACGCGGCAGCGTGTGCGGCGCCTGCGCCGGGATCGCCGAAGTGCTCATCGCTCCCCCTTCGCGGCCCGCTGCGCGCTCCTCGCCTGCGCCGGGCGCTGGCGGGGTCCCTGCCTTCACGCGGGTCGCGCGCACGGGCCGTGCCGTGCCGGGGGGGACGAGACGCCCCGCAGTGTGACAGAACCGTGACCGCTTCGCTCATCGATCTCGCCCGCGGGCGCGAGATCCCTGCCCCGCTCCGGGCGCCGGCCGATCGGACGGCCGGAGCCCGGCCGCGGCCGCGCGGGGCCGGGCGCGCCGCGCCGGGAGTCAGCTCCGAAGCCGCATCACCACGCGACCGGGCACCGCGCGCAGCGTGACGCCGTCCGCGTCGAAGCCGCCGATGGGCTCGCCATCGGCCTCGACGCTCGCGAGCGGGCGCGCGAGCGGAGGCCGCAGGACGAGACCTCCGGGCGGAGTCCGAAGACCCGGCGCGAGCTCGAGCTCGAGGACGCCCGCGCCGCTTCTGCGAAGCGTGTAGCCGAGGGTCCCCCACCAGGTCGGAAGGCCGTCCACGCTGACGTCGCCGGCGCCGAGCCACGCGTCCGAGACGCCCGCGGCGAGAACGAGCGCGCCGTCTGCGACGCGCTCGTACGCGAACATGCCGAGCACGGCGAGGACGTACTCGGCGCCGATCCACGCGTGCGGAACGTCGCCGAGGTGGCCCGGGCTGCGCGGGTCGCGCCACGAGATCTCGGGCCACTGGTTCCACGGCAGCGGCCTCCGATCTCCGAGAAAGAACTCGAGCAGCTCGTGGGCGTCGGCGCGCCGCCCGAGCCGGACCAGCGCGCCGAGGATGCGGATCTCGTACGCGGTGTAGTTGTTCCAGTCGATCTCGCCGCGCCGCCGGCGCCGCAGCCCCGCGAGGTATTCGTCGAAGGTGTACGCCAGCGCGGCGGGCGAGAGGCGCTCCGCGGCATCGGTGGTCGCGATCGCCGTCGCCGTCGATGCGGGATCGAAGTCGGCCCACTCGACCGAGCCGGGAACGTAGGAGAGGCCGCGCGCGGTCATCGTCGCCGCGACTGAGTCGTAGACGCACGCGCCGAACGCGTCGCGCAGCGCCGCGAGGCGCTCGGCGTCCCGCGCTTCGCCGAGAGCGGCCGCGAGCTCGGCCGCGTCGCCGATGCCGCGAAGCGCCCAGAAGTCGTCCCAGTAGGCGTGGACGGGCTGCGCGAGATAGCCCTCGTGGCTCACCGACTCGGGGAGGATTCCGAAGCACGCCCGCCGCGCGGGCGCCTCGAACTCGCCGGTGCAGCGCTGCGCGCGAAGCCGCTCGAGGTAGCCGACCGCTCGCCGCGCGGCAGGCCACAGGCGCGCGGCGAAGTCGAGATCTCGCGTCATGCGAAAGTGCTCGGCGAGCGTGAAGACGAGCTGGCCGTGGCTGTCGTGCTCGGCGAGCCAGTCGATGCCGTTTCGGTCGACGACGCACGGAACGTTGCCGTCGTCTCGCTGGTGCGGCGCGTACCATTCGAGAAAGTCGCGCACCTCGTCCGCGAAGCCCATCCGCAGCAGCGCGGCCGACATCGTGGCGCCGTCGCGGATCCACGAGCGCGTGTAGCGCCGCGGACCGGGCTGGAGCGCCGGCCCGTCGCGATTGACGAGGATGTGCGCGGTCGCGGTCCGCAGCGCGCAGAGGCACGCGTCCGCACCCGGCGCGAGCCCGATGCGAACGCGCGACAGCCTCGTCTCCCAGTGCCGCTCGACGCTCTCGCGTGTCGCCTCGCGCTCGCTGCGGAGGCTCGCGCCCGACACGCGGCCGAGCGCAGCGCGCGCAGCGAAGGGAACGGCGAGCCGCACCTCGCGCGCCTCGCCCGGCGCGAGGTCGAGGTCCCAGCACAGCGCGCCCGACGCGTGCTCGAACGGGTCGCTGACCGCGCTGCGCGGCGGAAGCTCGCCGCGGGCGAGCGCCGGCATCACGCCTCCCTGCTCGAAGGCCGCGGCGCCGAAGCCGGCGGGAGGCGTGAGCGGGACGACCCGCGCGCTCTGGTTCACTTCGACCTCGCCGCCGCGGTACGCGAGCGCAGCGATCTTCGCCGGCCCTCCCATTCCCTCGTACGCCTGCCAGGGCGGCGTCACCTGGAACGGGCGAATCGCGACGAACATGCGAACGCGCTCGCTCGTGCGGCCTTCGTTCGTGAGGCGATAGCACGCGTGCGCCGCCGGGCCGTCTGCTCCCGCCGCAGCGAACGCCGTCGTCGTGAGCACGAGGCCGCCGCGACGCCACGTCGACGACGGGATCGGAAGCTGACCCTTCGCGAGGGAGACGCCGATCTCGGCGTCGGCCCAGGTGACGAGCTCGCCGCGCACGTGGAGAAACGGCTCGAGCGAGAAGCTCGCGCGGTCGGGCTCGAGAAGGCCCTCTTCGTTGAGGATCGCGGCCGAGGCCCCGCCGTCGACACCGCACGGTGTCCAGTACGACTGCTCGCGATGGAGCCAGCGCGGATGGTGCCCGCGAGGCTCGGACGCCGCGACGGCATGAAAGAAGTCGGCGAGTGAACGCGAGAAGTCGAACGGGCGCACCTCGATCCGCCGAATCGCGAATGCGCTCGCGCCCGCGGCCGGCTCGGCGAGCGCGAGGCGAAGGTGCCGGGAGCGCCCGCCGCCGGGAAGGTAGACGTAGCTGCGAGCGCCCTCGGCGTCGCGCGCCGAGAAGCGCGTCGTCCACGCCGCGCCGTCCGCGGACGATTCGACGTCGAAAGCGCGCGGCGCGCCGGGCTCCGCCCAGTCGACGACGAGCCCGCCGTATTCGTGCTCGCGCCCGAAGTCGAGCGCGATCCACTGCGGCGGCGTCGCCGAGGCGCTTCGCCAGCCCGCCGCCCCGGCCGCTCCCAGCACGCCCTCCGGCGCGAAGCCCGCCGCGGCGCTCGACGCCGAGACGCGCGGCGGGCCGGCCAGCGAGAGGTCTTCGAAGCGTAGATCCGAGATCCATACGGAGCCGCGGCCGCCCGGCCCGGCGACGATCGCGAGCTCGATCGAGCCGAGCTCGCGCATCGCGCCGCCGCCCACAGGCCCCCACGCGAACTCGACCTCGCTGCTTCGGATCCGAAGCGGCTGCCAGTCGGCCGGCATCTCGAACGCGTCGCGCCGCCACCACCAGACGCTGCGGCCCGACGGATCCGCGAGCTTGATCTCGATCTTGTTGGGCGGCGCCTCGCCGCGAATGCGGAGCGCGAGCGCCCACACCGGCGGCATGCGCCGCGGCAAGCGCTTGCTCGCAACGACGAAGCCGCCGCCGCCCGCGAAGTCGAAGTCGAGCCGCAGCGCGGCGCCGCCCGGGCCCTCGGCGCGCGCGAGCCCGAGCTTCGCCTCGCCCGACGCGACGGCGTTCCAGCCCGAGACGTCACGAAAGTCGTCGAGAAGCTCGCCTGCCACCGGCACCTCGCTCGCCGGGAGAGTAGTCCGCAGTGCGATCCGGCCGTGCGGCCCGGCCCCCGCCTCTCCCGGCCGCCACCTCACGCGCGAAGCGCCGCGGCCGTGCACCGCCGGGCGTCAGCCCACCTCGATCTCGAGCACGCCCGCGCCGCCGCGAAGCCGCTCGCGACACGCCTCCATCGCGACCACCGCGCCGCCCTCGCGGTAGGGGTTCTCCTCGCGCTCGAACGGGAGGGGAGAGCCGCCGAGCGCGAGCGTGCGAACGCCGCAGCCGCGCGGCCCCACGCGATAGCGCAGCTCGACCTCGCGGCCGGCGAGCACGGTCCTGGCGCAGAGCCCGTCGAGCGCGCGCGGCAGCACGGGATCGATGCCGAGCGACGAGCGGCGGATGCGGAGGCCGAGCAGACACTCGCGAACGAGCCGCACGAAGATCCCGGCGCCGCTCGAGTAGACGCGCCAGCCGCCTTCGACCGCCACGTCGCCGCTTCGGACCGCGTCGTAGCGCGCGAGCGCCTCGTAGCGATCCGCGAACGCGGCGTCCGAGCTCGA
>JAYRMX010000060.1:0-3432 GCA_041912475.1 Myxococcota bacterium
CCGAACTCGGACCTCATCTCGCAGCGCGTCACGAACTGGACGCTCTCCGACCGCTCGCGCCGCTTCGAGATCCCCGTCGGTGTCGCGTACGGGACGCGCCCCGAAAAGGTGCTCGCGTTGCTGGCCGAGGTGGCCGCGAAGCATCCCGAGGTGCTCTCGCATCCGGCGCCGACGGCGCTCTTCGTCGGCTTCGGACAGAGCTCGCTCGACTTCGAGCTCCGCGCCTGGGTCGTCGACGGAGACCGCCTGAACCTCGTGAAGACCGAGGTCGCGGTGGCCCTGTCGCAGGCCCTCGAGGCCGCCGGCATCGAGATCCCGTTTCCGCAGCAGGAGATCACGGTGCGCCGGAAAGAGAAGGAAGAGCGGCCGCATCTTCGGTAGGCTCTGCGCGGCGATCCGCGCCGCAGGAGGGTTGCGTGGTGAGGTCCTGCCTTCGTCTCTCGCGTTCGCTGGCTCTGGTGATCGCAGCCGCTGCGGCTCCGGGCGCGGCGTTCGCCTCGCCCGACACGATGCGGATGGCGCTCGCGAATCTGCTCGAGGGGCCGGTCGAGGTTGCCGTCGCTCCCGTCGTCGCCGGTCGCACGATCGCGAACAACGCCGGCGAGGTCGGGCTCGCGCCCGTCGGTCCGGTTGCCTACGGCATTCTCGGCAGCGTCGGCATGACCGCGCTCCAGGCCGCGTGGGGAGCGGCGCGCACCGTGAGCGGTGCGGTGCTGCTGCTTCCCGGGCTGGCGCTGTTTCCCTTCGAGGGAGTCGATCTCCCGCCCGCGGCGGACGTGTTCGGCCGCGGCGACGCCCTCGCCGTGTGGCACAACCCGCTCGCCGAGGATCCGCCCTGGCTGAAGTACGTCCTGCCGGCGACGCCCGCGACGGTCGATGCGACGCTGGGGATCACGGTGCCCTACTCGCGGTACCCCGAGACGCAGGGTGTGGGCGCCGTGTACCCCGACGAAGCGCCGCCGCAGGACTAGGAGCGAGCGGCGGCTACGGCGCCGGCGATCCTGCGGCCGGCGGCGGAGGACCGACCGGCTCCTCCTCGTCGGGCCAGAACAGGAACCAGCCCGCGAACACGAGAGCGACGATGACGACGACGATCTTGCTGAGGTGCTTTCGCACGGCGTTTCCCCCGACGCAGACGGAAGCGGGGACGCGCTCTGGCGTCAAGCGCGGTCTCGACCGGCGTGGTCCGGGCACGATCCGGGCTCTCCCGACGATCGAACGCGGGTTCCGGCCTCGGGATTGCGCGACGGAGGCGCCCCGCGCGGCGTTCTCACAGAAGGGAGAGAAGGGATGAGACTTGCGTTCGCGGCCTCGATCGGGGCGCTTCTCGTTGCGGGCTGCGGGTTCGCTGGGACGGGAATCAGCCCCACGGACTGGGAGTGTCAGGCCTACGACATGGACGGGCAGTACTTTCGCGCCTACGGCTCCGATCGCGATCAGACCTTTCAGTCCGTGATGGCGCAGTGCCGGCTGCAGAGCATGGACGGCTCGACCTGCATGGGGAGCGCCGACAAGTGCATGCCGCCGAAGCCGTAGCGAGCGGCGCGGGCGGAGCGCAGCGCTCGACACGAACCACAAAGGAGACAGCGTGAAGTTCTACGATTCGCTCGGCCCCAATCCCCGGCTCGTGCGCCTGTTCATGGCCGAGAAGGGCATCGACCTCCCGAAGGTCCAGATCGACCTCATGAGCGGCGAGAACCGCCGCCCGCCCTACACCGACCGGAATCCCGGCGGCCAGATGCCGGCCCTCGAGCTCGACGACGGCACGCTGCTGGCCGAGACCGTCGCGATCTGCGAGTACCTCGAGGAGCTGCATCCGACGCCGGCGCTGGTCGGTACGACTCCGGCCGAGCGCGCGAACACGCGCATGTGGACGCGGCGCGTCGAGCTCTGGATCACCGAGCCGCTCACGGCCGGATTCCGCTTCGGCGAAGGGCTCGCAATGTTCAAGAACCGCATGCGCACCATCCCGCAGGCCGCCGACGATCTGAAGGCGACGGCACGCGACGGCATCGAGAAGCTCGACGCCCTCATCGCGGGCCGCGACTTCGTCGCCGGGAGCCGCCTCACGCTCGCCGACATCGTCCTCTACTCGTTCCTCGACTTCGCCGCGGGCGTCGGGCAGCCGCTCGATCCGAAGAACGCAAACCTCTCGGCGTGGTTCGCCCGCATGTCGGCCCGCCCGAGCGCCGACGCTTCGCTGCACCCGATCGCGAAGGCGGGGAAGATGCGCGCGTAGGGCGGCCGGGATCCCGCAGGCGGCGATGACGCGGGCCTCGATACGCCGACGGCGCGGCGGGATCCCGGTGGCGCGGCCTTCAGCGTCGGTACCCGCGAACGATTCGGTCCCACTCCGCGACGCGCTCGTCGCCTTCGCCCATCATCGTAACGATCTGTCGGCGAACGTACGCGTGATCGATCTCGGGGCGGACCGCGACGAGCCGTTCGATGTCTCCGATGTCCTTGGTGCGGAAGAAGAGAAGCTCGAAAATCGCGATCGCCTCCGCCGAGAGAAACCACGCCGAACATCCGGCGATCTCGTGTCGCACACGAGTCCTCTCGGCTTCCCAGGAGAAGTCGATGCTCGGCGTGAAGACGTCGATCCGGTAGAAGCCCCGGCTACGCAATCGCGCTTCCGGTCGCGTACGGAGCTCCGTGACTCTCGAGCGCGCGCGAGAGCCGCAGGGCCGCGTCGAGCGGATCGTCCCGCTCCGCGATCGGCATCAGCCGGCGCCCGGATCCAACCCCGTCGGAACCTGCTGCCCTGGGCGGGACGTCACGATCTCAGCGTAGCGCCTGCGTTCGCGCGCGGCGCCCGATCCCGCATCCGATGGGCAGGCCGCTTGCGGCCTCCGGGCCACGCGCCTCCGTTCGTCTTCTCGGATCGAGCCGGTGAGCCGCTGCGGCTCGCTCGCCCCGTTCTCCCCACTTTTCTATAGTCGTCCGCTGGACCGAGTTCCGGGGAGACGTATGTCCAGGGCGCCGATGCCGGCCCGCGAGATCCGCCACGCGTTCCTGCGCTTCTTCGAGCAGCGCGGCCACCGGCTCGTTCCGAGCGGGCCGCTGGTGCCCGAGGGCGATCCGACGCTCCTGTTCGCGAACGCCGGCATGGTGCAGTTCAAGCGCCTGTTCCTCGGCGAGGAGACGCGCGGGTACGTGCGCGCGACGACGTCGCAGAAGTGCATGCGCGTCTCGGGCAAGCACAACGACCTCGAGAACGTCGGCCGGACGCCGCGGCACCACACGTTCTTCGAGATGCTCGGCAACTTCTCGTTCGGCGACTACTTCAAGCAGGAGGCGATCGAGTATGCCTGGACGCTCCTGACGGAAGGGGTCGGCTTCAAGCCGGCGGACCTCGTCGTCTCCGTCTTCCGGGAAGACGACGAGGCCTACGACATCTGGCGAGACCGCATCGGGGTCCCGGCCTCGAAG
>JAYRMX010000061.1:0-15162 GCA_041912475.1 Myxococcota bacterium
GCGCGCGGCCGTCCGGATCGAGCGCGAGCGACGCCGTCTCGCCGAGCTCGGGCGTCACCTCGCGTGCGCCGTCGCGGAAGGCCGCGCGCCAGGCGACGGCAACCACGTGGACCTTCCCGTCCGCGGTTGTGGCGGCGAGGACCGAGTCGCCGGGCGGGGCCGACGCCCCCGCGGTACGCGGCGGGCGCGCCGGGAGGGGCGCCGGCCCGCCCGGCGCCCCCCCGCCCGCGGCGAGCGGCGCCGGCGCGCGGCGTGCGGGGGTCGCTGGCGCTCGTTCGGGCGGGCCGCGCGGGGGGGGGTTTCGCGGCGCCCCGCGACCCGGAGACGGGCCACCTCCTCGCCGCTGCGCAGCTCGCGGACGGATCGATCGCGGTCGCGCACCGCGAACGCGAAACGAACTTTCTCACGGGAGAAGCGAGCGAGACCACGACGCGAACGCTGCTGGCGCCCGCGCCGGAGCTCACGATGCTCGTCGCCGACCGCGCGGGGCGCATGCTCTACGGCGCGACGCGCGACGGGCGCCTGCTCTCGTGGGACCTTCGATCGAGCGACGCGCCGGCTCCGGCCGTCGCCGATTCCGGTGCGCCGATCACCGCGCTCGCGCTCCTGCTCGGCGAGCGAAGCCTGCTCGTCGGCCAGGAGGACGGCCGCACGAGCGTGTGGTTCATCGTGGACGGCGTCCTCACGCGCGTACGCGAGATCGCGCAGCTCCCCTCCGCCGTGCGCGGGATCACAGCGTCTGCGCGCAGCCGCGTCTTCCTCGCGCAGGACGCCTCGGGGAGCCTCGGCCTCTACGCCGCGACGTCGGGGCGCACGCTGTGGGCCGGCGCGTCTCCCGCTCCCGGCGCGCTCGCGGCCGCCTTTGCGCCGCGCGGCGACGGCGCAGCGCTCGCCGGGGCCGGCGAGATTGCGCTGCTCGGCATCGACGCTCCGCACCCCGAGGCGAGCCTCGCCTCGCTGCTTCTTCCCGTCTGGTACGAAGGCCATCCCGAGCCGGACCTCGTCTGGCAGTCGAGCAGCGGCACCGACGACTTCGAGCCGAAGCTCTCGCTCACGCCGCTTCTCGCCGGAACGCTCAAGGGAACCTTCTACTCGCTCGCCCTCGCCGTCCCGCTCGCGGTGCTCGGCGCAATGTACACCTCGCAGTTCATGCACCCGCGCCTGCAGCGCTTCGTGAAGCCGTCGGTGGAGCTGATGGCGTCGCTCCCCAGTGTCGTGCTCGGCTTTCTGGCGGGCCTCTGGCTCGCTCCGCGCGTCGAGACCGCGTTCACCGGCATCGTGCTCTGCCTGCTGGTCGTCCCGCTCTGCGCCATCGCGGGCGGCCTCTCGTGGAGCGTCCTTCCGGCGCGCTGGCGCGCGAAGGCGCCGGCCGGAGTCGAGGTCTTCTGGTACGCCGTCGTCGTCGCCGCGGGGCTCTGGCTCTCGGTCGCAGCGAGCCCGGCGATCGAGCGGGCGCTCTTCGGCGGCTCGTTCCCGCAGTGGCTCCTCGAATCGGCCGGCCTGCGCTACGACCAGCGCAACGCCCTGGTCGTCGGGATCGCGATGGGTTTCGCGGTGATCCCGATCATCTTCGCGATCTCCGAGGACGCGCTCTCGAACGTTCCCGGCCACCTCTCGGCCGGGTCGCTCGCGCTCGGCGCGAGCCGCTGGCAGACCGTCGTCCGCGTCGTCCTGCCGACGGCGAGCCCGGGGATCTTCTCCGCCGTGATGGTCGGGTTCGGACGCGCCGTCGGCGAGACCATGATCGTCCTCATGGCGACGGGGAACACGCCGATCATCGACTGGAGTCCGTTCAACGGCTTCCGAACGCTCTCGGCGAACGTCGCGGTCGAGATCCCCGAAGCGCCCGTCGGGAGCACGCTCTACCGCACGCTCTTTCTCGCGGCGCTGCTGCTCTTCGCGCTCACGTTCGCCGTCAACACGCTCGCCGAGCTGGTGCGACAGCGCCTCCGGCGCCGGTTCGCACGGCTGTGAGCGCGCCCGCGATGCGATCCGGCGCGCGAAGGCGAAACGCCGTCGGGACCGTCATGACGTGGCTCTGCGGCGGCGCGCTCGCGCTCGACCTCGTGCTGATCGCGGGGCTCGTCGTCGTGCTCGCCGTGAACGGCGCGGGCCACTTCTGGCCGCGCGACCTCGTCCGTTTCCGCCTCACCGGCGGTACGACACTCCTCGGTGTCGTCGTCGAGCGCGAAGCGATTCCGGCGAGCGCGAGCGGCGAGCACCGGATCCGGATCCACGTCGGAAACCGCGATCTCGGCGGGCAGGACTTCCGCTGGATCGACGAGCACGAGATCGCGGGCCGCGACCAGCCCGCCGGCGCCGTTGCGCTCGAGCGGCTCGAGTGGGGCCCCTTCTACGGCTCGATGGTCGCGCTGCGGCGCGGCGACGCCGTGCTCGCGCAGGGCCCCGACGCGGTCTGGGCGGCGTTCGCGCCGCTCCACGCCTCGAAGCGCAGCGAGCTCGCCGCCCTCGAAGACCTCGAGCACGGCGAGATTGCGCGCAGCAACGCCGAGCTCGAGCGCCTTCGCCTGGACGGACGCCGGCTCGATCTCTCGGGAGCGCGCGGCGCCGATCGCACGGCGCGCGAGGCCGAGCTCGCCGAGCGGACCGCTGCGGCGCAGGCCTCGTACGAGCGCGCTGCCGAGCGCCTCGCCACCCTTCGCGAGGCCTTCGTCGCCGAGACCGTCGTGCTCGAGGCCGCCGACGGGACGCGCAAGGAGATCCCGGTCGGCCAGGTCGTCCGGGCCGTTCGGCCGAACGAGCTCGGAGGCGCCGGCCGGCTTCGGCTCGCGCTGTCTCGCGCCGGTGAGTTCCTCTCGGGGTCGCCCCGCGAGTCGAACACCGAGGGCGGGATCTTCCCCGCGATCTTCGGGACGGTGCTGATGGTCTTCCTCATGGCGATCGTCGTCGCGCCCTTCGGCGTTCTCGCGGCGATCTACCTGCGCGAGTACGCGAAGGAGGGCTGGCTGGTTCGCGGCGTTCGCATCGCGGTCAACAACCTCGCCGGGGTTCCGTCGATCGTGTTCGGCGTCTTCGGGCTCGGCTTCTTCGTGTATCTGGTCGGCGGCAGCATCGACCGGATGTTCTTCCCGGAGGCCCTTCCCGCGCCCACCTTCGGAACGGGCGGCATCCTGTGGGCGAGCCTCACGCTCGCCCTGCTCACCGTTCCCGTCGTGATCGTCGCGAGCGAGGAAGGCCTCGCGGCCGTTCCGAGCGCGATGCGCGAGGGAAGCCTCGCGCTCGGCGCAACGAAGCTCGAGACGCTCGCGCGAGTCGTCGTGCCGGCGGCGGCGCCCGGAATCCTCACGGGCGTCATCCTCGCGATGGCGCGGGCCGCCGGAGAGGTTGCGCCGCTCATGATCGTCGGGATGGTGAAGCTCGCGCCCGCGCTTCCCGTCGACGGCGCGTTCCCCTTCCTGCACCTCGAGCGCAAGTTCATGCACCTCGGCTTCCACATCTACGACGTCGGCTTCCAGAGCCCGAACGTCGAGGCCGTCAAGCCGCTCGTCTTCGCGACGGCCCTGCTCCTCGTCCTCGTCGTCGTCGCGACCAACCTCGCCGCGATCCTGCTCCGCAACCGCTTGCGCGCGCGGCTGTCCCCGCGCAGCATCGGATGACCATGACGCCCCCGCCGATCGCCGCCGAGAAGCCGCTGCTCTCGGTCGAAGACCTCTCGCTGTGGTACGGCGCGTCGCGTGCGCTCGACCGCATCACGATCGGGATTCCCGAGCACCGGATCACGGCCTTCATCGGCCCGTCGGGCTGCGGGAAGTCGACCCTGCTGCGCTGCCTCAACCGCCTCAACGACCTCGTCGACGGCGTCCGGATCGAAGGCCGGATCCTGTTTCGCGGGGCCGACGTCCGCGACCCCGGCGTCGACGTGAACCAGCTCCGCACCCGCATCGGCATGGTCTTCCAGAAGTCGAACCCCTTCCCGAAGTCGATCTTCGAGAACGTCGCCTACGGGCCGCGGATCCACGGCATGCGCCAGCGCGCAGCGCTCGAAGAAATCGTCGAGCGAAGCCTTCGCGGCGCGGCGCTCTGGGACGAGGTGAAGGACCGGCTCGACGCCAGCGCGCTCGGCCTCTCGGGAGGCCAGCAGCAGCGCCTGTGCATCGCTCGCGCGATCGCCGTCGAGCCCGAGGTGATCCTGCTCGACGAGCCGTGCTCGGCCCTCGACCCGATCGCGACGGCGAAGATCGAGGAGCTGATGCAGGAGCTGAAGGAGCGCTACACGCTCGTGATCGTGACGCACAACATGCAGCAGGCGGCGCGCGTCTCGGAGTACACGGCGTTCCTCTATCTCGGGAGGCTCGTCGAGTTCGGCGAGACGCCGAAGCTCTTCGTCCAGCCGCGCGAGAAGCAGACCGAGGACTACATCACCGGCCGTTTCGGCTGATCCCGCCGGGCGGCGCGGCCGGCAGCGTGAACGAGAAGGTCGACCCGCGCCCGACCTCGCTCTCGACGAAGACCTCTCCGTCCATCGACTGCACGAGGTGCTTCACGATCGCGAGGCCGAGGCCCGTCCCGCCGAGGTCGCGCGAGCGCGCCTTGTCGACGCGGTAGAAGCGCTCGAAGATCCGCGGAAGGTCCTCGGCCGGGATCCCGATCCCGTCGTCGCGGACCTCGGTTCGGACGCGCCCGTCCGCGGACACGACGCGCAGCTCGATTCGGCCGCCCGCGTTCGTGTACTTGGCCGCGTTGTCGAGCAGGTTCGTCAGCACCTGCTCGACGGCGCGCCGATCCGCCAGCGCGTTCACGGGCTGCGCCTCCGGATCCGGGAGCGCGACCGAGAGCGCCTTCGCGCGCAGCAGGGGCTCCATTCCCGCGACGACGCCCGCCGCGACGCGCACGACGTCGACGACCGCGCGCTGCAGCGGCGACCTCCGGCTCTCGATGCGAGAGAGCTCGAGCAGATCGTCGATCAGGTTCCCGAGGCGCTCGGCGTGCTTGACGATGATGCCCAGATACCTCTGCACGTCCTCGGACGGCAGGCCGCCGCCGAGCAGCGTCTCGGCGAAGCCCCGGACGGCCGTGAGCGGCGTCTTGAGCTCGTGCGAGACGTTCGCGACGAAATCTCGCCGGAGGTTCTCGAGGCGCCGCAGCTCCGAGACGTCGTGGAAGACGGCGACCGTTCCGAGCCGCGGGCCCGACGCCGGAAAGCGCGCGGCGTTCACGAGCACGACCCGCTCGGCCGCGCTGCCGATCGGAACCTCGACCGAGACCAGATCCCGCTTCTCCGCCGCCTCTCGCAGCGCGGCGTCGACGCCCGCGTTGCGGATCACCTCGAGCGGCGCCCGGCCTTCGATCTCGCCCCACGCCGAGAACATCTGGCGCAGGCGAGGATTCGCGAGGGCGATCTTGCCGTCGGCGCCGACGACGAGCACGCCCTCGACCATTCCGGCGAGGACGGCCTGGAGCTGCTCCTTCTCTGCGTTCGCGGCTGCGATGCGGTCCGCGACGGCCTCCGCCATCGCGTCGAGGTCGGCGGCGGTCTCCTGCCCCGGGCGGCGCCGCCAGCGAAGACGGCGGCCGAGGTCCCCCGCCGCGAGCGAGCGAGCGAAGCTGCGGATCTCGTCGACCGGAGCCGCGAGGAGCTGCGCGATCGAGAGCGCCGCGGCGATCCCCGCGACGAGGCCCCACGGTCGCGAGACGCCTGCAGCCAGCCACACCCCCGCGGCGAGCGCCGCCAGCAGCACGCTCAGCCCGATGCGGGAAGACGACGTCCGGCTCACTCCGCGAATCGATAGCCCACTCCGCGAACGGTCTCGATGAGGTCTCCGGCCGGGCCGAGCTTCTCGCGAAGGCGCTTCAAGTGCGTGTCGATGGTACGGCTCGTGACCGTGATCTCCGAGCCCCAGACCTCGTCGAGGAGGCGCTCGCGCGTCATCACCCGTCCCGGCCGCGACATGAGGACCTCGAGCAGGCGAAACTCCTTCGCCGTGAGCTCGATCTCCTCTCCCTTCACGAAGCAGCGGTGGCGCTCCGGGTCGATGCGCAGGACGCCGTGCTCGATGCTGCGGCCGGCCCCCGGGGCCGCCGCTCGGCGCCGCAGCACGGCGGCAACACGCAGCGCGAGCTCGCGCGGGCTGAAGGGCTTGGCGACGTAATCGTCGGCGCCGAGCTCGAAGCCGACGACGCGATCGACCTCCTCGGACTTCGCCGTCAGCATGACGACCGGCAGATCGGAGAGCGCCGGGTGTCCGCGGACCTTGCGGCAGATCTCGTTGCCCGAGACGTCCGGGAGCATGAGATCGAGGACGAGCAGATCCGGCGGCGCGGCCTCGAGCTTCTCGATCGCCGCGCGTCCCGTCGCGGCCGTCTCCACCTGGAAGCCGGCCTTCACGAGGCTCACGCGGACGAGCTCGAGCAGGTCCGGCTCGTCGTCGACCACGAGGATTCGCGGGCTCATATCGCGGGCCGAGTCTACCGCCCCGCGACGTCGCCGGCCGAGGGCTCCCGGCGGGTTTCTCGGGAACGCCCCCGCGCCGTCACGCTCTCGTCACGAATGCCGCGCCGGCGCGCGGAGCCGCCGTCGCTCTCGGATCAAGGTGCGCGCGAGGCCACCACCTCGCTCCAGAGTCGAGGCCACGCGTTCGCCCAGCAGCACCGATGATCGAACCCGGTCTCGGCCTCGACGACGGGGCGCTCGTTCTCGGGGAAGAGGCGCGCGAACCCGAGCGCGAGCTCGGGGGGGACGTTGGTGTCGCGAGCGCCGATGAAGTGCCACTGCCTGATCGCGCGCAGCGCCGCGACTTCGTCGGCGGGATTGAGCGAGCCGCCGAGTGCGGGGATGTGATGGAGCCGGGCCCATGCCGCGGGATCGACGTTGCCTGCGATCGTCACGAGGCGCTCGACGTCGACGCGCCGAGCGGCGACGAGGGCGGCGACCGCGCCGCCGCCCGAGTAGCCGACCAGCGTCAGCCGGTCGCTGCCGAAGCGTTCCTCGAGCGCGTCGATCGCACGGCCGGTGGCGTCGATCACCTCGGGAGAGAATCGGCCGGTGGTCCAGTAGCCGGACGGACAGCCGGTGGCTCGCGCGCCGACGTACTGGCACGGCCTCGCGAGATACGCCGCATTGCCGTCGGGATGCGCCAGCGCCATGCGCAGGGCGACGGGGTCTCGCGGCGTGGGATCGGACGAGGGCCCGGCATCGCCGATCCAGGCGAGACCATCGCCCTCGACGAAGACCGTGAGCGAGCGGTCATTCGCGCTCCGATCCGGAACGTACGCGACCAGGTCGAGGGACCCCGCCGGAATCGTGATCGCGTGCCACCCTTCGCTCTCCGCGAGCGCATCGGCGAAGCTCCGTCGCTGCGCAGGCGACGGGATACCCGCACACGCGAAGGACGCCAGACACAGCGCGACGGCGAGCCGCCGTGCGCATCGCGCCTGCAAGGGCGTGCGGCTGCGCATCGGGCCTCGTGAAGCGGCCACGGTCACCCTCTGCGCCCCTCCCGCGGATCAGAACGTCCAGCGGACCTTCATCGAGACCGTCTGGTTGAGGAAGGCCGAGCGATACTCCGTGTCGTAGCGCCCGGTCAGCTCGAGGCCGTCGAGGATCTCGTACGAGGCGCCGGCGCCGCCTCGCACCCTCCACCGGCTCGGCGTGATACCGAAGGTCGCGAATCCCGCGCCTGGGGCGCCGGCGTAGGCCGAAGTGATCGAGCCGTTCTCGTGGAGCGTGTCGAAGCCGACGCCGGCGTTGGCGCTCAGCGTAATGCGGTCGGCGAGGCGCTGCGTCGCCTTGCCATCGATCCCGACGACGAGCTCTTGCACACTCTGCGACGCGACGTCGAGGCCGAGCACCCCCGCGCCCGCCTCCGAGTACCCTCCGTTACGCACGAAGGTGTAGTCGATTCGCGCCGACGGCGTGAGGCTCGTGTGCTCGAGAACGTCGAACGTATGGCCGAGCCCGACGCCTCCGTGGGCGGTCTGGCCGAGGTAGCTCGACGTCGCGACGGCGCCGGCGAAGGGAATCGAACGCCGGCCGTCGTTGGTGTTCCATCCGCCGTCGAGCTGGAAGCTCATCTCGGTCTGCTCGCCGAACGCGTAGCTTCCGTAGCCGATGAAGTCGTAGACGTTGACGCGGGCGGTCTGCGCCGCCGCTGCCGACGCGTTCTGGTCGACCGTGCTCCGAGCGTACGCGAAGGCGGCGCCGAGGCGAAGCGCGCTCGTGATCGCGCCGTCGATCCCGCCGGCGCCGCCATAGCTGATGGCGCCGTAGCCGGGGACTCCGCCCTGGTCGTTCTGGTCCGCCCACGAACCGAACCCCTTCATCCAGACGTTCTCGTTGCCCTCGAAGGCGTCGCCCGACGAGAGGCCGCGGTTCGCGTCGAGCCGCGCCTGGATGATGCGATTGAAGCTCGAGAGGTCGCTGCGTACGGAGAAGATCGTTCCGCCGGTCATGAGCGGGAGCGTCTGCGAAACGGCGTTCGAGACGTCTGCGTCGTTCCCGAAGCCGGCGAGTCGGAAGAGCGTGTGCAGGCCTTCGCTGCGGTCGATGGCGCGGGCCGCGCCGAACGCAGAGCCGTTGCCCATCGCCGCGGCGGCGTCGAAGACGCCGAGGGGCGGCGCCGCAGGGAGGATCACCACGACGCCGGGCGGGGGCGCGCCGCCGACGCCGATCGGCTCTCCGTAGACGTAGAATCCGATCGGCAGCGTGACGGGATTACCGGCCGAGTAGGTCGTGACGACGACGTAGTAGTCCGTGAGCGCGGTGAGGGCCTGCGTGAGCTTCGGGCACAGACCCGCACTCCCGCCGCAGGTCCCCATGATGACGCCACCCGCGCCGAGGCCGTTGCTGTCGTCGTTGAGCGCGACTGCGTTCGTCCCCGGCGACGCGGGGTTGTAGGAGCCCTGGTAGAGGACGAGGACGGTGTCGTTCGGCGCCGAAGACATGCCGAACGTGAAGGAGCCGCTCGCCGAGGGAGTGAAGAGCTGGGACGCGTAGTTGTACGTGCGCCCTGACCCCGACGAGAGCTGGGCGACGCTCCAGAGAGTGCCAGTCGCAGTCTGGAAGGTTCCTGTCGAGACGCCCGGGGTGCCGGCGCTGAGCGTGAACTCCGTCAGGACCGGCGCCGCCGCGGCGGGCGGTCCTGCGGCCACCGCAACGAGCAGCGCGAGCGCGGCGGCGCGGAGCCCTCGGCTGCACGCCGCGGCACGCGCGCCCGCGGCGCCGGCGAAGCGCACCGTCCGATCGCGGAGGACAACCGAGGCCCTGCGCGCATCCCCGCAGGTGACGTCCGCAACGGTGCGCATGTGCGAGGCTCCGCCGGGGGAAGGGTTCGGCGTACAAAGCGGCAGGTTCGGTGAAGCTCTTGAGCCGAAATCTGCGCATGAGCTCGGCCGACCGCGGCCCTCGCGAGGCGCGAGAACGGGAGCGGCTCCCCCGCCAAGGGAGCGGAGAGGGCCGAGGCCCTCTCCGCTCCCCCCCGTGTCTCACCCCCCAGAGAGACACAGAGAGCGCGGGTGTGCGCTGCGATTCAGCTACAGCCGCTCGTTCCGCCGCAGTTGGGGCACTTGTAGCAGGCGCCGTTGCGGATCATGATCGACCCGCACTCGCTGCACGACGGCGCGTCGGCCTGATTCACCATGCCGTACGAGGAGTCGTCGGCGCGAACGCCAGACCCGCCTGCTACGGCGGCGCGCGGCGCCGCGAGCCCGGCCGCCTCGGCGTCGGTCTCCTGCTCGTCGGGCGCGACCGCCTCGCCGCGCAGGAAGCGGTTGCCGAGATACCGGAACACGTAGTCGGTGATCGACTTCGCGATCGGGATCTCGCGGTTGTTCGTGAAACCCGCCGGCTCGAAGCGCGTGTGGCTGAACTTGTCGACGAGGGCTTTGAGCGGAACGCCGTACTGGAGCGCGATCGAGGTCATGGTGGCGATGGTGTCCATCAGCCCCGAGACCGTGCTGCCCTCCTTCGCCATCTTGAGGAAGATCTCGCCGGGCGCGCCGTCGTCGTAGGCGCCGACCGTGAGATAGCCCTCGTGCCCGGCGATCGAGAACTTGTGCGTGACCGCCTGGCGCTCGTCGGGCAGCTTGCGGCGCTGCGGCCGGATCTCCGTGACGGTCGCCTTCTTCTCGTCCTTGCCGGCGTTGAGCGGCTGCGTGCGCTTGCTGCCGTCGCGGTAGACCGCGAGCGCCTTCAAGCCCAGCTTCCAGCCCTCGACGTACGCGAGGACGATGTCGTCGACGGTCGTGTTCTCGGGCATGTTCACCGTCTTGCTGATCGCGCCCGAGAGGAAGGGCTGCACGGCGCCCATCATGCGCAGGTGCCCCATCCAGTGGATCGACCGCGTACCGCCCCGCGGGCGGAACGCGCAGTCGAAAACCGGCAGGTGCTCGGGATCGAGCCCCGGCGCGCCCTCGATCGTCTCGTGCGAGTCGATGTGCTCGAGGATCGCCGCGATTCGCGTCTCGTCGTAGCCGAGCCGCCGCAGCGCCATCGGCACCGTCTGGTTGACGATCTTCAGCATGCCGCCGCCGACGAGCTTCTTGTACTTCACGAGCGCGATGTCGGGCTCGACGCCCGTGGTGTCGCAGTCCATCATGAAGGCGATCGTTCCGGTCGGCGCGAGGACCGTCACCTGCGCGTTCCGGAAGCCGTGGCGCTCGCCCGCCTCGCGCGCGCTGCGCCAGACTTCGCGCGACGCCGCGTGCAGCTCGGCCGGGACGCTGCGCGCCGGAACCGCCTCCGCCGCGGCACGGTGCATGTCGATCACGTCGAGGAAAGGCCTGCGGTTCATGCGGTAGCGAGCGAAGGGTCCCATCGCCGCCGAGATCTCGGCGGACGTGAGGTACGCCTGGCCGCAGACGACCGACGTGATCTCCGCGGCGAGGCTGCGGCCTGCATCGCTGTCGTACGGAAGGCCGCAGCTCATGAGCAGCGCGCCGAGGTTCGCGTAGCCGAGGCCGAGCGGCCGGTACAGGTGGCTGTTGCGAGCGATCTTCGGCGTCGGATAGTCCGCGTGATCGACGACGATGTCCATCGCGAGGATCGTGATCGCCACCGCCCGGCGCAGCGACGCGACGTCGATGCCGCCGTCGGGCCCGGCAAAGCGCATGAGGTTCAGGCTCGCGAGGTTGCACGCGGTGTCGTCGAGGAACATGTACTCGGAGCACGGGTTGCTCGAGTGGATTCGCCCCGACGCCTTGCACGGGTTCCAGCGGTTGATCGTGGTGTCGTACTGGATGCCCGGATCGCCGCAGACGTGCGCGGCCTCGGCCATCTCGCGAAGCATCTCGCGGGCCTTGTACGTGTCCATCGGCTGGCCCGTCGTGACGGCGTGCGTCTCGTAGCTGCGGTCGTCGAGCACCGCACGCATGAAGCCGTCGGTGACCCGCACCGAGTGATTCGCGTTCTGGTAGTAGATCGAGTCGTACGCGCCGCCGGGGACGTTGAAGCCGCCGTCGTATCCCGCGTCGATCAGCGACCAGGCCTTCTTCTCCTCGTCGGCCTTGCAGTGGATGAACTCGCGGATGTCGGGATGATCGACGTTGAGGATCACCATCTTCGCTGCGCGGCGCGTCTTGCCGCCCGACTTCACCACGCCGGCGAAGGCGTCGAAGCCGCGCATGAACGACACGGGGCCCGACGCCGTCCCGCCGCCGGCGAGCGGCTCGCGCGACGAGCGGATCTTCGAGAGGTTCGATCACGTTCCCGAGCCGCCCTTGAAGAGCATCGCCTCGGTCTTCGCGAGCTCCATGATCGAGTCCATGGTGTCCTCGACCGAGTTGATGAAGCACGCGCTCGCCTGCTGCGGGGTTCCCGCAACGCCGAGGTTGAACCAGACCGGGCTGTTGAACGACACCCGCTGGTGGACGAGCAGATGCGTGAGCTCGTCGCGGAACGCGCGGCCGTCGGCCTCCGAGCGGAAGTAGCCCGACCGCTCGCCCCACTCGTGGATGCGGCCGACCACCCGCCCGATGAGCTGCTTGACGCTGCGCTCACGCTCGGGGGTTCCGACGTGGCCGCGGAAGTACTTCGAAACGACGACGTTGGTCGCGAGCTCCGACCAGCCCTTCGGCACCTCGCAGTCGCACTGCTCGAAGATCACCTGGCCCGACTCGCCGGAGATGCGCGCCGCTCGCAGCTCCCACTCGACCGAGTCGAAGGGATCTTCGCCGTCGCGGGTGAAGGTGCGGGGGATCTCGAGGCCGGCGTGGCGTGCGGTTCGGCGGGGCTCGGCGCCGACCGGACGCAGATGCGATCCGGCGGCGGGTTCCGTCTCCGGCGCAGCCGGCGCTCCGACCCGGTGCTCGCGATCCTGCTCGTCGATCACGCCGGTCACGCCCGAAACGCCGGTCCCGTCGGTCATCTGCCCCCCCGTTGCCCGCCGTCGATCGTTGCTTCCGATCGCCGTCGGGCGGCTCTCGCACCCCCCGACCGGGTCGACCCCTTCGACCCGGCCCCTCTCGCTCGCGGCTGAGACGAAAGGGCTCCGGCGGAGTCCGCCGGAGCCCCCCGAACCTGGGTCGGGTCCTCCATCCCTTCCCAGGCCCGTATCCCTGCGACGGCCGCCTATCGAACCCCCCCAGGCCGCCGCAGAGACGTTCACATCCCCATGGACCATGGATTTACTCCCGTCGCGCGGCCGAGTCAACACAAAATCTGGTGTCTGAGTGAAGACTGCTCCACAAGGGATCGCGGCCGGAGATGGGGCCGTCAGGCCCCGGGGCCTGGGCGCTCGCAGGCCCGGATGGGCCGAGAGCAGCCCGGAGCTACCCGGCCGAGCGCGACGCCGGCCCGCTCGCCGCGCCGGACCGCCGTGAGGGCCGCACGGGACGCCGCGGCCTAGAGGCCGGTGAAGCGGATGCCGACTCCGGCCGGGACCTTGTAGCGGACGTTCATGCCGATCAGCAGCGCGGTGATCGGCTCGACGAGGCGCGCGTTCGCGAGCGGGCCGCCGTCGATCGCGCGCAGGCCCGGAACGAGCGCGCAGAGCGCCATCACGCGCTGGCGCGGCTCGGGCGCGCCCGACACGACGACGTCGCACTCGACGGGATGATCGAGCTCGCGCAGGCGATGCGCGGAGACGTTCTGGAACGCGGAGACGACGTGGACACCGGGCGGTGTCAGGCTGGCCACCAGCTCGGCGCACGAGCCCTGCCAGACGCCGACGGTCCGCACCGCGGCGTCTCCGACCGCCGTCGCGAGCGGAACGCCCATCGAGACGACGACCTGCCCCGCTCGCAGCGATTCCTTCACGGCCTTCATCGTTCCGGCGACGTGCTCGAACGGCACCGAGAGGATGACGATCGAGCCGCGCGCGGTCGCTTCGGGATTCCCGGCTCCCGCGACCTTTGCGGCCGGAACGAGCGCGGCGACCTCGCGCGCAGCGGCCTCGGCCCGCTCGGGCACGCGCGAGCCGATCACGACCTCGCGGCCCGCCTTCGCGAAGCGCAGCGCGAGGCCGAGGCCCTGGTCCCCCGTCCCGCCGAGGATCGCGATCGCGCCGTCGGCCGCCGCCGTGCCCTGCGTCATGGTTCCCTCCCTGCGGCGCCGTGGGCCGCCGTCCGGCGCGCGACGGTAGCGTTCATGCGCCGGCCCGTCGCGGGGTATCCTCGCCCGCATGCCCGCAGCGGCGACCGACGGCGCGACCACTCCTCTCTCGATCCGGCAGGACGGCCCGCGCAGCCTCGCGATCGAGTGGGCGGACGGACACAGGAGCGTGTACGACGTCCGCACGCTGCGGCTCGCGTGCGGCTGCGCGCACTGCGTGAACGAATGGACGGGCGAGGGAATGCTCGATCCGGCTTCGGTTCCCGAAGACGTTCGGCCGGTCTCGATCCGCCGCGTCGGCCGCTACGCGATCCAGATCGAGTGGAGCGACGGGCACGCGACCGGCATCTACCCGTTCTCGCGCCTGCGCCGGCTCGCCGGCGGCGCGTAGCGGGCGCGCGCCGAACCCCGACTCGGCGCTGTGTCGGCGCAGCGGATCCGAGCGTCGACGCCTCGCGAACGCTTCGTCTCAGGCGGGCTTCGCCCCGCGCAGCAGCGCGAGCGGGATGCGCCAGTCGTGGTTCGCCTCGATCGAGAACGCCTCGCGCACCGCGCGCGGCGCGCCATCCATCACGCGCCGGAGCTGCTCCTTCTCGTGCGCGGGCGTGTTCATTCGCGCCGTCCAGTCCTCGAAGTCGAGGAAGGTCGGAAAGGTGCGAACGTGCTCGGCGTCGAGCCCTTCTTCGCGAAGCCAGCCGAGCCACTCCGAGATCCGGTAGTTGCGAACGTGAGACGGATCGCGCAGCAGCTCGACGGCGTTCAAGAAGGTGTCCTGCGCCGGGTCCTCGGGCGAGACGGAGTCGACGACGAGGAGCTGGCCTCCCGGCCGCAGCACGCGCGCCATCTCGGCGACGGCGCGGCGGGCGCGACCGAAGTGGTGCGCGCACACCCGGCACGAGACGAGGTCGAACGCCGCGTCGCCGAACGGAAGCTCGGCGGCGTCGCCGAGGCGGGTCTCGAGGTTCGCCAGACCGCGCTCGGCCGCCTGCGCGCGCGCGTTCTCGAGCATGGCCGGCGTGAGGTCGAGGCCGACGACGCGCGCGCCGCGCTCGGCGAAGGCCAGCGCCGTCGCTCCGACCCCCGTCCCCACGTCGAGGACGCGCGCGCCGCGGACGTCGCCGGCGAGCGCGAGCAGCGCGTCGAGATCCGGCCCGCCCCGGTGCACGAACGAGGTGACGTACGCGTCGGCGGCCGCGGTGAACTGCTTGCGAACCGATTCCTCGAGCTCCATGGGATCCTCCACTCCGGCAAACGCCGCTCGCACGAAGATAGGGGACGAGTTCCGATTCGAGCCCTCCCCCGCGAGCCGAGGCCGCCGGGCGGGCGCCGCGGCCGGCCGGCGCGGCAGGGTCGCGAGCGCGCCGCCGTGTTATGCTCGCACGTGGAGTCAGGGCCCCGCAGGATTCGCCACCACCCGCGCTGCGCGACGGGAGGACGCCCGGTGAGCGACGCGGAGGCGCCGCGGCTCGCGGCGCGCCCGAGCGAGGACGAGCTGGCGGTGCGAATGCAGATCGCCGGCGCGTTGTCGTGCGGCCTTGCGCACCACCTCAACAACGCGGTCGCCACCATCTACGTCGCCTGCGCGTCCCTGCGCGAGACGTGCGCCGACGACGCGGACGCGAAGGCCAGCATCGACCTCGTCGAGGGAGCGGCCGACC
>JAYRMX010000062.1:0-10529 GCA_041912475.1 Myxococcota bacterium
AGCGCGGCGGCGAGCCGCGGCCGCAGCTCTTCCTCGCCGAGGATCTGGTCCGCGCCGGTGCGGATCCGCTCGAGCTGTCGATCGACCTCGCGCTGCGTCTGTGCATCCGTCACAGGCCCGTCATCCTCCCGAGACCCGAATCATGCCGTACTCCGTCACGATGGCGTCGATCCGGCGATCGTGCGGCCCGGCCGGCACACGGTCGACCACCTGGCACGCGAACGCCAGAGCGACGAGCGCCGGCGCCGGGGCTCCCGGCGGGAACGTGCGATCGTACAGGCCGCCGCCTCGCCCGAGCCGCCCGCCGTGCCGATCGAAGCCGAGCCCGGGGACGAGGACGAGGTCCTGCGGGCCGAGCGGGACTGCGGGGAGGATCGCGGGCGGCTCCCAGAGGCCGAGCGCGGTGCGCCGAAGCTCTTCCCAGCGGGCGAGCGGAGCGAACTCGAGGGCTTCGCCCACGCGCACGCGCGGAAAGAGCGCCGTGCGCCCGAGCCTGCCGAGGAGCGCGAACACGGGCCGCGTCGGCAGCTCGCCGGGAAGCGACGCGAAGCGGGCGCCCCGGCGCGCGCGCGAGAGACCCGCGCGCGGGGCGTGAGGCCGCGCGGCCGCAGCGCCGCACGCGCCGGCCGCCTCCCCCCGCGGCACGGGCTGCCGGCGAAGGTCGGCCCGGAGCCGCCGCTTGCAGGCCACGAGCGCTTCGTCCTGCGCCGCGGTCAGCGCGCCTCCGCCCGATCCTCGAGCGCCGACTCCGCGAGGGCAGCGAGCGCTCGTACGCGCTCGGCCGGCAGGCGGGATCCGGAGCCGCCCTCGGCGCGGCCGGCCAGCAGGTCGTTCGCGAGGTTGAGCGCCGTCAGCACCGCGAGGTCGAGCGAGTCGACCGTCTTCGTCCGCTCGCGGATGCGAACCATCGCCTCGTCGACGGTGCGCGCGACGCGAGCGATCTGCTCCTCGCTGGCGTCGGTCCGGATGCGGTACTCGTGGCCGAGGATTCGAACCGCGACCGAGCGCCGGGCGCCCATCTACGCCGGCGCCGCGCCGAGCTGGCTCTCGAGCAGGACGATCTGCGCGATGAGGTCGTCGACGCGCTTGGCGACGTCCTGCCGGCGCTGGTTGAGCACGAGGACCTGCTCCTCCGCGGCGCGCAGCCGATGCTCCCGCTCTTCGAGCAGCTCGCGCAGCCGTGCGTTCTCGAGCACGGCGCCGCGGTGGCGCTCGACGAGCGCCGTCACGGCCCGCTCGAGGCGCTCGAAGTCGGGATCCGAGCCCGCCAGGCCCGGCGCAGTCGATGCCGGAATGGGATCCCCCTCGCGACGTCCCCATCGTACCGGGCGCGCGCGAACCAAGTCAAGCGGAACGCGTCACCGCGCTCGGCCTCCGCACGCACGTCCTCACCGCCACCCGGCGCAGCGCCGCACAAACGCGCGCTCCGGCGCTCCGCCTAGACGTACGCGCTGCGCGCCGGCAGGTGCGAGTCGCCGACCAGATAGCGGTCGATCGCACGCGCGGCCTCGCGGCCCTCGGAGATCGCCCAGACGACGAGTGACTGGCCACGGCGAACGTCGCCGGCGGCGAAGACGCCCGGCTCGCTGGTCGCGTAGTCCTTCGGGCTCGCGGCGACGTTGCCGCGCGGATCGAGTCGCACGCCGAGCGACTGGAGGAGGCCGTCGTGGACGGGATGCACGAACCCCATCGCGAGCAGCACGAGGTCGGCGGGAAGCTCGAAGTCGCTTCCCGGGATCTCCTCCGGAGCGCTGCGGCCCTGCGCGTCGGGCGCGCTCCAGCGCACGCGAACGGCGTGGAGCTTCTCGACGCGGCCACCCGATCCGCTGAAGCGCTTCGTCATCACGCCGAAGTCGCGCCGCCCGCCCTCGTCGTGCGAGCTCGAGCTGCGGAACATGAGCGGCCAGAGCGGCCACGGCGTCGACGGATGCCGATGGTCGGGCGGGCGCTCGAGCAGCTCGAGCGACGTCACCGACCTCGCTCCGTGACGATGCGAGGTGCCGACGCAGTCGGAGCCCGTGTCGCCGCCGCCCAGCACCACGACGTGCTTGCCCGTCGCGAGAATCTCGCCGGCGGGCTCGATCGCGTCGCCGGCGCAGCGGCGGTTCTGCTGCGGAAGGAACTCCATCGCGAAGTGGACGCCGCCGAGCTCGCGACCCGGAATCGGAAGGTCGCGCGGCTTCTCCGATCCCATCGCCAGCAGGATCGCGTCGAAGCCGCGGCGCAGCTCGGAGACCGACAGGTCGGCGCCCACGTGGACGCCGGTCTGGAACAGAACGCCTTCGGCCCGCATCTGCTCGACGCGGCGCTCGACGATCCACTTCTCGAGCTTGAAGTCGGGAATGCCGTACCGCAGCAGGCCGCCCGCGCGGTCCGCCTTCTCGAAGACCGTCACCGTGTGGCCGGCGCGGTTGAGCTGCTGCGCCGCCGCGAGGCCGGAGGGTCCCGAGCCCACGACGGCGACGGAGCGTCCGGTGCGCTGCTCGGGCCGGATCGGACGGACCCAGCCCTCGTCCCAGCCGCGGCGCACGATCTCCCATTCGATCTGCTTGATCGTCACCGGATCGCTGTTGATCCCGAGCACGCACGCCGCCTCGCACGGCGCCGGGCACACGAGGCCCGTGAAGTCCGGGAAGTTGTTCGTCGAGTGCAGGCGGACGAGCGCGTCCTCCCACTTGTCGCGGTAGACGAGGTCGTTCCAGTCGGGGATCACGTTCCCGAGCGGGCAGCCGTTGTTGCAGAACGGGATCCCGCAGTCCATGCAGCGGGCGGCCTGCGTTCGGCTGTGCTCGGCGTCGACGTTCTCCTGCACCTCGTGCCAGTCGCGGACGCGCTCGTCGGCCGGCCGCAGCGGAGCCGGCTTTCGCCCGAACTCGAGAAACCCCGTGATCTTACCCATTGCCGCTCCCCGCCTTCACCCGGTCCGCCAGCGCCCGCTTGTAGTCGAGCGGGAAGACCTTGACGAACTTCACGGCCAGATCGTTCCACTTGCGGAGCACCTCCTCGGCGCGACGGCTCCGCGTGTACTGGAAGTGCCGGCGGACGAGTCGCAGGATCGCCTCCTCGTCCTCCTTCGTGATCTCCTCGAGCTCGACCATCGAGAGGTTGCAGCGCTTCGGGAACTCGCCGTCCTCGTCGAGGACGTACGCGATCCCGCCGCTCATTCCCGCTGCGAAGTTGCGCCCGGTGCGACCGAGGATCACCGCGCGGCCGCCGGTCATGTACTCGCAGCCGTGGTCGCCGACCCCCTCGACCACCGCGCTCGCTCCCGAATTCCGAACGCAGAAGCGCTCGCCGGCGACGCCCTGGAAGTACGCTTCGCCCGCGGTCGCGCCGTACAGAACGACGTTGCCGACGATCACGTTCTCCTCCGGCGCGAACGTCGCCCCCGCCGGCACGCGCACGACGAGCTTTCCTCCCGAGAGCCCCTTGCCGGCGTAGTCGTTCGCCTGGCCCTCGATGTCGAGCGTGATCCCGGCCGGAAGGAACGCGGCGCAGCTCTGCCCCACCGCGCCCGTGAGGTGGATGCGGATCGTGTCCTCGGGCAGCCCCTTCGCCCCGTAGCGGCGCGAGACCTCGGACCCGAGCATCGTTGCGACGGTGCGGTTCACGTTGCGCACCGGGAGCTGGATCTCGACGGGCTCTGCCTTCTCGAGCGCCGGACGGGCGAGCTCGATCAGGCGATGGTCGAGTGCCTTCGCGAGGCCGTGGTCCTGGCCTCCGGTGTGCCGCACGTCGAAGGGCGCGGCCGGCTTGAACAGCAGCGCCGAGTAGTCGAGGTTCTTCGCCTTCCAGTGCTCGATCGCCGGCGCGACGTCGAGCCGGTCCATCTGCCCGATCATCTCGTCGAAGCGCCGGAATCCGAGCTTCGACATCAGCTCGCGCACCTCTTCGGCGACGAAGAAGAAGTAGCGGACGACGTGCTCGGGCTGGCCGGCGAAGCGCTTGCGCAGCTCCTTGTTCTGCGTCGCGATCCCGACCGGGCAGGTGTTGAGGTGGCACACGCGCATGAGGATGCAGCCGAGCGCGACGAGCGGCGCGGTCGAGAAGCCGAACTCGTCGGCGCCGAGCAGCGCGCCGACCACCACGTCACGGCCGGTCTTGAGCCCGCCGTCGACCTGCACCCGGATCCGGCCGCGCAGGTCGTTCAGCACGAGCGTCTGCTGCGTCTCCGCGAGGCCGATCTCCCACGGAGAGCCCGCGCACTTGATCGACGTCTGCGGCGATGCGCCGGTTCCGCCGTCGTGGCCGGAGATGAGGACGCCGTCGGCCTTGCCCTTCGAGACGCCCGCAGCGACCGTGCCCACTCCCGTCTCGGACACGAGCTTCACGCTCACGCGCCCGCGCGGGTTCGCGTTCTTGAGGTCGTGGATGAGCTGCGAGAGGTCCTCGATCGAGTAGATGTCGTGATGCGGCGGCGGCGAGATGAGGCCGACGCCCGGCGTCGAGTGCCGGATGCTCGCGATGTATTCGTCGACCTTGTGGCCCGGGAGCTGGCCGCCCTCTCCCGGCTTCGCGCCCTGCGCCATCTTGATCTGCATCTCGTCGGAGTTGACGAGGTACCAGCTCGTGACGCCGAAGCGGCCCGACGCCACCTGCTTGATCGCGCTGCGGCGCAGGTTCCCGTCGGCGTCGGGCGTGAAGCGCTCGGGATCCTCACCGCCCTCTCCGGTGTTGCTCTTGCCGCCGAGGCGGTTCATCGCGATCGCGAGCGTCTCGTGCGCCTCGCGCGAGATCGACCCCAACGACATGGCGCCCGTGCAGAAGCGCTTCACGATCGCTTCGGCGGGCTCGACTTCTTCGATCGGGACGGGCTGCTCCGCGAAGCGCAGCCGGAACAGGCCGCGCAGCGTGCACATCCGCTCGGCGTCGCCGTCGGCGGCCTTCGAGAACTCCTGGAACGTCGCGAAGCTCTCGTTGCGAACCGCGTGCTGGAGCCGCGACACCGATTCGGGGTTGAACGTGTGCCGCTCGCCGCGCGCGCGCCACTGGTACAGGCCCCCGGGATCGAGCTCGGGGTAGTACGGGCCGTCGGTCGGGAACGCGCGCCGGTGGCGCACCGCCGACTCGCGCGCGAGCACGTCGAGGCCGACGCCGCTCACCTTCGACGGCGTCCCGGTGAAGTAGCGCGCGACCAGCTCCGTCGAGAGCCCCACCGCCTCGAAGATCTGCGCGCCGCGGTAGCTCTGCAGCGTCGAGATCCCCATCTTCGCGAAGATCTTGAGCAGGCCCTTGTCGACGGCCTTCACGTAGTGCGCGAGCGCCTTCTCGAGCGTCAGCCCCTCGGGAACGTACGCGCCGTCCTCGATGAGCCGCCGCACCGTCTCGAACGCGAGGTACGGGTTCACCGCGCCGGCGCCGTAGCCGATCAGCAGCGCGAAGTGGCCGACCTCGCGGGCCTCTCCCGTCTCGACGAGGAGGCCGCACTTGGTGCGAGTCTCCTCGCGGATGAGGTGGTGGTGCACCGCGGCCGTCGCGAGCAGCGCCGGGATCGGCGCGAGGTCCGCGCTGACGCCCCGGTCCGAGAGGATGAGCAGGCTCACGCCCTCGGCGATCGCCGCCGACGCCTGCGCGCACAGCGAATCGAGGGCCGCGCGCAGCCCGTCGCCGCCGTCGGCCGCCTTGAACAGGATCGGCAGCGTCCGCGAGCAAAGGCCCGGGCGCGAGATCTCACGGATCCGAGCGAGCTGCTCGTTGGTGAGGATCGGGTGCTCGAGCTCGAGGAGTCGCGCGTGCTCGGGCGTCTCGTCGAGGAGGTTTCGCTCCTCGCCGAGCGTCGAGATCGTCGACATCACGAGCCGCTCGAGCAGCGAGTCGATCGGCGGGTTCGTCACCTGCGCGAAGAGCTGCTTGAAGTAGTGGTAGAGCAGGCGCGGCCGGTCCGAGAGGCATGCGAGCGCGGCGTCGTCGCCCATCGATCCGAGCGCCTCGACGCCATGGGTCACCATCGGCGGCAGCACGATGCGAAGATCCTCGAGCGTGTAGCCGAAGACCTCCTGCAGCCGGAAGCACGCCTCGTCGCCGACCGGATCGGGCTCCGCCGCGCGCGGCAGCGACTCGAGCTTCACGCGGTTCTCGGCGACCCACTGCCGGTACGGGCGCCGGCGCGCGAGCTCGCCCTTGATCTCCTCGTCCGAGACGATGCGGCCCTGCTCGGTGTCGACGAAGAAGATCCGCCCGGGCTGCAGGCGCCCGTGGACGAGGACGTTCTCGGGGGCGATCGGCAGCGCCCCCGCCTCCGACGACATCACGACGAGGCCGTCCTTCGTCACGGTGTAGCGCGACGGGCGAAGGCCGTTGCGGTCGAGGAGCGCGCCGATCTTGCGGCCGTCGGTGAAGGTCATCGACGCCGGCCCGTCCCACGGCTCGAGCAGGCACGAGTGGTACTCGTAGAAGGCGCGGCGGTCCTCGTCCATGCTCTCGTGACCGTCCCACGCCTCGGGAACCATCATCATCATCGCGTGCGGCAGCGAGCGCCCGGCGAGCACGAGCAGCTCGAGCGCGTTGTCGAACTGTGCGGTGTCGCTGCCGCCCGGCCGGATGATCGGGAACAGCCGCCGCAGGTCCGGACCGAACAGCTCCGACGCGAGCGTTCCCTCGCGCGCGTGCATCCAGTTCACGTTGCCGCGCAGTGTGTTGATCTCGCCGTTGTGCGCGATGTAGCGGAACGGCTGCGCGAGGTCCCAGGTCGGGAACGTGTTCGTGCTGTAGCGCTGGTGGACGAGCGCGATCGCGCTGTCGAGCAGCGGATCGGCGAGGTCGGGATAGAAGCCGTCGATCTGGTGCGCGAGCAGCAGCCCCTTGTAGACGAGCGTGCGCGACGAGAGGCTCGGCACGTGGAACGAGCGCGCGACGTTGCCGCCGCGCTCGCGGATCGCGTGCTCGGCCACGCTTCGCAGCACGTAGAGCCTGCGCTCGAAGACGTCCTGCGGCATCGCCGCATCGGCGGCGGCGACGAAGAGCTGGCGGATCACCGGCATTGCCTCGCGCGCCAGCGGACCGATGCGCTGCGGATCGACCGGAACCTCGCGCCAGCCGAGGACGCGCTGGCCGTGCGCGACCACCGCGCGCTCGACCGTGCGGGTCTGGAACTCGCGCTCGGCGGCGTCCTGCGACAGGAAGACGAGCCCTGCCGCGTACCGGCCGGGCGCGGGAAGATCGATTCCGAGGCGACCGGCCTCGCGGCGCAGGAAGCCGTCCGGCGTCTGGAGCAGCACGCCGGCGCCGTCACCGGTGTCGGGGTCGGCTCCCGTCGCGCCCCGGTGCGTCAGATTCTCGAGGACCGTGATGCCCTGCCGCACGATCGCGTGCGACTTCTCCCCGCGGATGTTCGCGACGAAGCCGACCCCGCACGCATCGTGCTCGAAGGCCGGATCGTAAAGGCCCTGCCGCGGGGGAAGCCCGAGGGGTCGGGTCATGGACCTCTCCTCATTGCGCCGGCCGGCCGGCGCGCGCTGCTCGCTCGCGGACGATTCGCCGCGGCCGCGGCTTCGTCTCGGAGTCCTCCAGATCGAGCGCGATCCGCGTGCGCTCCGTCTGCGTCGAGAGCACGACGTTGGTCTCGGTGCGCGTCACGCCCTCGACCGAGCGAATGCGGTCGATCAGATCCTCGAGACCCTCCGTGTTCTCGGTGCGCACCTTGAGCAGCAGCGTGTGCGCGCCGGTCACGTGGTGGCACTCGAGGACGGCGTCCATGTGTGCGACCTCGCGCTCGAACGCGCCGATCATCCGCGGGTGCGCGACCGAGACGCCGATGAAGGCCGTGACGTCCATTCCCAGCATCCGCGCGTCGACGATCGCAACGTAGCCGTGGATGACGCCCGCCTCCTCCATCTTGTGCACGCGCTCCATCACGGCGGGCGCCGACAGGCCCACCTTCTCGCCGATCGACGCGAGCGGCCGCTTGCAGTTCTCCTGCAGCAGATCGAGGATCCGCAGATCGGTGGCGTCGAGATCGGGAGCCTGGCGCTGGGCCTTCATGAACACCTCTGGCCGGCGGCCGGACGGAAAACGTCGTTAGGCAGGAGCGGGGTTTCGGGCTAACGAATACGGCATCCAGGGGGGGCAGGTCAAGGCATTTCTTCCCGCCGCCCCCGCGGGGGGCAGACTTTCTCGCGCTTCGCCGGCCGGGAGTTAGCTTCCGATCATGGGCGCGCCGGCGTCGCCCGTGAGGAGTCGGCGCGTACGGCTTGCCGCCATGGCGCGAAGCGCTCGAGCCTCCTCCGACGCGACAGCCGCCGAGCAGCGGGGAGACACGCTGGCTCGGCGCACGGCGCAGGCCGCTGCGTCCGTCGCCGCACTCCTCGCCCTCGCCGCGGTCGCCGCCTGGGCGCTCGGCTCCGAGCCGGTCAAGACCGTTCTTCGCGGGCACGCCGGCATGAACGTGAACACCGCCGTGGCCTGCCTCCTGCTGGCCGCCGCTCTGTGGCTCTCCGCGTGGGCGGCATCCCATCCTCGAGCCGGGCGCCTCGCAACCCTCGCCGCCGCATCCGGCTCGCTGATTGGTCTGCTGACCCTCGCCGAGGACGCCTCGGGAATCTCGCTCGGAATCGACCAGATCCTCAGGAAGGAAGTCGGCGGGAGCGGAATGGGCGCGCCAGCGGGCCGGCTGGCTCCGGCCACCGCGCTCGCGCTGACGCTGCTCGGCGCCGCGATGATCGTGAAGCGCCGACCCGGTGTCGGCCGAGCCCGGGCTTCAGCGGCCGAAGCGGTCGCGCTCTCCTCCGCGTCCATCGCTGCCCTGCCACTCGTCGGCCACCTGTACGGCGTCCTCTCGCTCACCGGCGCTGCGACCCCCACGCGGATGGCACTCCAAACCGCCACCGTGATCATCGTGCTCTCTGCCGGCGTGATCGCGCTTCCTCCGTTCGGGGCTCTCATGGCGCGCGTTGCCGACCGCGGGCCGGGCGGGACTCTCATCCGCCGCACGCTGCCTCCGCTGATCGCGGCGCTCGTCGCGCTCGGCTGGCTCCGACTCGCCGGCGAGAGAGCCGGCTTCTACGAAACCGAGTTCGGCCTCGCCGTGATGGTCGTAGCCGCAGTGACCCTGATTGCCGCCACGCTCTTCGCCACCGCACAGCGTCTCGACCGCATGACCGCGCAGCAGCGCGCGGCGGCGGAGCACGCCGCCGCGGTCTTCGCCGCCAGCCCCGCGGTGCTCTACACGCTCGAGCTCACGGCGGGCGGCCTGCGACTCTCGTGGGTCAGCGAGAACCTCCCTGCGGTCTTCGGCCACGAAATCGAGGAAGCACTGCGCCCCGGCTGGTGGGATGCGCACGCGCGCGACGAGGGGCGCAATCTCGTCGCCACCCGGCTGGCCGCGGTCGAAGAGAAGGATCGCTGGGAAGAGGAGTACCGCTTCGAGCACAAGGATGGAACCGAGCTCTGGGTACGCGACGAGCTGCGCGTCGAACGCGACGCGAGCCGGGCGATCCGGCGCATCGTCGGCGCATGGACCGACGTCACGGAAGCCCGCCGGCTGCGCGAGCAGGTCCTCCAGGCGCAGCGGCTCGAGAGCCTGGGGCGCCTCGCGGGAGGCGTCGCTCACGATTTCAACAACCTGCTCGCGGTGATCCTCGCCACGGCCGAGGCGAACCTCGGAGAGGTTCGTGGCGACGACCCGGTCCGCGACGATCTCGTGGTGATCCGCGACACGGCGAAGCGCGCCGCCGCGCTCACGCGTCAGCTCCTCGCCTTCGGCCGGCGGCAGGCTTTCGAGCCGCGTGTCGTGAACCTCAACGAGCTCGTGACGCAGGCGCGCAGTCTGCTCCGCCACGTGGTCGGAGAGCACGTCGAGCTCGTCGTCGTCACCGACCCGCACCTCGGCAACGCGTGGGTCGACCCGGCGCAGCTCGAGCGGGTGATCGTGAACCTCGCGCTCAATGCGCGCGATGCGATGCCGAGCGGAGGAAGCCTCACGATCGAGACGTCGAACGTCGAGATCGACGCGCGCACCGCCCGCGAAGCGGTCGGGCTGACGCCCGGCCCGTACGTGGCGCTCACGGTGACGGACACGGGGACGGGTATGGACGCGCTCACGGTGCAGCGCATGTTCGAGCCGTTTTTCACGACCAAGCCCTCCGGCAGGGGAACGGGGCTCGGGCTCGCCTCCAGCTACGGCTTCGTCCGGCAGAGCGGGGGCGCCGTGCTCGCGACCAGCGTGCCGGGCAGCGGCACGACGGTCCGTGTGCTGCTGCCGCGCGTCACCGCACCGGCTGCCGCGCCTCCGCCCGCGACGACCGGTGAGCCGCGTGGCGGACCGGAGACCATCCTGCTGGTCGACGACGACGCGGACGTTCTCGCCGTCACGAAGCGCGTCCTCGAGGCCGCCGGCTACCGCGTGCTGGCGGCCTCCAGCGCGGCGGACGCGATCCGGCTGGATGCGCTGTACGGCGACACGATTCACCTGCTGCTCAGCGACGTCGTCATGCCGGAAACGTCGGGGCCCGAGCTCGCCGCGCGGCTGAGCGCCGCCCGGCCCGGCCTCGCCGTGCTCTTCATGTCCGGGCATGCGGACGCTGAGATCACGC
>JAYRMX010000063.1:0-20479 GCA_041912475.1 Myxococcota bacterium
CGCGCCACGTCGTCGACCGCCTCGGCGTGCGCGCTCGCCGTCTTCGCGATCTCGTCCATCGACCGTGCGAGCCGCTCGGCCTCGCGCACCTGCGCGTCGGCGTCCTGGAAGATCTCCTCGGAGCGCAGCGAAGCTTCCTGGACGGCGGAGCGGATCTGCTCGAGAGACAGCGCGATCGTGTTCACGTCCTCGCGCCCCGCTCCGATCATGCGGCCCGACTCGCGCATCGCGTCGGCCACCGCGTGCGTCTCGGACGCGATCTCGTGCACGACCTGCGAGACCTCGGACGCCGAGCGCCCCGAGCTCTCCGCCAGCTTCCGCACCTCATCGGCGACCACCGCGAATCCGCGGCCGGCCTCGCCCGCGCGCGCGGCCTCGATCGAGGCATTGAGCGAGAGCAGGTTCGTTCGGTGGGCAATCCCGGTGAGGACCTCGATCACCTGGTTCACGTGACGCATCTTCGATTCGAGGCGGAAGACGAGCGTGCTCGACTGCTCGACGCGCTCGAAGACGCTCTCGAGCTTTTCGAGTGCGAGCCGCGAGACGTCGGCGCCCGCGTGCGCCTTCTGGCTCGCCTCGGCGGAGAAGCCGAAGGCCTCGCGGGCACGCGCTGCCGTCACCTCGATCGCGGCCGCCCGGTCGTGAACGCTCCGAGTGGCGCCGGCGAGCAGCGCCTGCTGCGCATCGACGCCGGCCGCGACGCCGGTCACCGTCGTCGAGATCTGCGCGCTCGCCGCCGCGACCGACTGCGCCGACCGTGCGAGCTCGCCGGCTGCGCCCGAGAGGCGATCCGCCGTCCGCTGCACGTGGCCTACCAGCTCGCGAAGGCTCGAGAGCATCGCGTGTACGGTGTGCGCCAGCTCCGTCGTCTCGTCCGGGAACCGCGGCGCAGAGTCGACACCGATCTGCGTCGTAAGATCGCCCTGGCTGATGCGCTCGCTCGCGCTGCGAAGCGAAGCGAAGCTGCGTGCGAGCGTTCGCGAGAGGAAGAAGCCGAGGACGCCGCCGGCGCCGAGTGCGGCGAACGGAGTCACCCAGGGCTCGGCCGCGATCCCTGCGCGCGCCACCGCGAGCGGGAAGCCCGCAGCGACGCCGGCCACCACGAGCGACCCGGCGACGAACTTCTGCGAGAGCGCGATGCGCACGCCGTGCGTATCGGCGCCGCCCGATGGGCGCTTGACGACGGCCGGCGGCGAATGCCCACGGCCGCCGCGCGCCTCCGGCGTTCCCCTCAGAAGTGCGTGAATCCCCCGATCTCGAGGCCGCGCACGCCGCGCCCTCGAACGATCCTGCCGATCTCGCGCACGGGGGCGCCGAGACGCCGCGAGAGCGTGGCCTCCCGCGGCCCGCCGGGCCGCACCGTGAAGAGCAGCTCGTAGTCCTCGCCGCCCGCGAGCGCGAGCGCGAGCGGGTCGAGCCGCAGCTTCGTGCAGGCCCGCGCGAAGCCGGGCGGCAGCGGAATTCGCGCGAGGTCGAGCTCTGCGCCCGCGCCGGACGCCTCGAGCACGTGTCCGAGGTCGGCGAGCAGGCCGTCGGAGACGTCGATGCAGGCGCCGACGCGCGCCGTTCGTGCGAGGGCCTGCCCGGCACGCAGACGAACCGGAGGCAGGTGGCGCGCGGGGGCGCCGGCGCGCTCGGCCCGCGCGACGTCGAGCGCCGCGCCGCCGAACGTGCCCGTCACGAAGACGCGGTCTCCCGGGCGCGCCGCATCGCGGCGAAGCGCGCGCCCGCGCCGCACGGCGCCGAGCACCGCGAGCGTGAGGCTCGCCACTTTGCCGCGCGCGACGTTTCCGCCGACGAGGGGGCACCCCGCGTCGCGCGCCTCGTCGAGCAATCCGCCGATGCAGCCCTCGATCGACGCGAGCGGGAGCGACGGCGGCGCGGTCAGGCTGAGCGTGACGCCGAGCGGCCGCGCGCCCATCGCCGAGAGGTCCGAGACCGCGGCCCGGAGTGCGCGCCGGCCCACGAGCCTCGCCGGCGTCGTGCGCCAGCGAAAGTGAACGCCTTCCACGGCCGCGTCGGTGGTGACGGCAACGTCTTCGCCGCGACGCAGGCGCAGCACGGCGGCGTCGTCGCCGATCCCGATGCGAACCGCCCCGCCGCCGCCGTCGCGCCCCGCGCGCCGCGCGATCCGCGCGATCAGCCCGAACTCCCCGACGTCCCGGAGCCTCATCCAGCGGAGCCTAGCAATCGGAAAGGACCGGGAGCGCTCCCTGCGGGCGCGTTTCCCGCCGCGGAGGAGCGCCTCGTCCCTGCAGTGAGCGCGCGATCCGGCGTGCGTCCGCGGGCAGCACGACGGCTGCGCGCGATTCAGAGCGCGAGCGGAGGCGCGCCGCGAGCGGCCGAGCCGTAGCGCGGCGGCTGCTCCTCGAGCGCCGCCTCGAGCACCTCGTCCATGTGCACGACGGGGATGAAATGGACCTTTCGCTTCAGCTCGCGCGGGATGTCGGCGAGGTCCTGCAGGTTGCGGCGCGGCAACACGATGCGCGTGATTCCGGAGCGCAGGGCGGCCAGCGCCTTCTCGCGCACGCCGCCCACCGGCAGGACGCGGCCCCGCAGCGTCACCTCGCCCGTCATCGCGAGATCGGCCCGCACCGGGATCCGCGTCGCGAGCGAGACGATCGCCGTCGCGATGGTGATGCCCGCCGAAGGGCCGTCCTTCGGGATCGCGCCGGCGGGAACGTGGATGTGGACGTCGTGCCGCGAGAGGAGCTTCTCGTCGATTCCCATCTCGGCGACGCGCTGCCGCGCATACGTGAGCGCGGCCTCGCCCGACTCGCGCATCACGTCGCCGAGCTGGCCGGTGAGAACGAGCCCGCGGCCCTGCGTCATCGCCGCCTCGAGCCGGAGAACCTCGCCGCCGGCCTCGGTCCACGCGAGCCCGTTCACGACGCCCACCTCGCCGCACGTCGGACGCTCTTCGTCGAGGTACGGTGCAGGCCCGAGGTACGCGGAAAGGCGGGTCTGCGAGAGCACGACGCGGGAGACGTCGCCCTCCGCCGCGCGGCGCGCCACCTTGCGGCACACCGACGCGATCTGGCGATCGAGCCCGCGGACGCCGGCCTCGCGCGTGTAGCCCGCGACGATGTCGCGCAGCGCCGCACTCGACCAGCGGATGCGGTCTCGCGGCAGCCCGCACTCCTCCGTCTGTCGCGGGACGAGGAACGAGCGAGCGATCTCGACCTTCTCCTCGAGCGTGTAGCCCGAGAGGCGGATCACCTCCATGCGATCGCGAAGCGGCCCCGGGACCGCGTCGATGACGTTCGCCGTCGCGATGAAGAACGTCTTCGAGAGGTCGAACGGAACGTTCAGGTAGTGGTCGCTGAAGCGCGAGTTCTGCTCCGGGTCGAGCACTTCGAGCAGCGCCGACGACGGGTCTCCGCGGAAGTCCGACCCGAGCTTGTCGATCTCGTCGAGCATGAAGACCGGGTTGTTGGTCCCCGCGTGCTTCATGCCCTGGACGATCCGGCCGGGGAGTGCACCGACGTACGTGCGGCGATGGCCTCTCACTTCGGCCTCGTCGCGCATGCCGCCGAGCGACACGCGGACGAACTCGCGCCCCATCGCGCGCGCGATCGAGCGGCCGAGCGAGGTCTTGCCGACGCCGGGCGGCCCCGCGAAGCACAGGATCGGCCCGCGCGAGTCCCCGCGCAGCTTCCGCACGCCGAGGAACTCGAGAATCCGGTCCTTGATCCCCGCGAGGTGCGCGTGGTCGGCGTCGAGGATCTCTCGCGCGCGCCCGAGGTCGAGCGCGTCGGGCGACGACTTGTTCCACGGCAGATCGACGAGCCAGTCGAGATAGCCCCGCACCACCTGCGCCTCGGGCCCGTCCGGGTGCATGCGCTCGAGGCGACGGAGCTGCCGCACCGCCTCGGCGTGCGCCTCGTCGGGCATCGCCGCCTCCTCGACCTTGACCCGGTAGTCTTCGCTCTCGTCCGAGCGCGGATCGGTCTCGCCGAGCTCGGCCTGGATCGCCCGGAGCTGCTCGCGGAGGAAGCTCTCGCGCTGGCTGCGCGACATCTCCTCCTTCGCCTGCGTCTGGATCTCGGCCTGCACCGCGGTGACGTCGAGCTCGCGACGAATGCACGCGTCCACCCGCCGCAGCCGCGCGAGGGGATCGGCGGTCTCGAGGACCTCCTGCGCGTCGGCGAGCCGGAGCCGGAGATTCGACGCGACGAGGTCGGCGAGACGGCCGGGCTCCCGGACGTTCGCCGTCACCGAGATCACTTCGGGCGGGAGGTTCTTGAGCGGCAGCAGCTCTTCGACTCGCCCGCGGAGCGCGCGCACCATCGCCTCGCACTCGACGCTCCATTCGGGCTCGGGAGGCTCGGCGAAGGGCCGCACGCGAACCCAGGGCGCGGGTTCGTGCTCGACGTAGCATCGCACTTCGGTCCGCGAGACGCCCTGCACGAGCGCCTTCACGCGTCCGTCCGCGAGCCGCAGCGTCCGCATCACCATCGCGACGGTGCCGATGCGGTGGAGATCCTCCGGCCCCGGCTCCTCGACGTCGGGATCGCGCTGCGCGACGAGACACAGCAGCCGGTCGCCTGCGAGCGCATCTTCGAGCGCCGCGAGCGATCTCTCGCGGCCGATGAAGAGCGGAACGACCATTGCGGGGAACACGACGAACTCGCGCAGCGGAAGCAGCGGCAGCTCGTCGGGGAGCTCGAGCGGGGGGAGTGCGGCGCCCATCGAGGGCCGTTTCGTCCAAGGAAGCCGCGAGCTTGAGGCTGCCGGGGGAAATGCCCGCGGCAACTCGCGTGCGTTATTGCAGCTCGATGATGCGGCCGCCGCGCACGCCTCGAATCGCAGGCGTCTTCTGCACGCTGCCGTCGTCCTGGATCGTGATCGTTCCCGACGCTCCCGGATAGCCGCGCACGTGACGCAGGCGCTCTTCGAGCTCCTGTCGAGAGCCGCTCCCGGGCGGGAGCGCGGCGAGCAGTACGCGTGTTGCATCGTACGCCTGCGCCGCCATCACATCGGGCGTCTGGCCGTAGCTCATGTGGTGCCGCCGCGTGAAGTCGGTGACCGTGGGCGACGAGCTGCCGGCGTCGAACGGCTCGGTGAAGATCGCGCCTTCGATGGCCGTGCCGCCGAGCCGCAGGAGCTCGGGGCTCTGCCAGCCGCGCGTCCCGAGCACGCGCACGCTGCCGGCGCCGGCCGCCGCGAGCGCCTGCGCCGCGAGAGCCCCCTTGTCCCGCGTGTCGGGAACGAAGAGCGCGTCGATCGCAGGCGGCGCGCCGGGCTTTCCGGGCGGACCGAGCACCTCGCGGACCGGCCCTGCGAGATCGCGCACGTGCGGCTCGTAGCCGATCGCGCGAACGATGCTGCCGCCGCGCGACTGCACCGCCTGCTCGAACAGGTCGCGAAGGCCGCGCCCGTAAGGATCTTCGGGATACAATACTCCGAAGCGCTTCAGGCCCTGCACCTCGAGCGCGTACTTCGAGAGCGCGTCGGCTTCGGACTGCGCGGTCGCTCCGAAGCGGTAGACGTGCCCGCCGGGTGCGGCCGCTGCGGCCTTCGCGCTGAGCGTGAGGAGCGGCAGCCCCGCGCTCTCCGCGGCCGCCGCCGCCGTCTCGGACTCCTCGGCGAGCAGCGGTCCGACCACGGCGAGGATCTCCGGATCGCCCGCGAGCTCGGCGATCGCGGCCGCGGCCGCTTCGGGCCCCGCGCCCGTGTCGCGCACGACGAGCCGAACGCCCGACGTGCCCGGCGGCGGGCTCGCCTCGAACACGCCCGCGGCGAGCAGCACGCCGCCGAGGCTCTCCTCGCCGAACTTCGCGAAGCGCCCGCTGAGCGGAAGCGCAACGCCGATGCCGATGACACCTTCGCGTGTCGGCGCGGCCGGCGACGGCTGCGCCGCGGCCGGCTGCGCCGGCTTCGCGCCGGCCGGCGCCGCCGCCTCCTTCGGCAGCCGGCCGCCCTTTCGAACGAGCTGCGTCTCCACCTTCGTGAGTCGCGACGCGTCCGCCTTCGTGAGCGGAAGCGCGGCAGCCTGCGCGAGGGCCTTGCCGGCCGCGTCGACCTGCCCCATCTGCAGCGCGAGCTCGGCCTCGCGGATCCTGATCCGCCCGGCCGGCACCGCGCCGCGCAGCTTCTCGGCGGCCTGCTCGAGCTCCGGGCGCGCGAGCGCCGCGACGTGGCCGTCGATCTCGGTGTCGAGCGACGCGGCCGCAGCGTCGTCGGGCGCCTCGGCGCGCGCCTTTGCGAGCCACACGATCGCGGCCACGTGGTCCCGGCGCGCGCCCGCGAGCTGCGCGAGCAGCGCGAGCGCTTCGCGCCGCTGCGCCGGCGTGAGGTTCTGGAGCCGCGCCGGCGCGAGGACCTGGTACGCCGTCTCGCGCCGGCCGCGGCGGCTCTCGATCTGCGCGAGCTCGAGCCGGACCTCGTCGCTGCGGTTGCCGCTCGGCGGCCCTGCGCGGCCGGCCTCGAGCGCCGCGGCCGCCCGGCCTTCGTCGCGCTTCGCGGTGTAGAGCTGCGCGAGCGAGAGCGCGATCTCGTCGGCAAGGGGGCCGCTCGGATCCTGCTGCCTCAGCGCCTCGAGCTTCGCAATTCCCTGCTCGGGATTCGTGCGTGCGGCGGCGAGCGCCTGCTCGTACTCGGCCGGCTTCGGGCCCGACGGCGGCGCCTCCGTTGCGCACGCGAGCGCGAGCAGCGCCGGAATGGCGAGCGCCCTGCAGCCGCGCCGGCTAATCGAACAGGTCCCGGAGCTTCTCGAGGAAGCTCTTGTGCTGCGGCGAGATCTCCTGGCCGCTCTCCGCTGCGAACTGCTCGAGCAGCTCCCGTTGTCGCGCCGTGATGCGCGTCGGCACCTCGACGAAGATCCGCACGAGCTGGTCGCCTCGCGCGCTCGACCGGAGCGCGGGAAGGCCCTTGCCGCGAAGCCGCAGCACCGTCCCCGACTGCGTCCCCTCGACGATCCGGAGCGGGACCTTGCCTTCGAGCGTCGGCACCTCGATCTCGGCGCCGAGGACGGCGTGCACGAACGGAACGGGCACCTCGCAGAGCAGATCCATGCCGTCGCGCTCGAAGAGCGGATGCGGCTTGATCGAGATCACGACGAAGAGGTCTCCCGGCGGGCCGCCCGCGATTCCCGCCTCGCCCTCTCCCTGCAGGCGCAGACGCTGCCCGTCTTCGATTCCCGCCGGGACGTTCACCTGGATCGCCTGCATGCCCTCGGTGCGGCCCGCGCCGCGGCAGTCCGTGCAGCGGTGCTTCACCGTCTCGCCCACACCGCCGCACTCGTCGCATGGGCGGCTGATGCGGAAGAAGCCCTGCTGGAACATGAGCTGTCCGGTTCCGCGGCAGCGCGCGCAGCGTTCGGGCGAGGTGCCGGGCGCGAGGCCCGAGCCGTTGCACGTCTTGCACGGCCGCATCTTCGGAATGCGGATCTTGGATTCGACGCCGGTCAGCACGTCGGCGAGCTCGATCTCGAGGTTGTACCGCAGGTCGGCCCCGCGCTGGCCCCGACCGCGCCGCCGGCCTCCCGCCTGTCGCTGGCCGAACAGATCGCCGAACAGGTCGTTGAACAGATCGGTGAAGTTCCCGAGGTCGCCGAAGTCGGGGCCCGGCCCGCCGGGCCCGCCGGCGCCGACTCCCGCGAAGCCGAAGCGGTCGTACGCGCGGCGCTTCTCGGGATCCGACAGCACCGCGTACGCTTCGGACGCCTCCTTGAAGCGCTCCTCGGCGGCGGGATCGTCGGGATTCCGGTCGGGGTGCGACTCGAGCGCGATCTTACGATAGGCCTTCTTGAGCTCGGCCTCGCCGACGTCGCGCGGAACGCCCAGGACTTCGTAGTAATCGCGCTTGGGCAATGAAGTGCGGGCCTCGGTCGCAGTCGAGGGCGGGTGGCCGCACCAGCCGGGGCGCTAGCTGGACGCATCCCCACCGAGCGTGGCGTAGAGTCGCTCGGTCATCTTGTAGGAGAGCGCCGAAAGCTCGTCAACCGCAGCGGCGAGCGCCGCGGCATCGCTGCCCGCGAGGACGGCGCGCGTCCGCGCGATCGCCGCCTCGAGCGCCGCTTTGTCCTCCGCCGAAACCTGCTCCACGAACTCGGCGAGCGTACGCTCCGTCGAATAGACGAGGCCGTCGCCCTGATTTCGCAGGTCTGCGAGCCGGCGCCGCTCCTGGTCGGCGGTGACGTTCTTCTCGGCCTCGACGAGCAGCCGCTGCACCTCGGCCTCGGTGAGCCCGCTCGACGCCGTCACCTGGATCGCCTGGCTGCGGCCCGTGCCGAGGTCCTTCGCGGAGACCTTCACGACGCCGTCGCCGTCGATGTCGAAGCTGACCTCGATCTGCGGCACGCCGCGCGGCGCCGGCGGGACGCCGACGAGCTCGAAGCGGCCGAGGGTCTTGTTGTCGGCGGCCATCTCGCGCTCGCCCTGCAGCACGTGCACGCGCACGACGTTCTGGTTGTCCTCGGTCGTCGAGAAGACCTGGCTGCGGCGCGTCGGAACCGTCGTGTTCTTCTCGATGATCTTGGTGAAGACGCCGCCCTGGGTCTCGACGCCGAGCGAGAGCGGCGTCACGTCGAGGAGCAGCACGTTGCCGACCTCGCCCGTCAGCACGCCGCCCTGGATCGCCGCGCCGACCGCGACGACCTCGTCGGGGTTGACGCCCTTGTTCGGCTTCTTGCCGAAGATCTCGGCGACCTTTTCCTGGACGCGCGGCATGCGCGTCATGCCGCCGACGAGGACGACCTCGTCGATCTGGTCGCGCGTGAAGCCCGCGTCGGCGAGCGCCGTCTTGCACGGCTCCTCGAGCCGCGCGACGAGGTCGGCGACCAGCGCCTCGAGCTTGTCGCGGCCGAGCGTGCAGTTGAGGTGCCTCGGCCCGGAGGCGTCGGCCGCGATGAACGGGAGGTTCACGTCGGTCGCGATCGACGACGACAGCTCGTGCTTCGCGCGCTCGGCCGCCTCCTTGAGGCGCTGCAGCGCCATGCTGTCGCTTCGCAGATCGATTCCCGTCTCGGCGAGGAACGCCTCGATCAGGTGCGAGACGATGCGCTGGTCGAAATCCTCGCCGCCGAGATAAGTGTCGCCGTTCGTGCTCTTCACCTCGAACACGCCGTCGCCGAGCTCGAGGACCGAGATGTCGAAGGTGCCGCCGCCGAGGTCGAAGACCGCGATGCGCCGGCTCTTCGACTCGCCGAGCCCGTAGGCGAGCGCGGCGGCCGTCGGCTCGTTGAGGATCCGGAGCACGTTCAGGCCCGCGATGCGCCCGGCCTCTTTGGTGGCCTGACGCTGTGCGTCGTTGAAGTACGCCGGGACGGTGATCACGGCGTCGGTGACGTCCTCGCCGAGAAACTCGGCCGCCGTCTCTCGCATCTTCGCGAGCACGTGCCCGGCGATCTCCTGCGGCGAGAGCAGGCGGCTCTCGAGCTTCACCCACGCATCGCCGTTCTCGGCGGACTCGACGGCGAACGGCGCGATCTCGCGGAAGCGGCCGACCTCGTCGCTGTCGAGCTTGCGGCCGATGAGGCGCTTGACGGCGAAGATCGTTCGTTCGGGGTTCGTCACGGCCTGGCGCTTGGCGATCTGCCCGACCAGCCGCTCGCCCGACGCCGTGAAGGCGACCATCGACGGCGTCGTGCGTGCGCCCTCGGCGTTGGCGATCACGACGGGCGAGCCGCCTTCCATGATCGCCACGCACGAGTTCGTCGTGCCGAGGTCGATCCCGATCACCTTGCCCATGACCCGCCCCCCGCTCGCCGGGGAACCGGGTCTAGCCCGCGTCCCCCGCCTTCGACACGACGACCTGCGCCGGCCGGAGCAGGCGATCGCGCAGCCGATAGCCCCTCTGAAACACCTGCACGACCGTTCCCGGCTCCGCCGACGCGTCGGGGATCTGGGCGAGCGCTTCGTGCACCGACGGATCGAACGGCTTGCCGAGAGACTCGACCTCGGTGACGCCGTGCCGCGCGAGCACCGATTCGAGATCTCGCTGCACCAGCTCGAGGCCCTGCAGAAGGCTTCCCAACTCCCCGACCCCGCTCTTGCGAGCGGCGTCGATGGCGCGCTCCAGATTATCGACCGCGGGAAGCAGATCCTTAGCCAGCGCCTGGTGGCCGAACTGGTACGCCTCCTCGCGCTCCTTCAGCGTTCGGCGCCGGAAGTTCTCGAAGTCCGCGTTGAGACGGACCCAGCGGTCGCGGATCTCGGCGAGCTCGCCCCGCACCTGCTCGAGCTCTTCGGCCGCCGTGGTCGGGGGTTCCCCGGAGGCGGGCTCGCGGCCGGCGCCGCGGGACGCCGAACGCGCCTCGACCGCTTCGGTCGCCTCCCGCAGCGCCTGCTCGAGCTCGGCGCTCGGCGCGAGGCCTCCGGAGTCGGCCTCCTCGGCGAGCGACTCCCAGCCCTCCGGCTCGTCTCTCCGCCCGCGCTGCGTCACGCGCTGAACCGGCGGGTCACGAGCCGGGAGAGCGCGCTCACGAGCGGGATCACCCGGGCGAAGTCCATGCGGCACGGACCCAGCACGCCGAGCATGCCGAGGGCCGACTCGCCCTGGCCGTACGTGGCCGTCACCAGTGCGCAGTGGCGAAGCGCCGGCTCGTCGAGCTCGGCCCCGAACGCCACCTGCACTCCGCGCGCGGCGAGCATCTTGTCGAGAATCGCGACGAGGCGCTCCTTCGCCTCGAGCGCCTCGAACAGCGAGCGCACGCGCTCGGGGTCCCGGAACTCGGGCTGGTCGAGGAGCGCCAGGCGCGTTCCGATCACGAGGTCGATGCCCGCGAGGCCGGCGGGCTCGAGCGCGAGCGCCGCGAGGCGAAGCGCGCGCGCCCGGAGCCGGTCCGCCTGCGAACGGAGCTGCCCCGCCTCGCGCGCGAGCACTTCACGCACGCCGGCGAGCGTGCGGCCCGCGACGCGCCGGTTCACTTCGCTCGCGACGCGGTCGAGCTCGGCCTGGTCGCCGCGACCCGGCTCCTCGATCGTCCGCTGGTGGGCGACACCGCTCTGTGACACGAGAACGACGAGCACCTGCTCGCTCGAGAGCCGAACCAGGCTGACGTGCCGCAGGGGCTCGCGCTCGACGCGCGGGGGAACCGCGAATCCGAGCTGCCGCGTGCGGGTCGAGAGCACGGCGCACGCGGCGCGCATCAGCCCCTCGGGCTCGGCTTCGCCGAGCGTCCCGGCGAGCGTGCGCTCGTCGGCGGCCTCGCCCGCTGCTCCGGCGAGCAGCTCGTCGACGAACACGCGCAGCCCGAGCTCCGTCGGAACGCGTCCGGCCGACGTGTGCGGCTGCTCGAGCAGACCGAGGCGCGTGAGCTCGCCCATCGTGCCGCGGATGCTCGCGGGAGAGAGCTGCACCGGCAGCGCGCGCGCGAGCGACTGCGAGCCCACCGGCGACGCTTCGCCGACGTAGGCCGCGACGATCGCGCGCAGCACCGTCCCCTGCCGCGACGTGAGGTCGGGCGGGGCGGAGCCGGGCTCGCGTCCGGGCGCGTCGCTCATCGAAAACCTCAACGAAATCCGTCGAGTATGTGGGTACCACCGGCGGCGCGCGGCGTCAACCAGCCGCTTCACACGAAGCGCTCGAAGACCGAGTCGGAGAGCATCACGCCGCGGGGCGTGAGGCGCAGATCGCCACACGGGACTTCGACGAGCATTCCCTGCGCGACCAGCGCGTCGATCTCGGCGCTCCAGAACGCGCGCGGGGGCGCGCCGAACTCGTCGGCGAAACCCCCGGCGCGAAGGCCGGCCGCCGTTCGGAGCGCGAGCAGCGCCGCCTCGCCGCGGGCGGTGGGCGCGGCGAGGACCTCGCGCTCTGCCTTCGCGTCGCCCCGCCCGGCGCCCTCGAGGTAGCCCGCGAGGTCGCGCGGGTTCGCGCGCCGCGCACCATGCGGCGCGCCGGGGCCCGGCGGCTCGCACGAAACCGCCCCGGCGCCGAGGCCGAGCACCGCGCGCCGCTCCCAGTAGCGAAGGTTGTGGCGCGACTCGAACCCGGGCCGCGCGAAGTTCGAGATCTCGTAGCGACCGAGCCCCGCGGACTCGAGCCGCGCCGCGACGGTCTCGAGCATCCGGGCGGCCGTCTCTTCGTCCGGAAGGCGAAGCTGCCCGCGCGCGGCGGCGCGAGCGAAGGGCGTTCCGGCCTCGATCGTGAGGCCGTACGCCGAGACGTGCTCGGGCGCGAACGCGAGCGCCTCGTCGAGGTCGCGCGCGAGCGCGGCCTCGTCCTCGCCGGGCGCGGCAAAGAGAAGATCGAGCGAGACGTTCGTGAAGCCCGCGGCGCGTGCGGCCGCGAGCGTTCGCCGGCCCTCGTCCGCGCGGTGCGCGCGGCCGAGCCGACGCAGGACGGTGTCGCCGAACGACTGGATCCCGACCGAGAGGCGCGTGACGCCGGCGTCGCGGAAGGCCGGAAGCCGCCCGCGCTCGACCGTGCTCGGGTTCACCTCGAGCGTCACCTCGGCCGGAGCGCCGCCGGGGAAGGCCCGCTGCGCCGCGGCGAGGAGCCGCGCGACCGACGCCGCCGAGAGCAGCGACGGCGTTCCGCCGCCGAAATACACCGTCTCGAGACGGCGCGGCGCGAACTCCGCGGCGCGCTGCGCGAGCTCCGCGAGCAGCGCGGCCACGTAGCGGGCCTCGACTTCGGGACTGAGCGGCCGCGCGCGCACCACCGCGAAATCGCAGTACGGGCAGATCCGCTCGCAGAACGGAACGTGCAGGTAGACGCCGAGGCTGGGATCGCCCACGCCGCGATGGTACCCTCGGCCGGTCTTGTCCGACCTTCCCCTCCAGCGCGAGCGCCTCGACTGCGGCCTCACGGTCCTGCTGCGCGAGCTTCACGTGGCGCCGGTCGCCGAGGTGCAGATCTGGGCCGGCGTGGGCTCGGCCGACGAGCGCCCCGGCGAGCTCGGCCTCGCGCACTTCTACGAGCACATGCTGTTCAAGGGAACCGCGCGCCGCGGCGTCGGCGAGGTGGCGGGCGAGGTCGAGGGCGCCGGCGGCCGCATCAACGCCTACACCTCGCACGACGTCACGGTCTACCACGCGACCCTCCCGTCACGCGAGCTCGCAACGGGCGTCGACGTGCTCTCGGACATGGTGCGCTTCCCGGCCTTCGCACCCGAGGAGATTGCACGCGAGATCGAGGTGGTTCTCGAGGAGATTCGGCGCGGGAACGACTCGCCCTCGTCCGTGCTCGCTGACGCCGTCTTCGCCGAGGCGTACCGCCTTCACCCGTACCGCTCGCCGATCCTCGGCCCGCCCGAGAGCGTCGCCGCCTTCGAGCGCGAGCGCGTGCAGGACTTCTTCCGGCGCTGGTACGGGCCGGACAACCTCACCGTGGTGCTGGCCGGCGACTTCCGCGCGGCCGATGCGCTCGATCTGGTTCGCGCGGCGTTCGACGGCGCGAAGCCGAGCGGCGTCCGGCGCGCACGCCCCGCCGAGCCGCCGCAGCAGGGCCTGCGCCACGTGCTGCTGCGCCGGCCGTTCGAGCGCGCGAGCCTCGAGCTGGTGTGGCCGGCGGTCGGCTTCGCGCACCCGGACGCGCCGCTTCTCGACCTGCTCGCCTTCGTGCTCGGCGGCGGCGAGAGCAGCCGGCTCGTTCAGCACGTGAAGGAGCACGCGGGCCTCGCCGACCGCATCGACGCGTCGGCGTACACGCCGCTCGACGCGGGCCTGTTCGCCGCGAGCCTCGAGACTGCGGCCGAGCACGCCGAGGCCGCGCTCGAGGCCGTGGTCCGCGAGATCGAGTGCGTTCGCCGCGGCCCGGTCTCGGCCGACGAGCTCGAGCGCGCGCGTGTGAACTTCCTCGCGAGCGAGCACTTCGAGCGCGAGAGCGTCTCGGGCGTCGCGCGCAAGATCGGGAGCTTCGCGCTCCTCGCCGGCGACCCGCTCGGCGAGGAGCGTTATCTGGCCGCGATCCGGAGCGCGACTCCGGGCGATCTGCAGCGCGTCGCGCGCGCGCACCTCGCACCCGACGCGCTCACGGCCGCAGCCGTGGTGCCCGAGCGCGCGCCGCAGTGCTTCGGCCGAGGGAGCGTCGAGGCCGCCGTCGCGCGCGGCTTCGAGAGCGCGGAGCGCGCCTTCGCGCAGCCCGCGCGGCTTCCGGCGCTCGCCGAGGGCATCGTGAGCCACCGCCTCGCGTGCGGCGTTCGGCTGCACGTGGCACCGCGACGCGACGTGCCCGTGGTCTCGCTGCGCGCGGCCGGGCTCGGGGGCCTGCTCGCGGAGAACCCGACCAGCGCAGGGCTCTCGAGCTTTCTCGCGTCGATGTGGCTGCGCGGCACCGAGGTGCGCTCGGCGCTCGACCTCGCGCGCGGCATCGAAGGGCTCGCCGCCGACATCGACGGCTTCTCGGGCCGCAGCAGCCTCGGCCTCACGCTCGACTGCACGAGCGAGCAGCTCGCCCCGACGCTCGATCTCTTCGCCGAGGTGCTCCTGCGGCCCGGCTTCGACGAAGAGGAGATCGATCGCGAGCGGCGCGAGACGCTCGCCGCGCTCGAACGCCGCGAGGACCGCCTCGGCGAGAAGGTCTTCGATCTCTTTCTCGGCGCGCTCTACCCGTCGCATCCGTACCGGCATCCGCTGCGCGGCCTCGCGGCCGCCGTGCAGGGCTTCGACGCCGAGACGCTCGCGGCGCACCACGCGCGGCTCGTGCAGGCCGAGAACCTCGTGATCGGCGTAGCCGGCGACGTCGATCCCGACGAGATCGCGGCGCGGCTCTCGAGCCTGCTGGCGGACGTTCCCGGCGGCTCGTTCGCGGCGCCCGCCCCGCCGGCCGATCCGCCGCCTCGCGAGGCCGTCCGCGTCGAGCTGCGAAAGGAGCGCGAGCAGGCGCACCTCGTGATCGGCTTTCGCGGCCTCACGGTCCGCGACGACGACCGCTTCGCTCTCGAAGTGATCGCGCAGCTCCTCGCGGGACAGGGCGGGCGCCTGTTCCTCGAGCTGCGCGACCGCAAGGGCCTCGCCTACGCCGTGAACGCCGCCAACGTCGAGGCCTTCGCGCCGGGCTTCTTCGCCGTCTACATCGGCACCGCACCCGAGAAGCTCGAAGAGGCCGAGCGCTCGATGAACGCCGAGCTGGCGCGTCTGCTGGAAGCGCCTCCGGCCGAGGACGAGCTGCTGCGCGCGAAGCGCCACCTCGCCGGCAACTTCGAGATCGACCTGCAGCGCAGCTCGGCTCGCGCCGCGCACCTCTCGCTCGACGCCCTCTACGGGCTCGGCGCCGACGCCGACCGCTTCTACGTCGAGCGCATCCTCGCGGTCGGCGCCGAAGACGTGCTGCGCGTCGCGCGCCGCGTCGTCGATCTCGCGGCGCCGGTCGTCGCCGTCGTTCGGCCGTAGGAGCTGCGAACGCAGCCACCCGGCAACTCGGGGTCGTCCGCGAGAGCGAGCCGCCTCGCGCGCAGCGGCGTGCGAAGCGGAGCGCGAGGGTGTAGGCTCGACGGGCTACGAAGCGGCCATCAAGCTCGGGGCCACAACGGACCGATCCTCTGCGCATGAACCCCCTCTCCCTGCTCTCGCGGATCCCGCTTCCCTTCGTCGCGCGCTGCCGTGTGCCCCGCGATCTCGGCGGCGTCACGACGATCGGGTCCGAGGAAGACCCCCGCGAGGCCCGAACGCCGCGCGCCGCGGTCGAGCGCATCTGGAACGCGGTCGAGCAGCTCTATCGCACGGGAACGCACCCTGCGATCCAGGTCTGCATCCGCCGCCACGGCGTCCCGATCCTGCACCGCGCCATCGGCCACAGCCACGGCAACGCGCCGGACGATCCGCCCGGCGCCGAGCAGCGCGTGGTCGACCTCGACACGCCCTTCACGCTCTACTCGGCGTCGAAGGCCGTCACCGCCATGGTGATCCACAAGCTCGACGAGCTTCGCGCGTTCCATCTCGAGGACCGCGTCTGCGACTACGTTCCCGAGTTCGATCGTGAAGGAAAGCGCTGGATCACGATCCATCACGTGCTCACGCACCGCGCGGGCATCCCGAACCTTCCGCCCGAAGCGATGGACCTCGAGCTGCTCGGCGACCCGGCGCGGGTGATCGGCATCCTCGCCCGCATGCCGCGCAACTCGCGGCCCGGCGCGCTCGTGCAGTATCACGCGGTGAGCGGCGGCTTCGTGCTCGCCGAGGTGGTGCGGCGCGCGACCGGCGAGAGCATCGCCGCCGTCCTCGAGCGCGAGATCTGCAAGCCGCTCGGACTGCGCTGGATGCGCTACGGCGTCCGGCCCGAGGACCTTCCGCTCGTCGCCCGCGACGCCCTCACGGGTCCGCCCGTCTTGCCGCCGCTCTCGTACTTCTTCCGCCGCGCGCTCGGGGCGAGCATGCCGGATCTGCTCGAGATCGCGCGCGATCCGCGGTTCCTCACCGGCGTCGTCCCGTCGGCGAACGTGGTCTCGAACGCGTGGGAGCTCTGCGCCTTCTACGAGTGCCTGCTCCGCGAGGGAGAGTTCGGCAGCGCGCGCGTCTTCGAGCCGCGCACCGTTCGCCATGCGACCAACGAGCAGAGCTACCGCGAGATCGACTTGACGCTCCTCGCGCCGCTTCGCTACGCGGATGGCCTCATGCTCGGCGACAGCCCGTTCGGGATCTTCGGCCCGAACTCGGCGCGCGCCTTCGGCCACCTCGGCTTCACGAACATCTTCGCCTGGGCCGACCCGTCGCGGCAGATCTCCGTCGCGATCCTCACCAGCGGAAAGCCCATCCTCTCGGCCCACATGATTCCGCTGGTCCAGCTCCTCACCGAGATCAACCGGCTTCCGGTGGGCACCGGCGCGCACCGGCGAAGCGAAGCCGACCGGCCGCGCCGGAGGGTCGCCGGCGGCGCCCCGTAGCGCGGAGCCGGCGCTCGCCGTTCATCTTCGCGTCATGTACGGGCCGTAGGCTGCCTCCACGCTCGCGAGAAGCGGGCGGGGAGGACGAACATGGAACGCATCAAGGTCTGGGACCTGCCGGTACGGCTCTTCCACGCAGCGCTGCCGCTGCTGATCGTCGGCCTCTTTCTCACCAGCGAGGACGAGGACTTCGTCTCCTGGCACGCGCGCCTCGGGCTCGCGGTGCTCGCGCTGGTGGTGGCGCGGATCGCGTGGGGATTCTTCGGGAGCCGCCACGCCCGGTTCTCGGACTTCGTCCCCTCGCCGGCAGGGCTCGTTCGCTACGCGCGCGGCTACCTGCGCGGCGAGCCCGAGCCGCACCTCGGTCACAACCCGATCGGCGCGCTCATGGTCGTCGCGATGCTCGGCGTCCTGCTCCTCATCACGCTCACCGGTGTCGTCACCTACGCAGGCCCCGAGTGGGAGGGGCCGCTCTCGCCGTGGATCTCCGAAGGCGTCGCGGACGCCGTCAAGGAGTTGCACGAAGGCCTCGCCGAGCTGCTGCCGTGGATGATCGCCGCGCACGTCGCGGGCGTGCTCGTCTCGTCGAAGATCGAGCGGCAGAACCTTCCGCTCGCGATGGTGACGGGCTACAAGCGTGCGCAAGCCCCGGCTCTTCCCGAAGCCGGCGTGTGGGCCCGGAGCGCGCGCCTCGCTGCGGCGGCGCTCCTCGGAATCGCAGCCGCGCTCGCGTTCGCGACACTGCTGCCCGGCAGCGCGGAGGCGGCCGAGCCCGCCGCGCTCCTGGACGGCTATGCGAGCGAGGCGCGCGCGGCCGATCCGGCCTTCGCGCCGAGCGCGGCTCGCGGCGAGACCCTGTACAGAACGGAGCACGTCGTGGACGGAAAGCCGGTCTCGTGCGCGACGTGTCATACCGACGACCCTCGGCAGTCCGGCCGCAGCCCGGCGGGAAAGGTGGTCGAGCCGCTCGCGCCCTCGGCGAACCCGAAGCGGTTCACCGACCTCGCGAAGACCGAGAAGTGGTTCGGGCGAAACTGCAAGCAGGTGCTCGGGCGGACGTGCACGCCCGCCGAGAAGGCCGACTTCACGGCCTTCGCCCTCGCGGCGGGAGGTGCGCGATGACGCGCGGCCGCACCGTCGCCACGATGGCCGGAGTCTTCGCGCTGCTCGCCGCCGCGATCCTGACCGCGACGCCGGTGCGCGCCGACCGAGACGAGGAGGGCGAGCGCAGCGGGGGCTACGAGTACGAAGGAGAGCACGAACGCGGAGCGCAGCCCGCGCCGCTCGTGCCGCTCGGCGCCGCGCCTGCGACGCCGCAGGTTCCGCGGGCCGCAGCGCCGGCCGCTGCGCCCGCAGCAGGCGCCCCCGTCTCTGCGGGCGAGGCCCGCTACCGCGAGGAGTGCGGCTCGTGCCACATGGCGTATCCGCCGGGACTGCTCCCGGCCGCTTCGTGGCGCGCCCTCATGGCCGAGCTCGACCGGCACTTCGGGCAGAATGCGGAGCTCGATCCGCAGTCGGCCGCAGCGCTCACGGCGTGGCTCACCGCGAACGCCGCCGAGGCCGGAACGCACCCGCTCTCGCGCAAGGTGCTGCGCTCGGTCGGCGGCGCCGCGCCGCTGCGGATCAGCGAGGTGCCGTTCATCGCGCGCGAGCACCGCGAGGTGCGTCCATCCGTCTGGAGCCGGCCCGCGGTCGGGAGCGTCGCCAACTGCGGCGCGTGCCACACCGGCGCCGAGCAAGGGAACTTCGACGAGGACCGGATCTCGATCCCGAAGTGAGCGCACGATGCCGCCGGGCGACCGCCCCAGGCGCGGTCGCCCGGTGCGACGACCCGCTCCGGACGCGACTCCCGCGCGGCCCTGCGCGGCGAGCGGCGGCGGCTCGCCGCCGCTCATGGAATGCCGCGCCGGCCGCGCCTAGCCTTCGCACATGAGGCGACTCACCCTCCTCCTCTGCGCCGCTCTCGCAGCGGCCACGCCGCCGGCCGCCGCGCGCGCCGACGAGGGCGCCGCGAAGGCGCGCGAGGGCGTGCGAGAGGGACAGATCGTGACGCTCGAGTCGATCGTCTCCTTCCTCGAAGCACACTACGAAGGTCGCTTCGTCGAGGCCGAGCTCGAGGACCACCACGGCCGGCAGATCTACGAGATCGAGTGGCGCAGCCCGGAGGGCCGGATGCTCGAGTTCGAGTTCGACGCCCGGACGGGCGAGCTCCTCGAGCGCGAGAGCCACGGCTGGCGACGAGGGCACGGGCGATGAGGGTGCTCGTCGTCGAGGACGAGCCCGAGCTCGCAGCGCGCGTCGCCGCCGCGCTCGGTGACGCCGGCTTCGCGGTCGACACGGCCGCAGACGGCGAGCGCGCGGACTTTCTCGCGCGCACCGAGCCGTACGACGCCGCCGTCCTCGACCTCGGCCTTCCGCGCCGCGACGGCGTCGCGCTGCTGCGCGGCTGGCGCGAGCGCGGGATCGCGCTTCCCGTCCTCATCCTCACGGCGCGAAGCCGCTGGACCGAGAAGGAGGCTGGCTTCGGCGCGGGCGCCGACGACTACGTCACGAAGCCGTTCGAGATGGGCGAGGTGGTGCTGCGCGTGAAGGCGCTCGTTCGGCGAAGCCGCGGCCTCGCGTCGCCGGAGATCTCGTGCGGCGCGCTCCGGCTCGACACGCACGCCGGAAGGGCCTCGCTCGCCGGCAAGCCGCTCGACCTCACGGCGCAGGAGTGGCGCCTGCTCGGCTACCTCGCGCACCACACGGACCGCATCGTCTCGCGCAGCGAGCTGCGAGAGCACGTCTGGGAGCGCGATCTCGACCCCGATTCGAACGTGATCGACGTCGTCGTGGCGCGGCTGCGCCGCAAGATCGGCCGCGAGCGGATCGAGACGCTGCGCGGACGCGGCTACCGCCTCGTGGCGATCGGCGAGTAGCGTGCTCGAACGCGGCTCGCTCGCGCGCCGACTCGTCCTGGTCTCGCTCGCGTGGATCGCGCTCGCCGTCGCCGGCGGCGGCCTCGCGCTCGCGCTCGCCTTCCGCAGCGCGCTCGGTGCCGCCGAGGACGCGCGGCTCGAGGCGTGGCTGCACGCGCTCGTCGCCTCCGTTCGAGCCGAGCCCGGCGGCGGCGTCGCGCTCGCGCGCGGCCTCGGCGACCCGCGCTTCGATCAGATCTTCTCGGGCCTGTACTGGCAGATCGAGTCTGCGGACCGCGTCGTCGCGGCGTCTCGATCGCTGTGGGACGCGCGGCTCGCGCTGCCGGCCGAGGCCGAACGAAGCGTGGCGGACCGCGCGCGGAGCGACGACGCGAGCGCCGCGAACCGAGGCGCGAGCGACACCGCGCCCGGTGACGGCGCCGGGGAATCCCGCGGATGGATCGAGGGCCCGCGCCGCCAGCGCCTTCGCTTCGTCGCCGAGCGCGTCGTGCTGCAGGAGCCGGCGCCCTCCGGCGGCGAGATTTCGATTCGCGTCGCGATCGCGGCCGACGACGAGGAGACCCGGCGCGCGATCGCGCGGCTCGACGGCCTGCTCGCGCTCTCGCTCGGCGCGCTCGCGGCGGGCCTCGTCGCCGCGGTCGTGCTCCAGGTTCGCTTCGGCCTCGCGCCCGTCTCCCGCCTCGCCCGCGCCCTCGACGCCGTCCGGGCGGGCGATCGCGAGCGCCTGCCCGAGACCGGCCCGCGCGAGCTCATCCCGCTCGTCACGTCGATGAACGCCCTGCTCGACGAC
>JAYRMX010000064.1:0-5768 GCA_041912475.1 Myxococcota bacterium
GCCTTCCGCGAGTACACGAAGTACGTGCGCAAGCTCTTCGAGGACCATCCCGTCCTCGGCGAGTCGATGAAGCGCTTCGGGACGGGCGCGATCGTCAACACGACCAATGCCCGCAACATCCTCCCGACGCGCAACTTCCAGAAGGGCCATTTCGAGAAGGCGATGGAGATCTCGGGCGAGTACCTCGAGGACCACGGGCTCGAGGGCGTCCGGTCGAGCTGCATCCACTGCCCCGTCACGTGTGGACGCGACGTGAACGTCGAGGGCGTCGGCCGCGTGAAGGGCCCGGAGTACGAGACGCTCGCGCTGCTCGGCTCGAACCTCGAGATCGGAGATCTGAAGCGCGTCTCCGAGTGGAACTACCACGCCGACGACCTCGGGATGGACACGATCAGCCTCGGCGCGACGATCTCGTTCGCCATGGAGCTGGCCGAGCGCGGCATGCTCGACGCGAAGATCCATTTTGGCGACCCGGCGGGCATCACCGAGCTGATCCGGGACATCGGCCACCGCCGCGGCCTCGGCGCCGACCTCGCCGACGGCACGAAACGCATGGCCGAGCGCCACGGCGGGCACGCGTTCGCGATGCACGTGAAGGGGCTCGAGCTCTCGGCCTACGACCCGCGCGGTTCGTACGCGCAGGGCGTCGAGTACGCGACCACGAACCGGGGCGGCTGCCACGTGCAGGGCGCGAGCATGTATCTCGAATCGGTCGGGCCGCTGACGATCGACCCGCACAGCCTGCGCCTCAAGGCCGACATCCCGATCGTGCAGCAGAACCTCGCGTGCACGATCAACTCGATGGTGCTGTGCATCTTCTCGACCTACGGGATGATCCCGAAGCAGGTGCATGCGCTCTCTCCGGGATCGTGGCAGCACCGCGCGCTCTCGTTCGCGCTCGAGCACACGCCGGGCGCGCTGCTTCGCGGCGCGATGGGGATCAAGGGCAAGCCCGTGCTCTGGTGGGAGAAGTGGCTCACGTTCATCACGGGTACCACGTTCTCGTCCGGTCACGTCCAGGAGATCGGCGCGCGGATCTTCAACCTCGAGCGCATGTACAACCTGCGGGAAGGCCTCTCGGCGAAGGACGACACGCTGCCGCCGCGGATCCTCGACGAGCCCACCTTCCCGGGCATGACCGCGGGGCACCCGCTGCGCCGCCTGCTTCCGCGCTACTACGAGAAGCGCGGCTGGAGCGCGGACGGCGTTCCCCTGCCGGCGACGTTGCGCCGCCTGCAAGTGAGGACGTAGCGCCGTGGCCGTCACCGTCCAGCTCACCTACGAGATGCGAAAGACGCTCGGTGCCGACCGCGTCGAAATCGAGGGAGCTCGGACGGTCGCCGACGTCGCGCGGTCGCTGCGCGAGCGGTTCGGCGAGCGGGGAGAGCGATTCGACGCGCTCGCGCAGCGCGCCGCGGTCGCCGTGAACGGCGTCCTCGTGAGCTACCGGCGCGGGATGCGAACGCCCGTCTCGGACGGCGACGTCGTCGCATTCGTGAAGGCCGCGGCGGGGGGCTGAGCGAGCGCCGGCTCCGCCTGCGCGGCGAGCGCCCCCGCGGCGGGCGCTCTGCGCGCGCCGAAGATCGGCCGGTCGAACGGCTGCGGCGCCACCGGCGTCAGCGTCACCTGAACGTTCGCCTCGCGTCCGAGCTCGTCGGGATGGATCGGCATGTACTCGAGCTGAAGCGAGAGCTTGACGGAGAAGCCGTCCGAGAGCTTCACGACCTTGCTCGCGCCGAGCCCGACCGGGAACGTGAGCTGCTGTCCGCTCGCGGCCTTCCAGTCGACCGAGATCGTCGGCGACATTCCGGCGCTCCAGCCGTCGTCGAGATACCGGGTGAGGAAGTACTGCACCTCGAGGTGGCTCACGCGGCTCCGCTCGCTCGACCCGGCGAACGACCACCACTGCTGCGCGAAGAGCGCGAAGAGCCAGTCCTCGTTCTGCCAGCCGACCACGGCCGCCGGCCCGGCCTGCCACTTGCCCTGGCCCGTCTCCCGGTTCGATGCGGTGGGCAGGACGAACGTCGGCCCCGCGCCGGCGATCCACGAGGGGCCGAGGGCGGGCGCGAGCGCGATCGGCAGCTCGAGGTCGCCGATGCCTTCGGCGCGGGCGAGCTCGTTCGCGGCGTTCTCGTACGGCTTCGATTCGAACGCGACGAAGCTCGGGCGCGTGACGAGGAGCCAGTCGCCGGTGAGCGGAACCGAGATCCGCGGCTGGATCTTCAGCGTCGGCTCGAGCCGGTGCGTCGAGAAGTCGCCGGCGTCGAGCAGGTACGTGTTGCTCTGGAGCTTCACGAACCACTCGCGCCCGAGCGGGTTCTCGACGTCGCGGCTGATCTCCGACGCAGCGAGGTCCGCGTCGGCGCCGCTCGCGGGCCGGGCCGCCGCCGCGAGGGCCAGCGCAAGGGCCGCAGCGAGCGCCCGGGTCACGGCGCGCCCGCCCCGCGCTTCGGCAGGCCGAACTCGAGTCCGCTCGGCTCGGTGAGGTTTCCGCGGATGAGCTTCGGCAGCACCGGCGCCAGCGTGACCTGCACGTTCCAGCGCTGCCCGTACGTTTCGGGCTGCACGACCATGTACTGCCCGCCGAGGGCGATGCGGATGGGGAGCGGACCGACCTTCACCACCTTCGCGACGGAGAGGCCCAGCGGAACGGTCCAGACGTCGCTGCCCTTCGCTTCCCAGTTGGCGAGCACGTTGCCCGAGTACCCGACGCTCCAGCCATCGGGGAGGAAGTACGCGAGCACCGGCTGGAGGTTCATCGAGCTGGTCCGGCGGCTTCCCGAGCCTCCATAGGAGATCCAGTCCTGCACGAGCGCCCCCGCGATCCACTTCTCGGAGAGGTAGCCGGCGATGGCGCCCGGCCCGACCTGCCACTTGCCCTGCCCGGTGAAGTCGGACGTGGCCGACGGAAAGATCCACGACGGGCCGAGGCCGAGGAGCCAGTCACCGACGAGGTTCGGGCTCGGTGAGACGAGCTGCAGGAGCGTCACGTCGCCGAACCCGGTGGTGGACTCGACGTGCGCCGCGGCGCCGGGCTCGGGATGCGGCTGTCTCACGAACACGGGGACGACCGGCCGCGTGATGAGGTTCCAGTCCTCGTTGATCGAGACCGGGAGAACGGGCTGGAAGAGGAGGTTCCCGCTGTAGCGGAGTCCGCCACCGGGGCTCGGGCTCACGAGGTAGTTGTTCTGCTGAAAGGTGATCGACCACAGGGAGCTCACCGGATTCGTGAGCTCCTTGTTGAACTCCGTGAGCGACTTCTTCTCCGGCGGCGCGCCCTCCTCGGAGCGGCCGCCACGGTGCGGCGTTTCGGCGCCGGCCGCGGCGCCCGGCGCCGCCTCCGAGGCCGCCACGGCCGAGAGCGGGGCTGCGGCGGCGTCGACCCGAGCGCGCGGCGTCGCGCATCCCGCCGCCGCGACCAGCAGCGCCAGCGCCGGGATCGCGACCGCACGCTGCAGACGCGAGAAACGTTCGACGGAGGGCGCAGGGGCGATCGAGGACAAGGTTCGTCTTCTCCTCCGGCGATCGAGCCGGGTCACGGACCGACCGGAATCGTGAGCAGCGGCGACTTGCCCTTGCTCGATGCGGACTGAAGCGAGAGGAGCAGGTTCATGAAGCCGAAGGTCGACTTCGACGTGCGGTCGTCGTCAGCGATGTAGAACCCGTGGCCGCGGTAGGGTACGGCGACGCAGGCGCCTTCCGGATGCGCGTCGCCCGAGTGGATCGTCATGAGCGGCCCGCTGAGCGCCGCCCAGTCGAAGGGCATGCCGGCCGGATCGCGGGTCGCCGTCACGAGGCCCGCGGCGAGGTCCGCGGGCGGAACCTCGACGGCCGTCGAGAGGAAGTAGAGGATCGCGAGGAGCGAGCGGCCGCGCGCGGCGGCCCCGGACCGCCGCCGCGCTCGCTCCGCACGCAATCTTCGCCGGCACGAAGGGCCATGGCGCGGACCCTGCTACGGCACGTCCGAGACGCGCTCCCGGACCGTCCAGCCGAGCGCCTCGAAGCCCGCCTTCGCGCGCGGCGTCATCCGGCCGCTGATCCAGACGCTGCGCTGCGGCGCGGCGAGGTCGGGGCGCTCGGCGAAGCCCGCGACGCGCTCGGTCCATGACACGTAATCGACGGGCGCCGGAAGCACGAGCGCGCCGTTCATGTCGGTGGCCGCGACGATCCGCACCGCCGTGAGGCCCGTCACGGGGGCCACCTCCCGCTGGTACCGGCCGAGCATGCCGAGCGCGCGAACGAGGAACAGCGCCTGATCGGCGCTCCGCAGCGTCGCGGCGAGCGCCACCACGTCCGGCTTGCCGGTCGCACCGGACAGGCGCTGGAGGCCGTCGACGAGCTCCGTCTGGAGCGAGAGCGTGAAGGCGGGCGATTGCTGCAGGGCGAGGACTGCGTCGTCGCCGACGCCCATCGCCGCGAGCGCCGATGCGTTGCGCGCAAGGAGATCGCCCGACGGCGTGTCGTAGACGAGGTCGCGCGTGACGTTCGTCCCCGTGATCGCGATCGACACGGGGACCGCGACCGAGATGAGCGTATTCGTCGCCACGTGCGCGGCGAACGCGACCTTCGCGAACTCGTGGAGCTTCTTCGCGAGCACCGGGTTCGACGTGTAGGGATCGACGCCGAGCTGCTTCGCGAGCTGGCGCAGCTCGAGGTTGTAGCCGAGCGCGTTCGCCGCGGCGGCCCCGGACATCGTGGCCACCTGCTCGCCCCGTGCGGAGACGTCGGTGTTCGTGTTCGTTGCAGCGGTCGCGATCGCCTGCGCGCCGGCGGAGACGCGGTCGAAGAAGCGCTCGAGACCGCCGGGCAGGCCCTGGACCGTCTCGACGGGGCTCGAGATCATCTGCGCCGCCGACTCGAGCGGCCGCACGGCGGTGCTGCCCGCGGCCTCGAGGAACGTCCCCGCCTTGCTCGACTGATCGAGCTGAACGATCGCCGGGATCTCCGACTCCCGGAGCGCGAGCGTCTGCACGCCGAGCGCCGTGAACGTCCCTGCGTCCGACTGGATCGTGAACTCGGTCGTGATCCCGTTGGTGGGCACCTGCGGCGCGACGCGCAGGCCCGGGGCCGAGAGCAGGCGCGCGGGCGCGGCCTCCGCCGCGGCGAGCGTCGGGGGCGTCTCGAACGCCTGCGCGCGCGCGGGGACCGCAGGCACAGAGAAGGCGAGGCCGGCAGCGAGTGCGCCGAGAGCGGCGCGGAGCACGAGGGTCATGTTCGTCCTTTCTGGTGGACACGCGAAGGGTGGGGCGAAGGGCGGCCGCCGCGGCGTGCGGAGCCGGGAGAGATGCGGGACCGCCGGGCTCGATTCTTGCCCGCTCGCGCCATCGCCGTGCGCGCCGCCGGCAGTGTACGGCGGCCATGGCGCGACGGGGCAGGTTTTCGCGAACGGGCCGCGTTTCCATGGCGCCCGAGCTCGCGATGCGGCGGGAAGTCGGTCCCGCCGATCCGAGCACGAAAGGAGCTTCGAACATGATGAAGAGACTGGCGGTGGCACTGGGGCTCGCGCTGGGGGCTTCGCTCTTCGCCGCAGGCGCGAGCCATGCTGCCGAGAAGGCGGCCGGGACGATCGTCGCCGTCACGGAGGAGGTGGTGAAGCTGAAGGGCGCCGATGGCAAGACGTACGAGGTCAAGGCCGCCGACGTCGTCGCGGAGAACCTCACGAACGGCGACGTCGTCGAGTACGAGATCGTCGAGGGGATGCCCGTCAAGGTGAAGAAGAAGGCGAAGTAGATCCGCGATCGGTTTCGCCCTGGAGTGAGCGCCGGTCC